>DASZSK010000186.1:0-24831 GCA_035548735.1 Caulobacterales bacterium | reverse complement strand
AACCTCTCGGCGCCGCGCACGGACGACCTCTACGTCCTTCCGGTCACCGACCTCAGCACCATCAAGGCGGAGACGAGCGACAGCTTCGATCTCGGCTATCGCTTCCAGAGTTCGGACCTGATCCTCGCCGCCACGGCCTGGTACAGCAATTTCGACAACCGCATCGAGCGCAGCTACGACCAGGACACGGGCGCGTCGTTCTCGGCCAATATCGGCTCGGTCAAGCTGTGGGGCGCCGATTTCGAAGCCGGCTGGACGCCCACCGAGGAACTCAGCTTCATTTTCTCAACGTCCTACAAGGACAGCGAGATCCAATCCAACATTCCGTCGGGCTCAAGCACGTTCTACGCGACGCGCGGCAAGCAATTGTACAACGCACCGGATTGGACGGTCGCCGGCCGCGTCCAATACGAATCCGGTCCGCTGCTGGTGGGCGCGCAAGCCAAATATGTCGGCCAACGTTGGACCAACCTCACCAACACCGAACGCGCGCCCGCTTACACCACGGTGGATTTCGACGCCCGCTGGAATTTCGGCGAGCTGATGAGCGAGAACAACCACGCCTACCTGCAGTTCAACCTGACCAACGTGTTCGACGAATATTATCTCGGCACGATCTCGACGAACATCGACGGCACGGCGCTGTTCAATCTCGGCGCGCCGCGCACGGCGCTGCTGACGCTGGGTCTCGACTTCTAATCGCGTCATCCTTCCCGAAACGCGAACCCAACTGGAGGCGGCCTTAGGGCCGCCTCTTATTTTTCGCGCAGCAGCGGCAGGTCGAATTCGACGCGCGCGCCGCCATAGCCGCTGGGCTCGACGATCATGTGCGCGTCATCGCCATAGATCGCGCGCAGGCGCTCTTGCGTATTTTTCAGCCCAAGCCCGCCTGGCCCCGGCGCGAATTCCGGCCCGTCGTTTTCGACGGAGAGTGAAAGACGGTTGCCGGCCTTGGCTTTGGCGTTGATGGCGATATGCGCCGTCGTCGTCGCCTTGGCGACGCCATGCTTGATGGCGTTCTCCACGATCGGCTGCAGCAGGAGGGAAGGCACCAGGCAATCGTGCAACGCCTCTGGCACGTTGCACATCACCTGCATTTTGTCGCCGAAGCGAACCGCCTCCATCTCGAGATAAAGCCGCTGCAATTGCGCCTCGTCGCCGAGCCGGGCGAGCTGCGTCGGCTCGCTGTCGATGGTGTGCCGCAGAAAGCGCGAGAGCCGCAGCAGCATCGCTTCGGCCTCGTCGTTGCGCTTCTCCAGCACCAGCGTCGAGATCGCGTTCAAGCTGTTGAACAGGAAGTGCGGATTGAGCTGGTAGCGTAGCATCTTCATCTCGGCGGCGTGCGCCAGCGCCTGGGCGTGCGCCAGCGCGCCGCCTTGCCGCTCCACTTCATGCGCCCAATCGAGCGCGAAATCATAGCCCGCCCAGGCGAGCATCACCCATCCGAACTGAACGATGTAGTCGAGGAAGAGTTCGGGCGCCCAGGAGATGTCGGAGGTGCGGATCAGCCAATTCTCCATCTCGTGCGCGGGGATGGTGAGCAGGGCGCACAGCGCGAGCGTCAGCAGCAGGCGACGCAGCGGCGTCCACTTGGCGAGACGGTGCACGAGGAAATGGATCGCCGTCGTGCCGGCCGCATAGAACGCGACCATGATGAGCCGCGGGCCCATGAAGCCCCAAAGCACTTCGGGATGATAACGCGCCGAAGCAAGCGCGCGGATCGCGAAGAAGCCGCCCCAGAAGATGGCCTGCAACACGATAAAGGCGCTGAGCCGCGCGCGACTGGCGTCGCGTACGTCCGCGCTCCTGAACTGCAGCCCCTGCGACGAACCGCCCATGCGACAAGGCTAAGGGGCGAACCTGCCCCGCGCACCCAAGCTCGTCGCGCGCCCATGTCAGGTCGTCGCAAGTTGACCGGCAGAAAGGAGGCGTTTGGCGCCTCAATTCCAGAACTGTCCCGGAGGCGCGTTTCCACGTGCTCCAGTGATCGCCTCGGCGCGCGCTTTACAGGCGCGATTTCTTTGCATACAAAGAACTTTGTAAAACAAAGTTGCGTGGCGGACTTGGAGGGTGCGATGTCGAAATCGGCGATGCTGGCGTTTCTGATGGCGATCGGCGTGTGGAGCGTCGGCGGCGCTGCGCACGCGCACGATGTGAACGTGACGCTTCGGGGCGCCGAGCCGCGCCCGGGCCACATCCTGGCGACGCTGCAGACGCGCATGCAATTCATGCAGGGTCGTGGCGATTACAGCGCGCGCCTCGATCCTCCGGCGCATGCCGGGGCGATGACGTTCACGTTCCACGACGTGGCGCCCGGAGAATATGTGCTCTCGGTGATGCACGATCAGGACGACGATCATCAGATGAAGAAGAGTGCGACCGGCGTTCCGCAGGAAGGCTGGGCGTTCTCCAATGGCGGCAGCCTTGCCGGACCGCCTTCGTTCGATGCGCTGAAGTTCGCGGTGGGCGCGAGCGATGTGAACATCACGACGGAGATGTTCTACCCGTACGTGCCGGCGCCGGGGCAGTGAAAGGCGCGCGGCGTGCGTTGTGCTAGGATCGTCGTATGGCGATCCTTGTGCGGCCTCTCAGCGCTGACCATTGGCAAGCGTATCGCGACATCCGGCTCCGTGCGCTTAAATCGGAGCCGGGCGTCTACGCGACCACGCATGCCGAGGCGCTCGCGCGCGCGGACGAGGTTTGGAAGTGGAGCGTCAGTGGGCCGGACCACCAAGTGTTCGGCTTGTTCGACGGCGCGGCGCTGATCGGCATAACAGCGATCTATTGCGACCGCGCCGATCCCAGCGGAGAGACGGCGGCGCTGGCGCAAAGCTTTATCGACCCAGCGTATCGCGGGCGCTCTCTCTCCGCGCTCTTCTACCAGGCGCGTCTGGAATGGGCGCGCCAGCATGGCGGCTTCAGGCGCGTCGTCGTCTCTCATCGCGCGTCGAACCTCGCCTCCATGCGCGCCAATCAGCGTCAAGGATTTCGCTGCACCGGTTCAGCGCCGCGGGTCTGGCCGGACGGCGCAACAGAGGATGAAATCAGCTACGAATTGGTGCTCTGAGCGCCGCTCTTGGCGCATGCGTTGCGAGCGCACGGCGCCGGCCCTATACCCAAAGGCGGGCGGACGAAGGGCGGGGTCATCATGAAGCGCGTCATGGCGTCGGCGATCGCCGCATTTGCAGCGTGTCTGACGCTCGCGGCTTGCGCGCCGAAGAGCGCCAGCGATCATCCGTCGAACGCTGCGCCGACACCGCCGCAGCAGCAGAACGCCGCGACGTCGGTTGCAGCGGCGCCGACCGCGCTTCCAGGCGCCGGGCCGCCAATGACGGACGGCCTCTATGTTCTGCCGGGCGCATGTCCAGGCGAGGGGTGCGAACTGGGCGCATGGGTCGTCACGCATGACGACGATTTGCGCGCGCGCCCCCATCAAAACGCACCGGTCGTCGCGCATGTGGCGGAAGGCGAGAATGTGGATGCGGTGGATTCCTTGCTGCGCCTGAAGCCGGTTCGCGGCGTCGTGTTCAGAGCAGACCAGGGGCTCGAAGTCGGCGACGTCGTTTACATGCTGGACTCACAAGGCGAGGGTTTCATGACGCTCTGGCGCCGCGGCGAAGCGCTCACATGGTCTTGGCCTTCGGAGGATTGCGGGACGGTCGACGAAACCACCGGCGTGCATTGGGATCGGCCGGAAGCGGAATGGCAGACGCCGCCGGCGCCCGGTCCGTTCGAAGGCTGGTGGGTCGAGATCAAGGGCGCCAACGGCCAAACAGGCTGGACGCGCAACAACGACGCGTACCAGTGCCGCCCCGTCGAAGGACATCCGGGGCATTGTCAGCTGATGTGAGGCGCGGGCGCGGCGCTGCGCCATTGTGCTTCCGCGCTAGAGATGATCGGTGTCCAGACGCTAGGGCTAAGCGGCGCTTGCGAGGCAATCTTACGGCGCAGGCGCGCTAGCCTTTCACGGCCGTAGTCGCCATCGCCGTTGAGATATTGGACGCCAGCGATCGCCATGTCGCGCAGCCACACAATGTCGCGCGGCTCTTGCGGCGGTAAGATTTTGGAGCTGAGCAAACTCTCCGCCGTGGAGGCGTCGTTGTCCCAACGTACGGCGGCGAAGGCCTTCAGCACTTTGAAGTAGTCGGCCTCGCCATGGGCTTTATGCACGCCGATGCGCGCGAGCACCGCTTTTGCTTGTTCGGGATCGTTCGACTCAAGGGCGCGAAGGAAGTCGAGATAGGCGCCGGAGATGAGCGGTTGGCCGTCATCGGTCCGTCGAATCCATGGGTCCCAGAAGCGACTTGGCACGCCGTACCCCCAGAGCTGGTAGCCCACGCCGGCAGCTTGCTCGCTGAGCGGCGATCGCCGGTCGCGCGCCTTCGCGATCAGCATCGCAGCGTCGTTGGCGGGGCGAGCGTTTTTCCAATAAGGCCATGTCGAGAGAACGGCGACGGAGAAAGATATGAACGCCAACCCCCCAAGGACGCCCGGGAGGGGCGACTCTCTCATGGCATAAGGCGAAGCCGGCCAAGCAGCAGCAACGACCGCCAGTGCGAAACCGAATGCCCAGCTTGCGATCGGTCCGCCCGCGGAAATGAGCATCGTGCGGGCGCGCGTGTCGTTGTTCTCGGACGGGGGATGGCAGACGACGAAGCCGCCCATTTCGCGCCCGCGGAGATAACCCACCAATTGGAGGGAGTGCGGGTGCGACCGCCACGCCAATGGCGCAACATGGACCATCCATACCCGCCAGCCACAGATCCATGCCGCTATGGCGTGACCAAGTTCGTGCGCAAGAACGCTGGGAAACCATGCAAGCAAGACAAACAGCGGCGCGAGCCAATTCAACCCGGCCGCGCGACCGATGGCAGTCATGCCCATCAAGACCCCGAGCAAGGAAAGAACGATCGCCAATCCCTGCGCCAGATGGCGATTGAAGTCTTCCATGATCCCGCCCTGCACTTGGGGCATAGCAAAATACAACGGCCTGCGAAGAGCATCGATCTTTTTCCGCGTGCAAACAAAAAGGGCGGCCCTTTCGGGCCGCCCTCAATGCACTCGCGTTGAGCGTCGGACTTAGAAATCCATGCCGCCCATGCCGCCCATGCCGCCGCCCGGCATCGCGGGGGCCGCTTCCTTCTTCGGCGCTTCGGCGATCGAAGCTTCCGTGGTGATGATGAGGCCGGCCACCGAGGCTGCGTCTTGCAGCGCGGTGCGGACCACCTTCACCGGGTCGATGATGCCGGCTTTGACCATGTCGACATATTCTTCCGACTGCGCGTTGAAGCCGAAATTGTCTTCCTTCGAGTCACGCAGCTTGCCGACCACGATCGAGCCTTCGACGCCCGCGTTTTCCACGATCTGACGGATCGGGGCTTCGAGCGCCTTCTTGACGATGTTGATACCGACATTCTGGTCTTCGTTGTCGCCCTTGATCGAGAGCTTGAAGGCCGCGCGCAGCAGCGCCACGCCGCCGCCGGGGACGATGCCTTCTTCCACCGCGGCGCGGGTGGCGTTCAGCGCGTCGTCAACGCGGTCCTTGCGTTCCTTCACCTCGACTTCCGTCGCGCCGCCGACCTTGATCACCGCAACGCCGCCGGCGAGCTTCGCCAGACGTTCTTGCAGCTTCTCGCGGTCATAGTCGGACGTGGTGTCTTCGATCTGCTTGCGGATTTGGCCGATGCGCGCCTCGATGTCCTTCTTGGCGCCCGAGCCGTCGACGACCGTGGTGTCTTCCTTCTTCACCACGACCTTCTTGGCCTTGCCGAGCATGTCGATCGTGACGTTCTCGAGCTTGATGCCGAGGTCTTCGCTGATGACCTGGCCGCCGGTGAGGACGGCGATGTCTTCCAGCATGGCCTTGCGGCGATCGCCGAAGCCCGGCGCCTTCACCGCCGCGACCTTCAAGCCGCCGCGCAGCTTGTTGACCACGAGCGTCGCCAGCGCTTCGCCTTCGACGTCTTCCGCGATGATCAGCAGCGGACGCTGCGATTGCACCACGGCTTCGAGGATCGGCAGCATCGGCTGCAGCGAGGAGAGCTTCTTTTCGAAGAGCAGGATCAGCGGATCTTCGAGCGTCGCTTCCATCTTGTCGGCGTTGGTGATGAAGTAGGGCGAGAGATAGCCGCGATCGAACTGCATGCCCTCGACGACGTCGAGTTCGGTTTCGAGCGACTTGGCTTCTTCGACCGTGATCACGCCTTCATTGCCGACCTTGGCCATCGCGTCGGCGAGGAACTTGCCGATGTCGGTGTCGCCGTTGGCGGAGATGGTGCCGACCTGAGCGATCTCTTCCGAGCCGCCCACCTTCTTGGCGCGCTTCTTCAGGTCTTCGACGATAGCGGAGACCGCCTTGTCGATGCCGCGGCGCAGGTCCATCGGATTGCGGCCCGAAGCCACCGCCTTCATGCCTTCGCGGACGATGGCTTGAGCGAGAACCGTGGCGGTGGTGGTGCCGTCGCCGGCTTCGTCATTGGTCTTCGAAGCGACTTCACGAATGAGCTGGGCGCCCATGTTCATGAACTTGTCTTCGAGTTCGATTTCCTTGGCGACGGTGACGCCGTCCTTGGTGGTGCGCGGGGCGCCGAACGACTTTTCGATCACGACGTTGCGGCCCTTCGGGCCCAGCGTGACCTTCACCGCGTTGGCGAGGATGTCGACGCCCGCGAGCATCCGCTCACGCGCATCGGCGCCGAAATTCACGACTTTAGCAGCCATGGTGTCTTACCTCTGATGTCTGGAAATGAAAAAGGAAGCGGCCCGGTGCTCAGGCGGCTTCCTTCTTGGCCTTCTTCTGTTCGATGACGCCCATGATGTCGGACTCCTTCATAATGAGGAGCTCTTCGCCATCGATCTTCACTTCGGTGCCGGACCACTTGCCGAACAGGATGCGGTCGCCGACCTTCACGTCGAGGGCGATGCGCTCGCCGTCTTCATCGCGGGCGCCGGGGCCCACGGCGACGACTTCACCTTCCTGCGGCTTTTCCTGAGCGGTTTCCGGGATGATGATCCCGCCCTTGGTCTTTTCCTCTTCCTTCACGCGCTTCACCAGCACGCGGTCGTGCAGCGGACGAAAGCTGGCCACGTCCCTCTCCTTTTGGTTGCATTAAACCGCCGCAGCGCCGGGACAAGAACCGTTAGCACTCGCCCCGGCCGGCTGCTAACGGCCGCGAGATAAGCGCTGACGCGCGCGGCGTCAACTCCAGGAGGAGGACTTTGCGGGGTTTTTAGCCGCCGGCGACGAGGCGCAGCCGGGGAGGGGCCGACGCCGTCTGGTCTTCGGCCGCCGCCGGCTTGCGGCCGAGCCGCTTGTCCACCACGGCGACTAGGCCTTCGACCAACTCGGCCCGTTCCGGGGCCTGCTCGCAGCCCAGATAGGCCAGCTTCTGCATCGCTTCGATATGGGTGGTGACGACTTCGAGGTCCAAGAGCCCCGTGGCGCCCATGGCGCCGATATAGCGGGACAGAGAGCGGGCGGAATCTCCGAGCGCCTGGTCGCGGACTTCGTCGGCCAATTGTTCGGTGTCCTGTGTGGCGACATAGACGTCGCGCAGCTTGCGGCGGTCGCCCGCGGTCAGCCCGACGGAAAGATCGCTGATCTTCGAGACGCACGAGCGGACCAGATCGCGGTTGGCTTCCGCCTCCCAGAGCGGCTTGTCCATGCACTCCATGGGATCGGTGAAGCGCCGCAGCGCGCCGTTATAATCTTCAAGCATGCGCCGGCGTCGGCACGGGCCGACATAGTTCAGGCTTTCGATCAGTCGCCGCGGACGCAGCAACACAGCTTCCACGCGCGCCAGCAGCGCCGCGCCCGTGAACGGGCGCACCAGCATTTCGTCCACGCCGCTTTCGCGCGCAGCGTAGAGGAACGCCTCCGTCGGCGTGTTCGTCATGACGATGATCGAGAGCGAACGCGGCGCGGTTTCGTAGCCTGCGCGAATCTTGCGCGTGTATTCGAGCCCCGAAAGGTCTGGAATGCGCGAGGACGTGATCACCACGCGGGGCTGGTGTTCGATGGTCTTCTTCAGCAAATCCGAGCCGGTGCGCGCTTGCTGGACGCGGTCGAAATTGGCGCTCGCCAGCACATCGATGATGAGCCGCCGGGCGTGCTGGTTTTCATCGCAGATCAGGAACGTGGGGGCGTTCGACTTGGGCATGAGGGCTGAAACGGCCTGAAAAAATCAGGCTGCAGCATCGCAAATCTCAATTGATATTTGCTTTCCACCGCTGTCACAGCGGACTGAAACAAGAGCGGCCGCCTCGCGGCGGCCGCTTCAGGGTTAACAAGTCGCTGATGATTAGTAGCGGTCGTAGTAGTCGCCGCCGTAATCGTAGCCGTCCGCCTGCATCAGCGCGTCGATCACGAGGCGGCTCGCCAGCGAGATCAGCAGCACGTCGCCGTCGACCATCACGTAGTCGCAGCCATAAGGCGGCGGCGGCAGGTAATAATAGAGGTCGTAGGGGACCGGCTCCCAATAGATATCCCACGGCAGCACGTAGCCCACGACATAGGCGCGATGCGGACGATGCCAGCCGCTGTAGCCCCACCAATAATAGGAATGGCCCCAATAGCTTGAGAAGCGCCACGCATAGTCGCGATTGAAGAAGCCGCCGCGTGGAATGCGGCGCCAGTCATTCCAGCGCCGGTCGTAGCCGCGGCGTCCGTCATACCAGCCGCGATCGTTCCAGGCGTAGCGACGTCCGTCATTGCGGCCATAATCACGGCCGCGATCATCATGCCGGCCCCAATCATTGTTGCGATGATCGTCGCCGCGTCCGTTCCAGTCGCCGCGACCGCGATTGTCGCCGCCGCGATTCCAATCGCCGCGCCCGTTGTTGTTGTCGCCGCGATGATTGTCGTTGCCGCGCCAGTTGTTGCGGTCGCCGCCGCCCTGGCCGCGCCATTGCTGACCATCGCCGCCGCGCCAGGCTTGTTGCGTCTGGGGCTGATTTTGCTGGCCGCGGCGCCAATCCTGTTGCGTGTTGGGCGCGCCGCCATCGCCACGGCCGCGCCAAGCTTGTTGATCGCCGCCCGGCTGGCCGCCTTGTTGCGGACGCCAGTTCTGACCGCCGCCGTCGCCGCGTCCGCGCCATGCCTGCTGGCCGCCGCCTTGCGGCTGGCCCCAATTCTGGCGTTGCCCGCCGTCACCACCGCCGCCCTGGCCGCGCCATTGCTGAGCGCCGCCTTGACCGCCGTTTTGCTGGCCCCAGTTCTGACGCTGACCGCCATCGCCGCGCTGGCCGCTGTCGCCATCGCGCCGTCCGCCGCCATCGCCGCCGCGCCAGTGTTGGCCGCCGTCGCCGCCGTGGCGGCCGTGATCTCCGTCAAAGTCTCGGGCTAAGGACGGCCCCGCCCAAATTGACGCACTCAACGCGGCCATTGCCGCAATGAGGGCTTTTCTCATGTGTTTTGGCTCCCGTGCGTCTCTCGGACACACCCTCGCAGCGTCAGGTATGGTGAGCGCAGTCTGAATGCGGGCTGAATGAATGCCGAACGCAAACAGGCGAAACGGCGCCGGCTAGGCTTGCAGCGCCCCGTTCAGCAGAACGCGCACGCCGCCATCGACATGCGCGCGAAGTTCGTCGGGCGTGAGCTGATAATCGACCGAAGCGAGCGCGCGATAATGGTGATAGCTGCGCATCAGATCGAAGAAGTGGTGCGCGGCCAGTTCGGGATCGCCAACCATGCGTCCGTTCGAAGCCCGGGCGGTGCGCAGGTACTCGAGCAGCGCATCGCGCAGGCGGGCGAGGCCGGACACGAGGTAACGCTGGAGCAATTGCGGATAGGCGTGCGCGCCGCCCACCACCACGCGGTAAAAGGCCAGATGCTCCGGGTCGAGGCTCGCCCGGACGAATTGTTCGCCAAACACCCGCAGGCCCTGTTCGAGCGGCAGGTGCTGGTAGGGTTCGACTGGCGCGACATCGTGCAGGAAGCGGGCGTATTGTTCCTCGAAAACGGCGAGGTAGAGGCCTTCCTTGCTGCCGAACTGGGAATAGAGCGTCGCGAGCGATCCGCCGGCCCGATGCACCACTTCATTGATGCTGGCGGCTTCAAAACCTTGCTGCATGAAGACGGCGCGGGCCGCTTCCAGAAAGGCTTGGCGGCGCGCCACCCCCCGGTCGAGCGTAGTCCCCGACGCCTGAGAGGCTAATTTTGCGCCTGGATCCCCCAACGCCTGCTCCTTTGCGAGGCGCCACGATACGCGCTTGACGAGAACGCGCAATGATCCACTACAAGTTTTCGTGTACTCCCAGCTGCGACGCGCAGCGATGTTGAAGGGTGCGTAACCCCGGCTACATACGTTCTCACGGGGAGCGGCGCAGGCCGCCAGGATTGAAGCTTTGCCGGACGACGCAGGATTCCGATTGACGAGGGGAGCGGCTCAGCAGCGCTTGGCCGTGGCGCTGCAGCGCGCCCGCGGCTTGCGCCAGCGTCCGCTGCTTCTTGCCGGCATCGTTCTGGTCCTCGCGCTCGCCGTGTACTTTATCGGACAGTGGGCGGTCGTCGGCCGCTACCAGATCAGCACCGACAACGCCTATGTGCGCGCCGACATCTCGCAGCTCTCAGCGAAGATCGACGGCTATGTCCGCACCGTAGCGGTGCGGGAGAACCAGCCGGTGCACGCCGGCGACGTGCTCGTCGAAATCGAACCGGCGGATTACCAGGCCCAGCTCGCCGCGGCGCAGGCCGCGCTCGCGCAAGCCGAGGGTCAGCTCGCCGCGCAGCGCGCGGCGCAGGCGCAGGCCAGCGCCGACCTTGAGCGCAGCCGCGAACTGAAGGCGCACGGTTTCCTGTCGCAAGCCGGCTGGGACGCGGCGGTCGCCGCCGCGCGCCAAGCCAGCGGCGGCGAAGATGCCGCGCAAGCCGCAGTGCGCGCCGCGCAGGCGCAAATCCAGTCGGCGCAGCTCAATCTCGGGCGCACGGTGGTGCGTGCGCCGATCGACGGCGTCGTCGGCGATCGCCAAGTGCAGCTTGGTCAATTGGTGCGCGAGGGCTCGCCCTTGATGGCGGTGGTGCCGCTGCAAGCGGTCTACGTCGTCGCCAATTTCAAGGAAACGCAGATCGCGCATATGCAGCCGGGCCAGCCGGCGACGATCGTGCCGGACATCGATCACAGCGCGCATTTGCGCGGCGTCGTGGACTCGCTCGCGCCCGCCTCGGGCACCCAATTCTCGATGATCCCGACCGACACGGCGACCGGCAATTTCACCAAGATTGTGCAACGCGTGCCGGTGCGCATGCGCCTCCTGCCGAACCAGCCGCGCGCGTCGCTCCTGCGGCCCGGCCTTTCGGCGACGGTGACGGTGGACACGCGCGGATGAGCCGGCCGCCCGTGCAGGGGGCGCATGCGGGACTGCCGACCGAAAGCCCGCCGCTCACCATCTGGATCGGCTTCATCGCCATGATGGTCGGCAACTTCATGGCGATCCTGGACATCCAGATCGTCGCGTCCTCCATCAGTTCGATCCAGGCCGGCGTCTCGGCCAGCCGTGATGAAATCTCTTGGGTGCAGACGGCTTATCTGATCGCGGAAGTGATTGGCATTCCGCTGTCGGGTTTCTTGGGCCGCGCGCTCGGCACGCGGCTATTGTTCTGCATCTCATCGCTGGCGTTTTCGCTGTCGAGCCTGATGTGCGCGTTCTCGTGGGACATCTCCTCGCTGATCGTTTTCCGCGCCCTGCAAGGGTTTTCGGGCGCGGCGATGATCCCCACCACGATGGCGACGCTTTATCTCATCTTCCCGCAGCGCCAGCAGCCGATGGCCGGCGCCATGATCGGCATGGTGGCGACGCTGGCGCCCTCGCTTGGGCCGACGCTCGGCGGCTATGTGTCCGAGACCTTGGGCTGGCGCGCGCTGTTCTGGATCAACCTCGTTCCCGGGCTTGCCGTCACCACCATCATCTGGCGCTTTCTCAAGATCGGCGGCGGCGATTTCAGCCTGCTGAAGAAGATCGATTTCCCCGGTCTGATCGGGCTCGCCTTGTTCCTGGGCTCGGCGGAATACGTGCTGGAAGAGGGGCCGTCGGACGATTGGTTTTCATCGAGCGAGATCTGGCTCTGGACCGTCGTCAGCGCCGCCGGCGCCGCGCTTTTCTTCTGGCGCGCGGTTCGCGCGGAAACGCCAGTGGTGGATCTTCGCCCCTTCAAGACGCCAACCTTCGCCATCGGCGCAGCGCTCGCTTTCGTCGTCGGCCTTGGCTTGTTTGCGTCGGTGTTTCTGACGCCGCTCTTCTTGGGCGAAGTGCGCGGCTACAACGCTCTGCAGATCGGCCACACCATGTTCGTGCAGGGCGCGGTGATGTTCGTCGGCGCGCCCGTGTTCGGCCGTCTGGGAAGGGTGCTGCAGGACACCCGCCCGCTCGCCATCTGCGGCTTCCTCCTGGTTGCGGTCAGTTGCTGGCTGCAGGGCCACCTCACCGCCGAGGCGCACTTCTGGCAGTTCGTCTGGCCGCAAGTGTTCCGCGGCCTCGGCATGCTGATGACCTTCACCTCGATCATGCAGCCGGCGCTGCAATCGCTGCCGCCGCAGCTCCTGCATTCGGGGGCGGGCCTCTTCAATACGATCCGCAATGTCGGCGGGGCGTTCGGGATCGCCGGGCTCTCCACGGTGCAGAACCACGCCTTCGCGCTGCATCGCCAGGAGCTTTACACCGCGCTCGATCCGCAGAACCCGCACGTGCAGATGATGATGAGCGGCATGCAGGCCTATCTGGCGCAGAACAACGCCATCGATCCGGTGCGCCAGTCACTGCTCTATTATTCGCAGATCCTCGACCGAGAAGCGCTGGTGATGACCTTCAACGACCAGTTCATGCTGCTGGCCGTGATGAGCGTGCTGTCGATCATCGGCGTGTTCTTCCTGCGCCGGCCGCGCATGACGCGGATGCCGCCGGCCGCGGTTCCGGCGGAGTAATCAGTCCGCCAGCGCCTTGTGGATGGCCTCGAGCATTTGCGGGCCGAGCGGGGGCGTCTTCGAGGGGAAGCTCTCGACCAGCTCGCCATGCTTGCCGATCAGGAATTTGTGGAAGTTCCAGCGCGGCAGCGCGCTCTCGCCCAGTTCGCCCGCGATCCATGAGTAGAAGGGGTGGCGCCGGCCCGGCGCGACGATCTCGGTCTTCGCCGCCATGGGGAAGGTGACGTGGTACGACTTGTCGCAGAAGGCGCGGATATCGCTTTCTTCGCCCGGCTCCTGGCCGCCGAAGTCGTTGGAGGGCACCCCGATCACGACGAGGCCCTTCTTGGCCTTCGCCTCATAGAGCGCTTCGAGGTCGCGATATTGCGAGGTGAAGCCGCATGCGCTGGCGACATTGACGACCAAAACCGCCTTGCCCGCGAAGTCTTCGAGTTTGATCTCGCCGGGCTCACCGAGCTTGGCGAAGGAGAAATCGTGCGCTGTGGTCATGGGTCTGGAAGCGGGCAATTCTGTCCGGGCGGGCGGTTTAGACCCGGGCGCGTCATCCCGCAATGCGCTGTGGCGCCTCAAGGTGCGGTTTGCTATGTCCGTGCTCATGACCGGCTTGCGCCTGCGAATTTCGTGCCCGGCCCGCGTCTGAGCTGAGCGCTCCGCGGGACCGGGAAACGTATTAAACCACAAACTTCTTACCTGGAGATTGGGTCCCGTGGCCGAGCCGACAGCGGCGCGCGATTATCGCGAAACGCTTTTCCTTCCGGAAACTTCATTCCCCATGAAAGCGGGCTTGCCTCAAAAGGAGCCCGAATGGATCAAGCATTGGGACGCCATCGGCCTCTACGCACGATTGCGTGAGGATGCAGCCGCGCGGCCGAAATTCGTGCTGCATGACGGTCCGCCCTACGCCAATGGCGCTATCCATATTGGGCATGCTGAAAACAAAATCCTGAAGGACATGGTGGTCCGCTCGAAGCAGATGATGGGCTTCGATTGCGACTACGTGCCGGGTTGGGATTGTCACGGCCTGCCGATCGAGTGGAAGGTCGAAGAAGATTTCCGCGCCAAGGGCATGAAGAAGCAGGACGTCGATCCCGTGACGTTCCGCAAAGCCTGCCGCGATTACGCCGGCAAGTGGATCCCGCTGCAGCTCGAAGAATTCCGCCGGCTGGGGATCGAGGGCGATTGGGCGCGCCACTACGAGACGATGAGCTTCGAAGCCGAAGCCGCGATCGCGCGCGAGTTTCTGCGCGTGGTGCGCACGGGCCTTGTCTATCGCGGCAGCAAGCCGGTGATGTGGAGCCCGGTGGAGCGCACATCTTTGGCGGAAGCCGAAGTGGAGTACGCGGAAAAGACGAGCCCGACGATCTGGGTGAAGTTTCCTGTCGACAGGCGCAAACGGCCAGCGAAGTGGGTCGCCGACATTCCCGATGTCGATGCATTGCGATCTCAAGAAAAGGCGGAAGACGACCTCATCCAAAGTGTGTCGATTGTCATCTGGACGACTACGCCGTGGACGATTCCAGGCAATCGCGCGATCTCGTTTTCACCGAAGATCGCGTATGGAATCTACGAAGTGTCCTCGATCGAGCAAGGACTCGCGTTTGAGCCTTGGGTGAAGATCGGCGACAAACTCGCGCTCGCTGACAAGCTCGCCGAAGACGTGATGAAGGCGGCGAAGGCTGCTTCATGGAAACGCGTCGGCGATTTCGATCCAAGCGGCGTGGTCTGCGCGCATCCGTTCCGTGATTGGCGCCCCCTTCCCCCTCGCGGGGAAGGGGTAGGGGAAGGGGGGCTCGCAGAACGAAGCGCGGCGCTCAATTCTGATGGCCCCACACCCCCAACCCCCTCTCCGCCAGGGAGAGGGGGCTATGCGTTTCCGGTGCCGCTTCTCGCCGGCGATCACGTCACGGACGATGCCGGCACGGGCTTCGTGCACACGGCGCCCGGCCACGGCGCGGACGACTTCAACATTTGGATCGCGACCGGGCATTCGCAGAAAGACATTCCCTTCACCGTCGACGAAGAGGGCAAGCTCACCAAGGAAGCGCCCGGCTTTGAAGGGCTGGAGATCATTCAGCTCGAAGGCAAGAATGTCGGCAAGGATGGGCCCGCGAACAAAGCAGTTATTGACGCGCTGATCGAAGCCGGCGCGCTGCTCGCGCGCGGGCAGTTGAAGCACTCCTATCCGCACTCGTGGCGCTCGCATGCGCCGCTGATCTTCCGCAACACGCCGCAATGGTTCGTGGCGCTCGACAAGCCGTACCACGACGGCAAGACGCTGCGCGAAGTGGCGCTGGAGGAAATCGAGCGCGTCGATTGGGGTCAGCGTCGCGTCAGTGACGACCGCGACCAAAACCGCATCAAGGCGATGATCGAGGAGCGCCCCGATTGGCTCGTCTCGCGCCAGCGCAATTGGGGCGTGCCGCTCGCCATGTTCGTGCGCAAGAGCGATGGCGCGATCCTCATGGACGACGCCGTCGATGCGCGCATCCTGGCGGCGATGCAGAAGGGCGGCGCGGATGTCTGGTGGTCTACGCCGGCGCAGGATTTTCTCGGCAACGATCACAACGCAGCGGAGTATGAGAAGGTCGAGGATATTCTCGACGTGTGGTTTGACTCAGGCTCCACGCACGCCTTCGTGCTGGGCGAGCGGGACAAGCCCTCGCGCGCTTCGTTCAAGGATGCGCGCGTCTTGTACCTCGAAGGCTCGGACCAGCATCGCGGTTGGTTTCATTCTTCGCTGCTCGAAAGCTGCGCCACGCGCGGGCGTGCGCCGTACGATGAAGTGATTACGTATGGTTTCACCGTCGCGGAAGACGGGCGGAAGATGTCGAAATCGCTCGGCAACGGCGTCGAGCCGCAGCAGGTGGAGAAGGAATACGGCATCGAGCCGTTCCGCCTCTTGATCGCCGCCGCGGATTATCGCGACGAACTCCGGCTCGGCAAAACCATCCTCGCGCAATCGACGGAAATGTACCGCTAGCTCCGCAACACGCTGCGCTATCTGCTCGGCGCGCTGAGGGGGTTCGAGCCCCAACACCATGCCTTCCCCCTTGCGGGGAAGGCGCCCGCGCAGCGGGCGGAAGGGGGGCGTGCAGAAGAGCGCGGGGCGCTCAATTCTGGGAGCCCCCCCACCCAACCCTCCCCCGCCGAGGGGGAGGGCTTGCCGTTGCTGGAACGCTGGCTTCTGCATCGCCTCTGGGAGTTGGATCACGCCGTGCACAATGGCTACGAGAGCTATCAATTCCGCGCCGCGCTCTCCGCCATCGTCGAGTTTTGCAACGTCGATCTCTCGGCCTTCTATGTCGACGTGCGCAAGGACGCGCTCTATTGCGATGCGCCGTCGAGTGCGCGCCGCCGCGCCTGCCGTGCGGCGCTTTACGAGACGTTCCTACGGCTCACCGCGTGGCTCGCGCCGATCCTGCCGTTCACGATGGAGGAAGCCTGGAAGGCGCTGCACCCCGACGACGTCTCGGTGCATCTGCGCCAATTCCCGCACACACCCGACAGCTGGAAGGACGGCGAAGCGGCGGTGGCGATGGAACGCTTGCGCGCGGCGCGCGCGGTCGTCACCGGCGCGCTCGAAATCGCCCGCGCGGAGAAGCGCATCGGCGCTTCACTCGAAGCGGCGCCACGCATCTTCGTCGCCGACGCCGCGTTGCGCGCCGAGCTCGAAGCTGTCGACTTCGCCGAATATTGCATCACCAGCGCCGTCTCGATCGAAGCGGGCGAGGGGCCGGCGGAGGCGTTCCGGATCGGCGATCAGCCGGGCGTTGCGGTCGTCGTGGAGAAGGCGCCCGGCGTGAAGTGCGCGCGCTCGTGGAAATATTTCGATCCAGCGACCGCCGATCCGCGCTTTCCCGACATCACGCCGCGCGATGCGCATGCTGTCGCCGAATGGGACCGCATGCATCGGATGTGAGGGCCTGGTCCTTCTTGCGCACGCAATGGGCGGCCAGCGTTCTCGCGCCGTCATTGACGGCGTCGGAGCGGCCGTAATTTCCGGTTGCAGTCCGCGGTTCCGCGGTGTCAAGGTCGCGCGGGAGGCTGGGCGCGGGCTGCGAAATGGATCAGGGGCAGGCTGCCGTCGATCATCCGGCAGAGCCGGAAAGCGCGTTTCGGCGCGCACTTCGGCGCGCGCTCGTCGCGTTCCTGGTCGCCATAGCGGTCGCCTTCATGGTGATTTCGCTCGGCGTTGTCGCGCCGACCAACCCGGTCACGCTCTGGGGCCTCGATCTTGTCATGCTGCTCAATTCCGGGCGTGCGCCAAGCGAGGCGCCGCGCGTCCGGTTCGTGTTCATCGACGCCGACGACGATTCCTGTCAGTCCTGGCGTGCGGCGTCGAACGCTTGCGAGCGCAACTCTCCGTTTCTCCGACAGAAATATCAGCATGCGCTTTCCGTCGCCCTGCAACAGCACGCGCGCGCCGTGTTGATCGATTTCGAACTGATGCGGACAACGGACGCGGCGGACGGCGCGTTTCGCCGCCTCGTCGCGTCGTCGCGCACGCCGATTTTCGCGGCGCGCCCGTTGATGTTCATGCAGACCGAGCATGAACGCTATTGGCGCTTTCAGCCGACGATTCTCGATGCGGTGTCCAATCCAAATCTGCATTTTGGCCATGTTCAGTATCCAACCGATTTCGATGACGTGATCCGCCGGCCATTGGCCGGCTTGACGGTGTTTCGCGATCGCCCCGACGAGTCCGCGCCGGCGACCTCGATCGCCGAGGCCGTGGCGGCGTTTGTGGACCCTCGCCGCGCCGGCGCGAGCCTCGCCGATCTCGAATGCGCGCGCCCCGGCGCGCTGCCGACGCTGCCTTCGGAGGCGCAGTGTTCACGCACGCCGCCGCTTCAACGCGACGAACGCTTCGTGTTTGCGGTTGATCCGCATCCGCCGTTCTGGCGGGCGCGCATGGGCGATGATCCCGTGGTCGACGGAACGACCGCGTTTCAAACCTATTCGCTGGCGCAGATCACCGACGCGACGCTGCCGGTCGATGCCAGCGTCATGCAGGATGCAATCGTCGTGCTCGGATCGAGCCGCATGCAGGCGGCG
Source organism: Caulobacterales bacterium (assembly GCA_035548735.1). Classification (GTDB taxonomy): domain Bacteria; phylum Pseudomonadota; class Alphaproteobacteria; order Caulobacterales; family Aquidulcibacteraceae; genus Vitreimonas. The sequence continues at coordinate 6,859 of DASZSK010000186.1, read as the reverse complement.
GATAAGCACTGGACGCCGATCGGGCTGCTGCCGGGCGCGTGGATCGTCGTCAACGATATCCATGCGCGCTTGAACTATGAACCGCTGACGCGGCATAGCCCGTTCAAGCAATTCACCGAGAAGGCCACGATCGCTGCGGCCTTCACAATCGCTCTATTCTTCTTCTGGTGGGCGGTTCTCGGGGTCCCCAGACCTAAGCCGCCGGCGACGCGGCTCTATGTCAAGGATCGAACGCCAAAGGCTTTGCGCTGGGATGCGGCGCTGCCCGAAGCAGGTCACGGTCTTTTGCTGACGCTACGCTGGGCGCTGGATCTCGCCTTGTACGCTCTCTTTCTCGGGCTTGCGGCGACCTTCATCTTCATCTGGTTTGCGCGCGAAGCCGGGCGGGAGATGGAGGAGGGGTTCGCCACAGAACCGTTCACGCCTCTGTTGGCGCTGGCGCTTGAGACCGTGTTCGAAGCGGTGCGCGCGCTGTTCAATGGGATCGACAAGTTCGCCGACGGACTGATCGACATCGTACGCGGGCTCTTCGGCAAGTTCGTGCGGCCGTGGCTGGACGTAGTTTTGCGATGGGCGCGACAATCGAGCGGGAAAGCCCTAAAGTCAGTGACAGGCGCGTTTTCCTCCAAGCCGGGGAGATGAAGATGGGCGGCAAGTTCGTGCGCAGCGTTGCACGCGGCGTTGCTCTTTGCGTAACGCTCGCGGCGCTTGGCGCGGGTGCGGCGCAGGCTCAGCCGGCGCGCTCGGTCGGCGAACTCGTGTCGGCGCTGCCCAATGCTTACGTACAGGTGCAGCGCGAAAACGCGGTCTTGCCGGCGGCGATCGGCATGCGCCTTTACGCGCGCGACAAGGTGACGGTGCAGAACGAGTCGCAGGCCACGATCCGCCTGATGCAGACCTTCACGATCCAGATCGGCGCGCACCAAACGTTCACGGTGCCGGAGCGTCCCAATCGTGAGGTGATTGATCTCAGCATCCGGCAGATGATGGAGGACCTCCAGCGTTTGCGCCCGCGCCTGCACGAGCAGCCGCCCGAGCAGACCTTGAGCGCCTTCGAAGCACCGCGCAGCGCGCTCTATTCCGATGCGCTCACCGCGCAGCTGGTGTCGACCGAGCGGTGCAATCCGCAGCATTCCAGCTGTCCGGACCCGGCCCTTGCGGAGACGCAGACCGCGACAGATGTGGGCGCATCGCAAGATGTGCGCGACCGCATGCTGCAACTGCTGGGGGCCCCGGCGATCGACCCCTCCAGTCCCGTCTATTACTTCACGCAGCAAAACCAGCTCGATGCGTTCGCAACCTTTGGCGACCTCGGCTCGATGCTCGTGATCGACGCCGAAGGCGAGGGCGCCGATCAACACGTCAGCGTGCGCACGCCGCAGCAAGTAGAGGCGCTTTATGCGTCACCGCTGAGTTTCTGGGCCAAGTCTGGTGGCGAGACGCTGTACCTGCGCGTGCTCGATGCTGAGTCCATAGTGCGCGTGCAGCGCATCTCGCCTGCGGCGCTGCCGGCGCCGCCCTGGGGGCGCCGGCCGGTCCAAGGCGCCGACCCCGCGCAGGACCTGGCGTATGGCTACTGGCTGATGACGGGCGCGCCAGCCGGCTGGGCGGCCGAAGGGCGCGCCTGGCTCAAACGAGTGAGCGCCGACGCGCGCCTGCCGGAGCCGACGCGCGCGAGCGTGCGAGACACCCTGGCCGATCTGGATCGCCCGGATCCGCTCATGGAGCGGATGCAGCGGGAGCTTGAGCTGATGAATGCCTCCATCAGGTCCCACCTGGCGACCACGGCGGCGACGCCGGCCGCGCCCGCTGCGTCCGCCTCGTCGTCAGCGCCCCCGCCCGCCCCCCAGCACTAAGACTTTGGGTTGAACCCGCTTGGCGCCGGGGGCGGCTTAGGCCATAGGCGGACCCCCATGTTCCGTTTCGGCCTCATCCTGGCGGGGATCGTCTTCGTCCTCGACCAGATCACGAAATACCTCGTCCTGGGGCCGATGGCCTTCAGTCCGCCGGGGTGCCGCACGCTCGGCATGAATTGCGGCGAGTTGCACATCCTGCCGTTCTTCGACATGCGGATGGTGTGGAATCAGGGCGTGAGCTTTGGAATGCTCCGCGCCGGCAGCGAGCTTGGCCGCTGGCTCCTGGTGCTGATGTCCTTCACCATCGCCGGCCTGTTCGGCTGGTGGCTCAGGACCGCCCAGCGCCGGCTGACCGGCTGGGCCCTGGGGCTGGTGATCGGCGGGGCGCTCGGAAATGTCATCGACCGCATCCGGTTCGGGGCCGTGGCCGACTTTCTCGACTTCCACGCGCTCTTTTTTCCTTGGGTGTTCAACGTCGCCGACGCCTCGATCACCGTGGGGGCGGGCTTGCTGTTGCTGGACTTTTTCCTCAACGGAGAGGGGAAGTCGCCGGTCCGGGCGGCGCCTAAGAACGGACAAGATGCTGGCTGAAGTGGGATAACTGCCGTTCGGCTTGGCGATCTGGGTGTGGCTCAGCTAGAAGCAGGGCAAAGAGGGAGACGGGCGCTTTCCATGACCAACAAGACCGCCGTCATTGCTGTTCTCGCCGCCGTCGCGGCCACGGGCGGCTGTTCGCATGTGAAGCAGGCGCTCGGCGCGACCAAGGTCGCCCCCGATGAGTTTCGCGTCGTCACCCAGGCGCCGCTGACGCTGCCGCCGGATTACAGCCTGCGTCCGCCGCGTCCGGGCGAACCACGCCCTACCGAACTCGCGCCCGACGCCGAGGCGCACGCCGCGCTGTTCACGCAGGACGTCGGCCAGACGGCTTCGCCGGGCGAAGCCGCGCTGGTGCGTTCGGCGGGCGCCGAGGCGGTCGATCCCAATGTGCGCGAGCAGGTCGATTTCGAAGGCCAGAGCATCGTGCACAAGGATCAATCCTTCGCCGATCGCATCCTCGGCTTTCACAGCACGCCGGCGACGCCGGAAAACACCTCGACGCCGCTCGACCCCCAGGCCGAGCAGCAGCGCCTCGCGGAGCAGGAAGCTGTTCGCCGTGCGACAGGCGGCGGGCAGGTGGTGATCGAGCGCAGCGCGCGCAGCGGCTTCAAGCTCCCGGGCACCTGAGCTGATCGTCTCGCCTCGAAGCGTGCAAGGCGCTGCGGCGCAGTTGGTCGCTGCGTGTGCGTGCCTCATCCTGTTTGCTGTCGCGGCCCACGCGGAGACGCGCGATCTGCCGCGGCCGGAAACCTTCGCGCTGCGCAACGGCATGCAAGTGGTGGTGATCACCGATCGCCGCGCGCCGGTGGTCACGCACATGGTCTGGTATCGCGTCGGCGCCGCCGACGAACAGCCCGGCAAGTCCGGCATCGCGCACTTCCTCGAACATCTGATGTTCAAGGGCACGCACGACATTCCGCCTGGGCAGTTCTCGCCAATCATCGCCAGGAATGGCGGCGACGACAACGCGTTCACCAGCTGGGATTATACGGGCTATTACGAGCGCATTGCGCGCGATCGGCTCGACATGGTGATGCGCATGGAAGCCGACCGCATGCGCAATCTCAATCTCACGCCCGACGTGATCGACAGCGAGCGCAACGTCATTATCGAAGAACGACGTCAGCGCACCGACAATAATCCGGGCGCAGTGCTGGGCGAGCGCATGCGCGCGATGCTGCACCCCAATCACCCGTACGGTACGCCGGTGATCGGCTGGCTGCATGAGATGCAGGGGCTGACGCGCGAAGACGCGCTCGCCTGGTATCAGAATTTCTACGCCCCCAACAATGCGATCCTGGTGGTCGCCGGCGATGTCGACGCGGCCGAGCTTCGGCCATTGGCGGAGCGCACTTACGGGCGCTTGCGGCCTTCCAACCATCTGCCCGCGCGCAACTGGCCGCATGATCCCCCGAGCGCTGGGCCGATGCGCGTGTCGCATCGCGATGAGAAGGTGCAGCAGCCGTCGCTGTCGCGGCTCTATCCGGCCGTGAGCTACACCACCGCGCATGGGCGCGAAGCCGCCGCGCTTGATGTCGGCATGGATATTCTTGGCGGCTCGGAAACGAGCCGCCTCTATCGCGCGCTGGTGGAAGATCAGCACATTGCGATTGGCGCATCGGCCGACGCCAACACGGACGGCCTCGGCGGCGGCAGCGCCAGCCTCGACGCAACACCCGCCGAGGGCGTGTCGCTGGAAACGCTCGAAGCGGCGATGGATCAAGTCGTTGCGCAATTCCTGCGTGACGGACCAACCGACGACGAACTCGCGCGCGCCAAGTCGCGCCTGGAGGCGGCGGCGATTTACGCGCGCGACAGCCAATACTCGCTCGCCTACATCTACGGCTCCTCGCTGGCCGAAGGCCAATCGCTTGATCAAATCGTCACCTGGCCGCATCTGGTGGAATCGGTGACGCGCGACGACGTGATGGCGATCGCGCGCACGACGCTCGACAAAGATGCGTCCGTCACCGGCTATCTGCTGCCCCAATCGGGCTCAACCACCGCCACTGGCGCTGCGCCGCCGCCGCAAGCCGAAACCGGGCCGGTGCATTGAGCGCGCTACGATCCATCGTCCTTCTCCCCATGTGGGAGAAGGTGGCTGAGGCCATGGGCCGAAGCCGGATGAGGGGTGCTAGCGCCGACACCCCTCATCCGTCTCGACGCGTGCCGCGTCGATCCACCTTCCCCCACAAGGGGGGAAGGACGCTGCGCTTCATGCTGTCTGCGCTCTGTCTCGCCATCGCCGCCACGCCCGCACTCGCGCGCGAACCGCAGACCGAAAGCGTGGCGGCGCATTATGGCGTGCACGCCGAGCGGGTGGTCTCGCCGGGCGGTATCGAGGCGTGGCTCGTCTCCGACTCGACCGTGCCGATCATCGTCTTCAACGCCTATTGGAAGGGCGGGGCGGCGATCGAACCGGAAAACCTGATCGGCGAAACCAGCGTCATGGCCGACATGCTGACCGAGGGCGCCGGCGACATGGACGCCAACGCGTTCAAGGAGCGGCTTGAATCGCTCAATATGTCGCTTGGCTTTTCGGCGAGCTGGGACGGCGTCGAGATGGGCCTCGTGACGCTGTCCGAAAATCGCGATGCGGCGTTCGAGATGGCGCGCCTGGCGCTGATGCAGCCACGCTTCGACGCCGAGCCTTTGGAGCGCATCCGCCGGCAAATGCTGGTGGGGCTCCGAACGCGCGAAACCAACCCGAGCTACATCGCCAATCTCGCGCTCGATCAGGCGCTCTATCCCGATCACCCGTACGCGCGGCGCTCTTCGCGCGCCAACATCATGGCGATCAACAAGGCCGCGCTACAGGATCGGCGCGCGACGTTGCTGACGCGCGACCACCTCCTGGTGACGGCCGTCGGCGATATCGATGCGGCGACCCTGGGGCGTCTGCTAGATTCCACCTTCGGCGCGTTGCCGGCGCGCGGAAACGTCCCCGAAGCGGCGAACGCGACGATCCGGCCGGCGACGCCGCTCATCGTGCGGCCGCTGCCGCAGCCGCAGAGTCTCATCATCTTCTCCGCACCCGGCGTTCAGTACGACGATCCGGATTGGATCCCGCTGGCGGTGGCGAATTACATCCTTGGCGGCGGCGGATTTTCGTCGCGGCTGATGAACGAAGTGCGCGAGAAGCGCGGGCTCGTTTACGGCATCGGTACGGGCACGTCGGTGCGCGATCACGTCGCGCTGATCCGCGGCTCGGCGCAGAGCGAGAACGCGCAGGTGGCGCAAGCCATCCAGGTCACGCGCGATGAGATCGCCAAGCTCTATCGCGATGGCCCGACGCAAGCGGAAGTGAACGACGCGATCACGTATCTGACGGGCTCGTTCGCGCTCGATCTCGATTCGGACCAGGGGATCGCCAGTGTCCTGCACGGCTATCAGGTCGCCGGCCGCGACATGAATTACATCAACGAACGCAACGATCGCATCCGCGCCGTCACGCTCGCGGACGTGAACCGCGTGATCAAACGGCTCTACAATCCCGACAATTTCACATTCGTGGTCGTGGGGCAGCCCGAAGGGCTGACGCCAACCCCGCAGCACTAGGCGCAGGCGGACCGCCGGCGTCCAGCCGGCACATCGTTTCAACGAATTCCGTCGCTGCAGGGTGAGAGGCCGTTGCCGGCTGGAAGCCGGCGGTCCTCACAGTTTCATTCTGAGAGGCTGGTCTGGGCGGCTGGATTTGAACCAACGACCTCCTGCTTCCGACGCAGGCGCTCCACCATCTGAGCTACGCCCAGACATGCGCGAGCGCCATCAAGCGGCGCTCAGCGCGTCTTTCGGAAGGAGGGGCGTGGTCGAAACATGATTCTTGCTCTTACTTCGTTTTACTTGAACTCAAACTGAACGCGCTCGGTAGACAGAGTTGGATTCGAACCAACGTGCTCCTTGCGGAAACGAGAATATGAGTCTCGCGGCTTCGGCCTCTCGCCCATCTGTCCTCGCAAAGTCATCCCGGGGCTCGCGCAGCGAGAACCCGGGACCCAGAGGCAACGCATGCGCGCCGTGATCCCCTGGGTCCCGGATCGCGCTTCGCGCGTCCGGGATGACGGATGTGTGCTCGCGCACAGATCCGCTAGCCCTTCACGCACACCACCTGCTTCAGCGTGTGCACGACGTCGACCAAGTCCGATTGCGCGGCCATGACGGCGTCGATGTCCTTGTAGGCCATCGGCGTTTCGTCGATCACGCCTTCGTCCTTGCGGCACTCCACGCCTTCCGTCGCCGCCTTGTGGTCGGCGAGGGTGAAGCGCCGCTTCGCTTCCGAACGCGACATCGCCCGGCCAGCGCCGTGCGAGCACGTGCAGAACGACTCCGCATCGCCCTTGCCGCAGACGATGAACGACTTGGCGCCCATCGAGCCGGGGATGATCCCCAACTCGCCGACGCCGGCG
>DASZSK010000185.1:0-3084 GCA_035548735.1 Caulobacterales bacterium | reverse complement strand
GCGCGCGCGCTTGATCCATTTGCGCCTGCTGCGCCTGCGCCCAAGCGCCCATCTGCGCGATGCGCGCCTGCACCGCAGGATCGCTCATGGTCGCGGTCATTTCCGTCTGCATCTGATCGCAGCTGAGCTGGTCGTCGCCGGCACGCGCGGCGGCGGCCTGCGCGGCCGATTGTGACGCCTGCATCTGCGCCATCATGGCGTCTGGGTCGGCTTGAGCGAAAGCATCGGCGCTTGCGAGAGTAAGGCTCAGCGCCAGGACCGAACAGAAGGCTCGCATCGGAGGTCCCCCTTGTTACGCGCGGCGGCACTATCCGCCTGGCGCGTCGTTGCGGCAAGATGGGACGAGGAGTCGCCCGATGAAGAAGCCCCTATGGCGCAAGACCGAGACGGCGCAGCACGCGCGGCCGTTCACACAGAAGCTCAATCCGAATTCGCTCTTCCGCGCGGTGGCGCTGTCACGCCTTGCCGGCATGGAGCGCGCGCACGTCTCATTGGTGCGTCTGCCGCCCGGCAAGGACAGCTTCGCCTACCACGCGCACATGCTCGAAGAGGAATGGATCTACATCATCTCCGGGCGGGCCATCGCCGAGATCGACGGCGAAAGCACGGAAGTGGGTGCGGGCGATTTCATGGGCTTCGCAACGCCTTCGGCGCCGCACCTGCTACGCAACACGTTCGACGAAGAATGCGTCTATCTGATGGGCGGTGAAGACAAACCGATCGACGTCGTCGCCTACCCTAAACTCGGCAAGCGCTTCCTCTCGATGCAAACCGATAAGGGAACCGAGCTCTATGAACTCGGCGAGCCGCAAAAGCCGTTCGGCAAGGCCGACTGACGCCGGCGGATGACTTGCGCTGTCATCCGTGCAGAATGTCGTCGAGCGGCGTGATCGCGGGATAGGCGAAAATAAGCTGACGCGCCGCCTCGGGGAGGCGAACGATGGCGGATGGGATCACCGCGCGCGGACGGCTGCGCATCGTGGCGGGGATGTTGGCGGCGCTCACAAGCACGGCTTGCGGTGGCGGTGGAGGCGGCGGTGGAGGCGGCGGAAGTTCGCCCCCGCCGCCCCCTCCTCCGCCGACGACCGCGCTGAAAACCGCTTACAATGGAAAATTCCTCTGCGGCGCAGCGGTGCAGACGAGCCAGATCGCCGACACGAGCTTCGCCAACGTCGTGAAGACGCACTTCAACAGCATTACCGCCGAATACGAGATGAAGGCCGACACGGTGGGGCCGTCCGAAGGCGCCTACAATTTCACGCCCGGCGACACGCTCGCCGCTTTCTGCGCAACGAACAGCATCAATCTGCGCGGCCATGCGCTCGTGTGGCACCAAACCTCGCCGGCATGGTTCTTCGCCGGCGGCAACGCCACGGTGATCCGCAACCGGCTTGAGACATACGTGCATGACGTCGTCTCGCACTTCGCCGGCAAGGTCTATGCCTGGGACGTGGTCAATGAAGTCGCGAGCGACGGCGCCAATCCGATCTATCGCGAAGACAGTCCATGGCATCAGGCGCTCGGGCCCGATTATATCGAATATGCATTTCGCGCCGCGCGCGCGGCCGATCCCAACGCCAAGCTCTTCTACAACGATTATCTGAGCGAAGACGCCAACAAACGGGCGCGCATCCTCGCCATTATCGACGATCTGAAAACCAAGGGCGTGCCGATCGATGGGTTCGGACACCAATGCCACATCAATATCAATGCGAGTGTCGCGAACATCGAGGCGGCGCTCAACGCGATCGAGGCGCGCAACCTGATCAATCACGTCACCGAACTCGACATCGACGTCTACGCGAACGCCAGTTCGCCGGACTACGGCGCCAATATTCCTGCGTCGGTGCTGCACAATCAGGCGGTGCTTTATCGTCAATTATTCCAGATGCTGGCGACACATGCGAGCGTGCAAAGCGTCACCACCTGGGGCGTCTATGACGGCGCGAGCTGGCTCAATACCTTCCCGGTGACGCGCACCAATTATCCGCTGCTGTTCGACCGCGCCAAGCAACCGAAGACGGCGCTCTATGCCGTCGTCGACCCGGCTTACGTCATCCCCTGAGGAACGTGGCGGCGTCGCGGAGCGTTGGCCTGCGCACAGAGGAGCGCGCCATGGCCGACAAGCAAAACCCGGAACTCGAAGGCGAAGGCAGCTATAAGGGCTCGAAGGACTACAACGACCGCACGCGCGAATTCGTCGAGCGCGAAAGCGACCATATCGAACAACTCGCCGACGACGCCGAAGATGCACTCGATCCGAAAGATCCCGAAGAGCTGACGGACGCGGAGAAGGAAGGCCTGAAGAAGGGCCGCCACTAAGCTCTTAAGTGGGCGCGGACGCCTGCGCCTGGGCGATCTGCCAATCATGGCCGCGGCGCACCAGCGTGAGCGTGAGCCGCGCCGCTTGGATGCCGCCCGGCGCGCTGGGGTCGTTCACCTGCTCCAGGCGCATCACCGCGACAATGGTGTCGTCGGTGATGGCGCGCGCGCCTTCGAGCCGCGTCGCCATGCGCACGCCCGGCGCGTAATTCGCACGCGTGGACCAATGCGTGGCGACGATCTGCGCGCGTCCGCGCAGGAATTGACCGTTCATGTTCACATAGCGCGCGTCGGTCGCGAACAACGCGCCGAAGCGCTCGCGATCATTGGCGTTCCACGCCGCGGCATAGTCGGCGACGACGCGGCGCGAGACCTCCATGACGTCCGTGCGCTCGATATATTCGCCGGTGGCGGCGGAATGCATCTGCGCGCAGCCCGCCACGGCGGATGCAGACAGAGCGATCGCGACAAGAATTCCACGCATCAGCGCCTCCCCTTACGGCCACGCTAGCAGCGCTCCGCGCGCGCCGTCGCCTTACGCATCAGCAAGGTCAAACGAAACGGGCCGTCAGCATTGCTGGCGGCCCGCCGTTTCTTGTCGAGGCTTGAGCTTAAGCGGCTTTGAGATGCAGCACGCCGACGCCGGCGGCGAGCGCGACGCCAGTGTTCCCTTCGACGCTCAGAGGCTGCAGCGTGATCGAGCGATCGAGGCCGCCGATCAGCACGTGCGCGGCGCCGCCGACGCCCACGGTCGCATCCGCT
>DASZSK010000184.1:0-15231 GCA_035548735.1 Caulobacterales bacterium | reverse complement strand
GCATCCTCATACGCGGGAACTTTGCGCGGAGAGTCTCAACCGCTCAAGCCGACACACCTATGCGAAGACGCATCTTGCGCGACCGGCGCGCATGCGCTTCCTGGCTCCCATGCAAGAGCTGATCGAAGGCTATCGACGCTATCGGGCCCGGCGCTGGCCAGAACTTCAGGGCCTCCATCGCGAATTGGCCGAACGCGGGCAAAGCCCCAAGACGCTTGTGATCGCCTGCTCCGACAGTCGCGTTGACCCGGCCACCATCTTCGACGTGGGGCCCGGCGAATTGTTCGTCATCCGAAACGTGGCCAACCTCGCTCCGCCGTGCGAGGACAGCAAAGTCGGCCACCACGGCACCAGCGCCGCCATCGAGTTCGCAGTCACGCGCCTCAAAGTTGAAACGATCCTGGTGCTCGGGCACGCGCAATGCGGCGGCGTCGCCCACGCCCTGCAGACCTCCGATCGCAACACCGGCTCTTTCCTCGACGCCTGGGTGCATCTTCTGGATAAGGCGATCACCCGCCTCGATGCACGTGAGAGCGATCCGCAGACCGCGCTCGAGCATGAATCGATCCGTGTTACGCTCGAAAATCTTTTAACCTTTCCATTCGTTAACGATGCCGTCAGCACGGGCGCGCTGAAATTGGTCGGCGCGCGTTACGGCGTTGCAGACGGCGTGCTCGAATTGCTCGACCCCAATACCGGCGCATTTGCGCCCGCGATTTGATATGATTTCCGCTTAACCCTCGCTCTCCCCTGTATTGCTGCGGGCGGGTTCCGTGGTATCTGCGCATTATCCACAAAGGCGGGGCCCGCACGGGGGACGCCGGAGGCGTCATGGCGGACGTGCTCATTGTTTGTGTCCGTGAGGACGAGCCGCAAGCGAAGTCGCTGGCGGATATGTTCGAACGGGCGGGGTTTTCAGTCGGCGGCGCGCCGTCGAATGACGGAGCGCTGCGCGGCAGCGGCGCAGCGGTGGTGGTCTGGTCGCAAGCCAGCATCCGCTCGCGCCCGTTTCTCGACGCGGCGCAGCGCGCGGTAAACGCGAAGAAAGCGATCGTCGCATGCCTGATCGAGCCGCCGCCGGCGGCCAGCGTTAACGATTCACCGTCCTTCGATCTGCGCGGCTGGAACGGCGATCCAGATGATCCGATGCTCGATCCGCTCTATTTCGCGGTGGATCGCTTGGTGAATGCGCAGCGCGCCGCGGTGGGCGCGCCGGCGACGCAGCCCGCGCCCGAGCCGTTCGAACCGCCGCCGAGTTTGCGTCCGCCGCCAAGCACGCCGCCCTACGCCCGCGCCGCGCGCACAGCGCCGCCGCAGACGCGCCAGCCGCCGCAAGCGCCGCTGCCGCCCGGCTTCCAAATGCGGACGGCGTCGCAACCCGCGCCGGCGCCCATGCCGCCGCCGGCGCCGATGCCGCGCCAAGCCGCATTCGAACAGAACGATCCGCTGGGCTCGGAAGCCGAGCACTGGCGCGCCATCCGCCACAGCAACGATCCGACCGACTTCCTCGACTATCTCGCCCAGTACGGCCCGGACGGCGCATTCTCGGAACTGGCCGAGATACGGCTCAAGCAATTGGAGCCCGCGCCGCAGCCGACGCTGCGTGATGCTGCGCGCGCGGCCCCCGCTCCGGCGCCCGCCCCACGCGCATACGCGCCACAACCGCCGCCACCGCCGGCGCGTCGCCCGGAGCCGGCGCCGCAGCGGCGGCGCGAACCCGCCTTCGAAGCCGTGCGCGAAACGCCGCGCTATTACGACAACACCCGTCCGGAGAAGGCGCCGAAATCCGGCGGCGGCGTCCTGCGCGTGCTCGTCCTGCTTCTGCTGCTCGGCGGCGGCGCGCTCGCCGCCGGCTATTATTTCGGCTTCCAGCCGCAGGAACCGGCCTCGGCGCAGCACGATCAGGCGACGCAAAGCAGCACCGAGAACGCCGCCGCGCCCGCGGATGCGCCTTTGACCGATAGCGCCAGCAGCGAACCCGTGCCGGAAACCGCCGCGCCCATGACGCCGGCGCCGAGCGGCGCCCAATACGCCGCGAACGCGCCCACGCGCGCGACGCCATCGCGACCAGAACAAGCCTCGCTGCGGACGACCCAGGACGACGATACGCCGCCGCCGCAAACATCATGGAGCGGTTCGGGGGGCTATACGGGCGGCCCCGTATCGCTCGTGCCGAGTTCGCCGCCGGCGGCGGACGCCTCGTCGGCGACGCCGCAAACGACGACCGTCGCTTTGCAACAACCCGCCGCGCCCACGCCGACGGCTGCGCCAGCGCCGCCTCCGGGCTCCGTGATTTGGGCGGTTCGCCCAACCGGCAGCCGCGTCGCCGCAGTCTATCCGCAGCGCGCGATGCGCCAAGGCGTCGGCGGACGCGTCGATCTCGATTGCATGGTTCAGTCCGATCTTCGCGTCAGCTGCGCCATCGCCGACGAGACCCCGCCGGGCGAAGGGTTCGGAACGGCCGCCCTGCAGCTCGTCTCCGCCTTCCGCGCGCAATCGCTGTTAACCAATGGCGTGCAAGCGGCAGGGGCGCGCGTGCGCGTGCCTATCGTATTTCGTCCGCCGCAGGGCTAAGTACGGCCGATGCTACTCACACTGCTCAAAGCAAAGCTCCACCGCGCGCGCGTCACCGAAACCGATCTCCATTATGAGGGTTCGATTTCCATCGATCGCGACCTGATGGATCGCTCCGGCATCCTGCCGCACGAACAGGTCGACGTGCTGAACATCAACAACGGCGCACGCTTCACGACCTACGCCATCGAGGCGCCGCGCGGCTCCAAGACCTTCGGCATCAATGGCGCAGCGGCGCGTCTGGTGCAGAAGGGCGATCCGATCATCGTTGTCGCCTATTGCCAACTGCCGGCCGAAGAAGCGCGCAACTACCAGCCGACCGTCGTCATGCTCAATGAGCACAACGACGTTATCTGAACGTCAGTGGCTGATGCGTAGCTGCGAGATCGAGGTCGAGATCGCCGTGAACGCCGTGTGAAGGTCCGTTCCGGTCGATGCGAGATAGGCGTGGCTCGAGTCGGTCGCGCAATCGTTCAACAGATCGCGCGAGCTTTGCGGCTCGGAATCCATATCGAAGCCGATCGTGTAGACGATCACGCCAGCATGCTTCATGGCCGTGCAGATCGATTGCGCCGAGCTTGAAGGATCGCCATTCGTGCCGTTGCAATTGATGCGCTGGTTGTCGGCGACGTAGCCGCCGGAATCGTTGCTGATGACGCCGTTGCAATAGGCGGTGTTGAACGCGCCATCGGTCATGAACACAACGATCTTGGCGGTCGCCGGTGCGCCGTAAGCCGCGGGCGCGCTGGTTCCGGTGAATACCGAAGACCAGTTCGGCGACACCATGTACCAGCCCCAGGCCGCGCCGATTTCACCGGCCGTCGAGTTGGCGACCGAGAGCGTGCTAATACGCGAGGTCAGAGAACTCTTGTTGCTCGTGAGCGGCATGATTTGCGCGCTCGAGCAGCCGCTCGACGACGACGCCGGATAGTTGAGACCGACATAAGCCGTGCTCGGGCTGGCGTCGGTATAGCGTTCCGAGCCGGTGCGCTCGCTGACGCAAGAGCCGCTGACCTGCCAGATGTTGGTTCCATTGCTCGCGTTGGTGAAGCGATAATATTGGCAGCCATAGGTGGTGCAGTAGGCCGTGCCGCCCGTGCCCGCGGTGGTGCCGGCGCTCGCGGGATCCGTGCCCGACAGCACGAACGTATTGGTGGCGACGTTCTTCACCTGCCATGCTGTGCTGTTGAGGTAGGTCATGCCGCTGACGCCGGTGATATAGACGTAAGCGTTGTTGGCGAAGCCGTGCGAATTGGCCGTGACCTGCACTTCGCACGTCGACACCATGCAGCGTTGCACGCGCGGGCTGCCGCTGGTGCTGAACGAATTCCAAGAAGAGGAATTGGTGCTGTTCAGCGAGAACTGCGTATTGCTGATGCGGGTGATGGTGTAGTGATTGCCGTTGAGGTTCGAGCCCATCCCGCTGCTCTTGATGCCGCTGAAATAGACGACATCGCCGGTCGCGTATCCGTGGTTCGTGGACGTGGTGACGACGGCTGGGTTGGCTTTCGTGATCGCCGAGATCGTCAGCTGCGATCCGTTGAACCACGTCGCGCTGGTGATGCTCTTGCCGCTCGGGATCGAACCGCGCGACGAACTGATGTACGTCGAGCCGACGTTCACGCCGGAGGAAAACGGCACCAGCGCCACTTTCGAATAGTAAGGCGTCTGCACATCGTTCACGACGGTATTGACGAAGTCCGTCGCCGCCGAGCGCAGATCGGAGATCTTGGTGCCCGACATCGATTGCGTGGTGTCCAGCACCAGCGCGATTTCGAGATTGAGGCCGCCGCGCTTGGCGTCGGAGGTCACCGACACGGTCCAGTCATGTTGCGAGATGAGGCGCGTCAGGCTGCCATCCATCGGCACCGACGCCGTGACCTCATAGCCGTCATGGGTGGAGAGCGCCGCCAGATGGAAATTCACCGAACTTGCGTATTCAGGGGCCTCGGCGTTGAAGAACGCGCGCGCCGCGGCTTCACGCTGGGTGTCGGTTAGCCCGGTCGCGCGGGACGCAGCGAGCGCAGCGCCGTCAGCGGCGTTCTGCAACTCCGACCGGATTGCCTGTGCACGGGTAAAATCGATCGAAAGACCGGCCATGCCGACCAGCACCGAGGCCGTCAGGCCCCAGAGCATCGCCACGTTGCCGCGCTGACTACGCGCGAACCGTCGGATCGCGCGCCCCAAAAACCACCGCCCACACATTTGTTTCGGCCCTACAAAACCGAGTTTTAGCGGTGGGAACCTACCGCATCGCGCTTAACGCCCTGTTTGCCGGAATGGTGAACGGGCGGATTCTCTTGCGTTCCATCCCAGTATTATTATGATATCATATCGATATGGACGGAGGGCTCAAAATGGCTTTGTCCCAATCCAAGGAACGCAAAGCGGTCGCCTATCCCGGCGGTCTGGTGCTGCTCGCGCTGCTGGTGCTGGCGGCGTGGGGGCTCTGGACCATCGTCCAGGTGGCGCAGAACCGGGAGGAGACTTCCGCGCTCACGGCCACGCTCATGGTTGGGCAATGGCTGGGCGTCGTGCTGCTCGCCTCGGGCTTCTATGCGCTGCAGCCCAATGAGGCGGCGGTGATCACCCTGTTCGGCAATTACAAAGGCACCGATCGCGCGCCCGGTCTGCGGTGGGTGCTGTTCTGGTACAAGCGCAGGAAGCTGTCCCTGCGCGTCCGCAACGAGACCAGCGAAACGCTGAAGGTGAACGATCGGCGCGGCAATCCGATTGAGATCGGCGCGGTCGTGGTGTGGCGCGTGACGGACACGGCGAAGGCGCTGTTCGACGTCGACCATTACGAAACCTTCGTCACCATCCAACTTGAGACGGCGCTGCGCGAACTGGCTTCGCACTTCGCCTACGATCACGCCGAGCACGAAGAGCCCACGCTGCGTGCGGACGCCGACCAGGTCTCCAGCGTGCTGCGCGAGAAGCTGCAGGAGCGCGTCGCCATCGCCGGGGTCGAGATCGACCAGACCAAGCTCAGCCACCTCGCCTACGCGCCGGAAATCGCCAGCGCCATGCTGCGCCGTCAGCAGGCGGAAGCGGTGCTCGCGGCGCGGCGCTATATTGTGCAGGGTGCGGTCGAGATGGTGGAGCACGCGCTGGCGCAGCTCTCCGAACGCGACATCGTCAAACTCGACGACGAACGCCGCGCCGCCATGGTGTCGAACCTGCTCGTCGTGCTGTGCGGCGACCGCGACGCACAACCGGTCGTGAATACGGGCACGATCTACCAATAGGCCGTGGCTGAAAAGAAAGCCTTCGCGCTCCGGATCGATCCGGCGTTGTACGCAGCCGTCGCGCGCCTTGCCAACGCCGACCTCAGGAGCGTCAACGCCGAGATCGAATTCCTGCTGCGCGAAGCGCTGAAGGCGCGCGGCGTGCGCATGAGCGAAGAGCCCAAGGATGAGGGAGGGACGTGATGTCCGCGACCGCAAAGGCCGCGCTTTTTCTGGCGATCACCTTCGTGTTCAGTTGGAGTGCGGCCATCGGCGGCTGGGCGCTCGGTTTGCGCGCGGGCTTGCCCGCTTTGCTCGTGCTGACGCTGATGATGGCGGGACCGGCGATCGCTGCGCTCATCTGTGCATTCGCGTTCGAGCGCGGTCGTGTGCGCGCAGCGCTCGGGCTCAATTTCAAACCGAATTGGTGGTGGCTGGGCGCCTGGGCGCTCGTCCTCGTGTTCGCCGCGCTATCCGTCGTGCTGACCGTGCTCCTGTCGGGACGGCACTTCGTCAACATCGGCGATGTGATCGCGGCGCAGGCGGAGGCCGCGCACCGGCCCATGGCGGCGCAGTTGCGCGGCCAGCCGATGCTCGGCTTGATCATTATTGGCGCCGCCGCTGTCGTCGGCAGCCTGATCAACGCGCCGATCCTTTCGCTGACCGAAGAACTCGGCTGGCGCGGCTATCTGCATTCGCTGTGGCGTCCTTCCGGTTTCTGGCGCTGTTCACTTGCAACCGGCGCCATCTGGGGCCTGTGGCATGCCCCGGCGATCCTGCTCTACGGGCTCAACTATCCCCAAAACCGCGAGATGGCGTCGGCCTATTCACCGCGTACTGCACGCTGCTTGCGCCGCTGATGACGCTCGTGCGCGACAAAGGCGGTTCGGTGATCGCATCGGGCGTCGCGCACGGCGCGTTGAACGCCGTCGCCGGCCTGACAATCCTCTCGGTGAGCGACCCCAGCTTTCCTTGGAGCGGCGTCGTCGGCGTCGGCGGTTTTGTCGCGCTCGGGCTGATGCTGGCCTTGGTTGCGGCGGTTCGGGCGCGGCAGCCGGCGACCCTTGCGTCCCGGGCCCCCTTCGCTTAAGCACGCGCGATCCACGAAATGGATCGATTCCTGAAGCCCCCTTTTGGGCGGGGACACGCGCGCGCATGCCGAAACGAACAGACATTTCCTCGATCCTGATCATCGGCGCAGGGCCGATCATCATCGGTCAGGCCTGCGAGTTCGATTATTCCGGCGTCCAGGCGGTCAAGGCGCTGAAGGCCGAGGGCTATCGCGTCATCCTGGTCAATTCGAACCCCGCAACGATCATGACCGATCCTGGGCTCGCCGACGCCACTTATATCGAGCCGATCACGCCAGCGATGGTCGAGCGCATCATCGCCAAAGAAAGACCAGACGTGATTCTGCCGACCATGGGCGGGCAGACAGCTCTGAACTGCGCACTTGAACTCGATCGCTCGGGCGTGCTCGCGAAATACAACGTCGAGATGATCGGCGCGAAGGCGGACGTGATCGAGAAAGCCGAGCATCGGCAGAAATTCCGCGATGCGATGGACAAGATCGGCCTGGAAAGCCCGCGCTCGCGCCTCTGCAACACGATGGAAGAAGCGATGGCGGCGCTCGACTTTGTGCAGCTGCCTTCGATCATCCGTCCGTCGCTGACGCTCGGCGGGCTGGGCGGCGGCGTCGCCTACAATGTCGAGGAATTCCAGGAGATCGTCACGCGCGGCCTCGCCGCCTCGCCGATCAGCGAAGTGCTGGTGGAAGAGTCGATCATCGGCTGGAAGGAGTACGAGATGGAGGTGGTCCGCGATAAGGCGGACAATTGCATCATCATCTGCTCCATCGAAAACATCGACCCGATGGGCGTCCACACGGGCGACAGCATCACCGTGGCGCCGGCGCTGACGCTGACCGATCGCGAATATCAGATCATGCGCAATGCGAGCATCGCCGTGCTGCGCGAGATCGGCGTCGAGACCGGCGGCTCCAACGTGCAGTTCGCGGTCAATCCGCATACCGGGCGCATGGTGGTCATCGAGATGAACCCGCGCGTGTCACGGTCTTCGGCGCTGGCCTCGAAAGCCACCGGCTTTCCGATCGCCAAGGTCGCGGCGAAACTCGCGGTCGGCTACACGCTGGATGAAATCGCCAACGACATCACCGGGGGCGCGACGCCCGCGAGCTTCGAACCGACGATCGATTACGTCGTCACCAAGATTCCGCGCTTTGCGTTCGAACGTTTCCCGGGCTCCGACACCACGCTCACCACCTCGATGAAGAGCGTCGGCGAAGCCATGGCCATCGGGCGCACGTTCCAGGAATCGTTCCAGAAGGCGCTGCGTTCGCTCGATATCGGCCTCGTGGGCCTCGACGAAATCGCCATCGAAGGCGCGGCCGACGAGGATTCCGGCCGCAACGCCGTGCGCGCGCGGCTCGTCGCGCCGAAAGCGGATCGCCTGCTGGTCACGGCGGAAGCTTTGCGCCGCGGGTTGACGGTCGAAGAAATCTGCGCGGCTTCACATTTCGATCCGTGGTTCGTGCGCCAGATCGAGGAAATCATCGAAGCGGAGGAAGAACTGCGCGTCGAAGGCTTGCCCCAGAATCCGCGCGAATTCCGCCGCTTCAAGGCGATGGGCTTTTCCGATGCACGGCTCGGCAAGCTGGTCGGCATGAGCGAGCGCGACGTGCGCGCCATGCGCCGCGGCCTTGGCGTGCGCCCGCAATACAAGCGCATCGACAGCTGCGCCGCCGAATTCCGCGCCACCACGCCCTACATGTATTCGACTTACGAGACCGGCGCGTTCGATACGCGCGCTCAGCAAGGCGCGCCCGATTGCGAAGCCGAGCCAAGCGATCGGCGCAAAGTCGTCATCCTCGGCGGCGGACCAAACCGGATCGGCCAAGGCATCGAGTTCGATTATTGCTGCTGCCACGCCGCCTTCGCCTGCGAACAGCTCGGCGTCGAAAGCATCATGATCAACTGCAATCCGGAGACGGTCTCGACCGATTACGACACGTCGGACCGTCTCTATTTCGAGCCGCTGACGACCGAAGACGTGCTCGAAATCCTCGAAACCGAAAAGCAGAACGGCGAAATGCTGGGCTTGATCGTGCAGTTCGGCGGGCAAACCCCCTTGAAGCTCGCGCAGCCGCTCGAAGATGAAGGCGCGCCGATCCTCGGCACCAGCGTCGACGCCATCGACCTCGCCGAAGACCGCGAACGCTTCCAGGCGCTGTTGCAGCAGATCGGCCTGAAGCAGCCGGAGAACACGACCGCGAGTTCGCTCGATGAAGCACGCCAGCGCGCCGAAGAGCTGGGTTACCCGGTCGTGCTGCGTCCGTCCTACGTGCTGGGCGGGCTCGCGATGCAAATCGTGCACAGCGAGAGCGATCTCGACGCGTATGCGGAACGCCTGGGTAAGGCGCTGGGCGGCCCCAGCGAATTCGCCATCTCTGACAGGCGTCCGCTGCTGCTCGACCGCTATCTGCGCGATGCGATCGAGGTCGATGTCGACGCGATTTGCGATGGCGAAGACGTGTTCGTCGCCGGCGTGATGGAGCATATCGAGGAAGCTGGCATCCATTCGGGCGACTCGGCCTGCGCGCTGCCGCCTTACTCACTCTCCAAGCTGCTGATCACCGACATCGAGGAGCAGACCAAACGCCTGGCGCGCGCGCTCCAGGTGAAGGGCCTCATCAATATCCAGTTCGCGGTGAAGGACGGCGAGATTTACGTGTTGGAAGCCAATCCGCGCGCCTCCCGCACGGCGCCGTTCGTCGCCAAGGCGATCGGCCAGCCGATCGCGGCCGCCGCGGCCAAGGTTATGGCGGGAACGAAGCTCAGGGATCTGAAGCTGGAACGCCCCGTGCGGCCGCATGTGGCGGTCAAGGAAGCCGTGTTCCCGTTTGCCCGTTTCCCGGGCGTCGACCCGATCCTTGGGCCCGAAATGCGCTCGACCGGCGAGGTCATGGGCCTCGACGAGAATTTCGAAGCCGCCTTCGCCAAGAGCCAGATCGCCGCAGGCTCAACGCTGCCCGTCGAAGGCTGCGTCTTCATCTCGGTGAAGAATTCGGACAAGGCGGCGATGGAACCGATCGCCCGGAATCTCATTGAACTGGGCTTCCGCATCCTTGCGACGGGCGGCACGGCCGCCCATCTGGCGGAAGCGGGGCTCTCGGTCGAACGCGTCAACAAGGTCGCGGAAGGCCGTCCCCATGTCGTCGATGCGATGAAGAACGGGGAGGTTCACCTCGTGTTCAACACCACGGAAGGCGCTCAATCCTATCGAGACAGCTTCTCGATCCGCCGAACGGCGCTGGCGCAGAACATCCCTTACTACACCACCGTTTCGGGCGCCCGGGCCACGGTCGCGGCGATCCGACGCCTGAAGACTGGGGCGCCTTTGGGCGTCAAAGCCCTCCAGGCCTATGCTTGACGGAGCGGCTTGCGCCTGTTCAACCTTATTGTGCTGGAACGACCGGAACACCGAAATCCCATGGAAAAAATCCCAATGACGGCCGAGGGTTATCAGGCCCTCGACGCGGAACTGAAGCGTTTGAAGACGGAAGAGCGGCCGGCGATCATCGCCGCCATCGCCGAGGCGCGCGGCCATGGCGATCTCTCCGAGAACGCCG
Source organism: Caulobacterales bacterium (assembly GCA_035548735.1). Classification (GTDB taxonomy): domain Bacteria; phylum Pseudomonadota; class Alphaproteobacteria; order Caulobacterales; family Aquidulcibacteraceae; genus Vitreimonas. The sequence continues at coordinate 4,782 of DASZSK010000184.1, read as the reverse complement.
AATATCACGCCGCCAAGGAGCGGCAGAGCTTCATCGAAGGCCGCGTCGCCGAGATCGAGGACAAGATCGCGCGCGCGCAGGTGATCGACGTCTCCAAGCTCTCCGGCAAGCAGGTGAAGTTCGGCGCGACCGTTCAGCTGCTCGACGAAGATTCCGGTGAAAAATCAAAGTACAAGATCGTCGGCGAAGACGAATCCGACGTGAAGGCGGGTAAGATTTCGATCACCTCCCCGATTGCGCGGGCCATGATCGGCAAGGAAGAAGGCGACGTGGTCGAGGTGATGGCGCCGGGCGGCGCCAAGTCCTACGAGATCGTCAAGGTGAAGTACCTCTGACGCCCCTTCCGGGGGAGTTCCCATGAGGTCCGCGGGCTTCCTATCCGCCGAGCCGCTGCAGATCTGGGCGGTGAGCGACGGGCGCGCGGGGATCGAGAACCAGGCGCTCGGGCTCGCCGAGGCCATCGCGCGCCGAACGCCCGCGAAGATCAGCGTGAAGCGCATCCAGATGCGGACGCCCTGGCGCTGGTTTCCTTCGGGCTTCACGCCAGCCGCGCGCCAGGCGCTCACCGACGGCTCCGACGCCATCGAGCCGCCTTGGCCCGACATCTGGATCGGCTGCGGCCGCGCCTCGATCCCGCTCTCCATGGGCGTCAGGACATGGTCCAAGGGCAAGACGCTGGTGGCCCAGCTGCAGGACCCGCGCGTCAATCCGCGCGAGTTCGACGTCGTCGTGCCGCCCATCCATGACGGCCTCGAAGGCCCGAACGTCATTCCCATTGTGGGCGCATGTCACCGCGTGACGCACGAGCGCATCGAGCAGGCGCTGCGCGATTATCCAACGGCGCTCGATGACCTGCCGCAGCCGCGCTTCGCCGTGCTGATCGGCGGCAAGTCGAAGCGCCAAGACATCTCCGCGAAGCGCGCACGCCAGATCGCCGACACCATGGCGCAAATCCAGCGCGCGACCGGCGGCACGCTGTTGGCGACGCTGTCGCGGCGCACCAGCGACGCCGCGCGCTTGCAATTCCAGACCTTCATGGCCCCGCACTGCGCCGTCTTCTATGACGGCGAGGGCGTGAACCCCTATTTCGCTTTGCTTGGCGCGGCCGATGTCATTTTCGTCACCGCCGACAGCGTCAACATGGCGACGGAGGCCGCCGCGACCGGCAAGCCCATCTACATCCTCGCCATCGACGGCGCAGCCGGCAAGATCGACCGCTTCCACAAGAGCCTGATGAAGCGCGGCTGCGCGCGGCCTTTCGCCGGTCGACTTGAAAGCTGGACTTATCCGCCGCTGTTGGAAACCGACCGCGTCGCCGCCGCCGTGCTGACGGCGTTCGCGGCGCGGAACGGCAAACGATAGAGCCACGCACACGCCGCCCAGGCGAGAACAGCGCCAGCGCACTGCGCCGCGATGAATGTCGGCGCATCCTGCGGACGGATGCCAGCGAACGTATCGCTCAGCGCACGTGCAATGGTGATAGCCGGATTGGCGAAGGATGTGGACGGCGTCCACCAATAGCCGGCGGCTATGGTGAGCGCGACGGCGAGCGGAATCGCGTCAGGCTTGGTGCGCGACACCAGCAGAATGCAGGCGATCAGCGCGAACGTCGCCGCGCCTTCGGACAGCGCCTGCGCTGCACCAGCGCGCACATGCGCGCTTTGCTGGATCAGCGGCAACCCAAACAAAGCGTGCGCGAACATTGCGCCGGCAATGCAGCCACCGATCTGCAGCGCGATGTAGAGCGGCGCTTCGCTGACCTTGGTTGCGCCCTGCAGCGTCATGACAAGCGTCACCGCCGGATTGAAATGGGCGCCGGAGATGGGCCCCAAAGCATGGACCAGCACGAAGAGAATGGCCCCCGTCGCGAGCGTGTTGGCGAGCAAGGCGATGGCGACGTTTCCGCCGGCCAGATTGTCGCCCATGATCCCCGAGCCGATCACCACCGCCGTCAGCACGAGCGAACCAGCGAACTCCGCGGCAATCCGGCGCGAAAGCGTCACGACGCTTCCCGCGCAGGCGCGTCTTGCGTCTTGCCGATTTGATTCAAGCGGCTTTGCAACGACAGGCGATCAAGGCTCTCGAACGGCAGGTTCACGAAGATGGTGATGCGGTTCTGCAGACGCCCATACGCGTCAACGAACGCGGCGGCGATTTCCGCGTCCGTGCCTTCGACAGCCGCGGGATCGGGCACGCCCCAATGCGCCGTCATCGGCTGGCCCGGCCAGATCGGGCAAACCTCGCCGGCGGCATTGTCGCAAACGGTGAACACGAAATCGAGCGGCGGCGCGCCCGCTTGCGCAAACTCATCCCAACTCTTCGAGCGAAAGCCGTCGGTCTTGTAGTTGAAGCGCTGAAGCAGCTTGATCGCGTACGGATTCACTTCGCCCTTCGGCTGTGAGCCGGCGGAATAAGCGTTGAACTTGCCCGCGCCCATGCGCGAGAGAATGGCCTCCGCCATGATCGAGCGCGCCGAATTGCCGGTGCACAGAAACAGCACATTGTACGGACGATGTTGCGCGCTCACGCGGCGCTCCTTTTCTGCTTGGGTTTCTCGGCTGGCGCGCACGAGCGCCCGCCGCAGCATTTCTCGGTGAGGAAGCCGACGAGGCCATTCATGGCGTCGAAGTCGGCGGCGTAGATCAGCGAACGGCTTTCACGCCGCTGGGTGATGAGGCCCGCGCGGGTCAGGTGCGCCAAGTGGAACGAGAGCGAGGACGCCGGCAGCCCCAGCTTTTCGGCGATCGCGCCGGCTGGTTTGCCCTCCGGACCCGCCTGCACGAGCAGGCGATAGACAGCCAGGCGATGCGCGTTGGCGAGCGCGCCCAAGGCGTCGACGGCGGCATCCGTATTCATTTCGACATTTCCAGTATCATCGAATCATGGGCGTGGCAAGGCGCTCAGCGACATCGCACTATGGCCTGCTACGCGCTGAGCGATTGCAGCGCAGCGCGCAGATCGTCGTCGGCGATCGGCTTGGTGAGAATGCGCACGTCGGCCATGTCGGCGGGCAGGCCCTTGATTTCGTCGTAACCGGTGCAGAAGGCGACGCGCACGCCTCTACCGCGCAGCGCGGCGCCAAGCTCGACCGTCGTGCGTCCGCGCAGATTGGCGTCGAGCAAGGCGATATCCGGCACGGTCTGCGCAATCGCCTGCTCCGCCGCTTCGATCGTGGCGGCCGGGCCAATCACGTCGAAGCCCATGTCGACCAGCCGCTCTTCCATTTCCATGGCGATCAGCGCGTCGTCTTCCACGAGCAGCACTTTCGGCTTTTGCGACATGGCGCGGGCCTTCTTGCTCGGTTTGGATTGGGATTGCGACGCACTCGGACGCGCCGGGATGCGCAGACTACAGACAAGCCCGCTCGGCTTCATGTCCATTTGATACGAACCGCCCAAATGACGCTCGATCGACTGCGCAAACAGGCTGGTGCCGAAGCCAGTGCGTTTCGGCGTCGCCATCGGCGTCACCAATGTCTCCGCCCAGGTCAGCGCCAAGCCGCCGTCACGCGTCGTTTCCCAGGCGACGTGCAGTTTGCCTTCGGCTTGGGCAAGCGCGCCATGCTTGGCGGCGTTGGTGGCAAGCTCATGCAGCACCAGCGCAATCGTTTGCGCGGTTTCCGGGAACAGCAGATAGGTCGGCCCGCGCACGAACACACGCGCGTCGCCGCCCGCGCTGTAGGGCGCAAGCTCTTCGCGCAGCAACTTCTCCAGATCGACGCCTTGCCAGCGCCCTTGCGCCAACAGCGCGTGCGAGCGCGCGAGCGCCGCGATCCGTCCTTCCACCGCGGCCTGGAAGTCCGCCGGATCGTCGGCGCGCGACAGGCGCACCACGGCTTGCACCACCGCCAGGGCGTTCTTGGCGCGATGATCGATCTCGCGCGTCAGAAGCGTTTGCCGCTCCTGCGCTTCGAGGCGCTCGGTGATGTCGGTGTTGGCCCCAAACCAGCGCGTAATGCGTCCGTTCGCATCTCGCCGCGGCATCGCCCGCGACAGGAACCAGCGATACTCGCCGTCCATGCCGCGGATCGGTAACACGTCCTCCCAGGGCTCGCCCTTCTTGACGTGCCCAAGATATTTGCCGGCCACCCGATCATAGTGGTCGGGATGCATGGCTGTGTTGGCGACATCGCCTGGCTTTAGGCCGGTATAGTCGAACCAGCGCTGATTATACCAATAGATCTCGCCATCGGGATGCGCCATCCAGGCCAAGTGCGGCAGGAAATTCGCCAGCGTGCTGAAATCTTCTTCGCTCTCGTCGAGCCGCGCTTCGACATGCGCGCGGTTGCGCAATTCCTGGCGCAGCGCAATCTCGCGCATGACGAGCGCCGCCAATTCCCGCAGCAACATCTGGTCGCGTTCGGTCCAGCGCCGCGGCCTTCGATCGATCACGCACAGCGAACCCAGCGCGACATTGCTTTCCATCGTCAGCGGCGCGCCCAGATAAGCGACGAGTCCCAACAGCTTCTGCGCCGGGTTATCTTTGAGCGCGCGGTCCTTGCGTGCGTCCGGCACCATCAACATCGCGTTGCCCGACGCCACGCGTTCGCACACTGAGAATTCGAGCGGCGTTTGCCGTCCCGCCTTCAACGCCTCCGGCAGTCCGACATGACTGGCGAAAAACTGACGGTCGCCCTCGTAATCGATCAGCGTGATCAGCGCCGCCGGCGCCTCGAGCAGGGTTGCGGCCAAATGCGTGATGCGATCCAGCGCCGGGTCCGGAGCGCTGTCCAACAGACCCGTGCCGCGAAGCGCCGCACTCTGTGCGGCTCTGGAGAGACCG
>DASZSK010000183.1:0-20157 GCA_035548735.1 Caulobacterales bacterium | reverse complement strand
GCGCGGCAGGAGCGGGATTTGGCCGCGCTGATCGAACAAACCAACGCGGCGCTCTACGCGCAGAACGCGACGTCGATGTTCGCGACGCTGTTCTACGGCATTCTCGATCTCGACGAGCGGCGGCTCGAATACGTGAATTGCGGACACAACGCGCCGTTTCTCGTCCGCGACGGCGGCTGCGAGCCGCTGCCCGGCGGCGGCGTGCCGCTTGGCTTCTATCCCGACCGCACCTGGACCAAGCAGGCCGTCGATTTGCGCAGCGGCGACGGCGTGTTCGTCTTCACCGATGGCGTCACCGAGGCCGCCAATCCTTCGGGCGAAGAGTATGGCGAAGCCCGGCTGGTCGAACTGTTGGCGACCCTCGCCCGCCGGGAGGCGCCGACTATGGTCCAGGCCGTGATGGCGGACGTGGACCGCTTCGCCGGCGGCGGCGATCCGTTTGACGACGTCACCTGCGTCGCCGCGCTGCTGCGCTGACGCGCGCAATGGCTTGACCGCGGCGGGCTGGGCAAGCTTCATCCGCTCATGTCCCCCTCCGATCCCGCTGTCCGCCGCGACCTCGCCCGCGCCGCGCTTTCCGTTGCGGCGGCCAAGCCTTGGCGGGAGGCGACGCTTGCGCAATTGGCCGCCGAGGCAGGCCGTCCGGTTTCTGACTTTTATGCCGGCAGCCTTGGCGAAGCCGTGGATTGCGTCGAGGAGGCGTTCGATCGCGCCATTGGCGAGGACCTCGATGCGCTCGATCCGAACCAGAGTGTGCGCGACCGTCTGTTTGAACTGATCATGCGCCGCTTCGAGGCGATGGAACCGCATCGCGCCGCCGTGCTCGCGATGGAGGCGGGCGTCGACCGCGACCCGACTTTGCTGGCGGCGGCGCACCAACGGCACGTGCGTTGCGCGCGCTGGGTGCTGGCGCTGGCCGGGCTCGAGGCCGATGGCGTGACCGGGCATGCGCGCGCGCAAGGGTTGGGGGTGATCATCGGTCAGGCGCGCGCAGCATGGCGCGGCGACGCCGCTGGCGATTTCGCCAAGACGATGGCCTCGCTCGATAAGAATTTGCGTCGCGCCGAAGAGATGTTCGGCCGTTGGGCGGGCTTCGAGGGCAAGAAGGCGGACGAGCCGCCGACGAGCGCCTGAACTCATGTTCGTTTTGCAGGTCGCGGTGGTGAAGGGCGGCGGCGGCATCACCACGGCCGTGCGTCACTACGCGCGCATGTTCGATCGCGTCGGCGTCAGGCATGCCTGCGTCTATCGCGGCCCGGACGACGCCGCGCTGCGCGCCGAAGGCTTGGATATTATCCAGGCGCCGCCGAGCCTGACGGCGCGAGGGATCGCGTCGCTGCTGCCGCACGGCGCGTTGCGCGCAGAGGTCACAAAGCGCGGCGAACCGGCAGCCATCATTGTGCACAGCGATCTGGCGTTGGCGGCCATGGCGCGGATGTTTCCGAATGCGTGGCTGGTCACGCCCTGCCATTCCGACAAGACCAAGCACAAGCGTCGCGCGCATCTCGTGGTGACGCTGAACGCGGATCAGGATGCGCGCGTGCGCGCAGGCTTACGCGGCGCGCAATCACTCGTGGCGCTGTTGGGCAATCCATACGTGCCGCCAGCCGATGCAACGCCCCCGACAGCGGACGGGCCTCCGCGCGTGAATTTCGTCGGGCGCTTCATCGACACGAAAGATCCTTTGGCGCTGGTCAAGGCCGCGACGCTGATGCAGGCCAAGCCCGCATTTCGCTTCATCGGTGCGGGCGAGCTCGATGCGGAAACGCGCGCCGCCGCGAGCGCTGCTCTGCTTGACGCGGAGTTTCCGGGCTGGATTTCCAAACCGTTCGCGCAGTTTCATCGCAACGACATGCTCGTGCTGCCCTCGCACTGGGAGGGTTTGCCCTATCTCTTGCTTGAGGCCCTCGACCATAGCGTCCCCACCATCGCCAGCGACATCCCGGGTAATCGCGCGGCCCTGGGCGATGGCGCTTACGGCGAACTCTACACGCTTGGCGACGCGCAAGCGTTGGCGCGCACGTTGGACCAGGCGCTCGCCAATCTTGACGCGCTTCGAGCGAAAGCGGAGAAGGGCCGCGCCGCCGTCGCCGCGCACTATGGCGCGGAAGCGTTCTGGACCGCGCTCAAGAGCGCGCTTGGGCTTGTCGCATGAGCCGTAAGGATTTCGACTGGCTCATCGTGGGCGCGGGCTTCACCGGCGCGACGCTCGCCGAACGCATTGCATCTGAACTCGATCAAAAGGTGCTGGTGATCGACCGCCGTGCGCATATCGGCGGCAACGCCTACGATTATGCAGCTGCGCATGGTTTGCGCGTGCACCAATACGGCCCGCACATCTTCCACACCAACAGCGCCAAGGTCTGGCGCTATCTTTCGCGTTTCACCGAGTGGCGGCCGTATTTTCATCGGGTTCTGGCGATGGTGGAGGGCAATCCTGCACCGCTGCCGTTCAGCTTGGAATCGCTTGAGCGTGTGTTTCCATCGTTTCTCGCAGAGGAGATTGGCCGCAAGCTGGTCGAGCGCTTCGGCTATGGCGCGCGCGTGCCGATCCTGAAGTTGCGCGAAGAGGCGGACGAGCGTTTGGCGTTCGTCGCGCGTTATGTCTACGACAACGTCTTCAATGCCTACACGCGCAAGCAATGGGGCATGGCGCCGGAAGACCTCGATCCGGGCGTGACGGCGCGCGTGCCGATTTCGGTGAGCCGCGACACGCGCTATTTCACGGATGCGTATCAGGCGATGCCGCTGGAAGGTTACACGCCGCTGTTCGAGCGCATGCTGGATCACCCCAATATCAAAGTCTCGCTTTCGACCGATTTCGCGGATGTGCCGGCCGATCACGCACGCGTCGTGTTCACCGGGCCGATCGACGAATATTTCAAATACGCGCACGGCGCGCTGCCGTATCGCAGTCTGCGGTTCAAGCTGATCGAAGCGCCGCTTTCGCAGGGCCTGCCGACCGGCACGATGAACTATCCAAACGAGTTCGATTTCACACGCATCACGGATCTGCGCCATCTCACCGCGCCGGCGGCGGCGGAGACGATCTTGGTCGAGGAGTATCCGGAAGCCTATGAGCGCGGGCGCAACGAACCGTATTATCCGATCCCATCGCCCGACACGTCCGAGCGGTTGAAGCCTTATCTGGCGGCGGCGTCGACGCTCGACGGCAAAGTCTGGTTCGCGGGCCGTCTCGGTGACTACGCCTATTACAACATGGACCAGGCGTGTGCGCGTGCGCTCGCGTTGTTCGAGAAGAAGATCGCGCCGGCTGTGACCGGCCGTCCGAGCGCGGATGTATGACGGCGGCAATGCGGCGCTTGATCTACTGGCACGATCCTTTGGCGCGCAACGCCGGCGGTCCGTCGGGTTATCTCTGGCATTTGCGCGAGGGCTTACGCGAGATCGACGCGGCGGACGCCTTCCGCTTCATCGTTCCCGAGCCGCGACCGACCAAGCGCAAGAGCGGCAAGGCGCTGAAGAGCGCGCTGCTCAATCATCCGATCGCGCGTCCGATCTATCTCGCCACGCGCCGGCTTGCGCCCAGCAAGGCCGAGCGCGAGCTGAAGCGTCTGTTTGAAGCGCCGCTCGACTCTTATCGTCTTCCGGCTGACGTCGAGGCGCTGCTCGCTTCGAGTAACGTGAGCCTGCATTGCCATTCCACGATGGATGCGCTCGCGGCGCACAATTCACTGAACGCGCTCGGCCGCCGCAAGGACGTCGCGCTCTATCTGAGCTCCCACACGCCGGAAATGCCGGCCTGCGAGAAGGCCGACAAGCTTCGCGCCGGGGGCGTGCCGAGCGCGCTCGCCGATCGCGCCGAGGCGCGCTGGCGTGAGATTGATCGCGCGGCGTTTGCTGCTGCGGACACGCTGGTATTTCCATGTGCGGAGGCGCTTGAGCCTTATTTTGAAACGGACGATCAGGTCGGCGCGATCTTCGCCAAGCAAAACCTGAAATACGTCTATACCGGCATTGTCGATCCGCCGTGCGGGGAGCCGTTTGCAATGCCCGGCGGCGCTGCTTTGCATTTTGTCTATGCGGGCCGCCACAACGGCGTGAAGGGCTACGACCTGCTGGTCGAAGGCGCGCCTGCCGCGCTCGACGCAACGGGCGCTTGGATGGTCGTCGCTGGCGGCGCAGGGCCGGTCGCGCCTTCTACGCATCCGCGCTGGCGCGAACTGGGCTGGATCGGCAACGCGCCCGATCTCATCGGCGCCGCCGACGTGTTCGTGCTGCCGAACCGGCGCACCTATTTCGATCTGATCGCGCTCGAAGTGATGGCCGCCGGAACGCCGCTGCTCGCGTCCGCGACCGGCGGCAACAAGGCGCTCGCACGCGAGAGCGAAGGCGTCGTGTTGTTCGAACCGACGCTGCAGGGCTTGCGCGAGGGCATGGCCAAACTCGCCGCACTCGGCCGCGATGGATTGAAGCGTCTGGGCGCGGCCAATCGCGCCGCTTACGAACGCAGCTTCAGCGCGGCTTCGTTCGCGCGCGCCTACTCAAAACTGTGGGACGCTTAGGCTGCGGGCGCGAGCATCTCGACCAGCGCGCCGCCGACCGACATGGCGATCTGTGGGAACGCCGCCGTCAGTTCGGGATCGACGCCTTCGTACAGCACGTTCGCGGGCGAGAGCGGCGCGACACGCAGCGTCACGCCACGCGCCGCGACACTGCCGGCCTGACGCACCAGATCCTGCAGAAACGGCAAGTGCGAGCCGCCGCCGGCCAACACCACATCGATCTCGGTGGCGCCGGTTTGAACCGCGCGGCCGGCGACGGCGCCGATGCTATGCGCGATCAGCTGGCCGAGCGCTTGGTGATAGGCGCGGAATTGCGGATCTTCGGCGAGATCGGAAATCCGGATGGTCGTCGACGACCAGCCGTTGCGCACCGTGCATCGGCCTTCGGTGAACAATTGCTGCTTCAGATCGCGCGCCGCAAGCCGGATCAGCCGGCGCATGCGCTCCTCTTCTTCGATTGAGCGCTCGCCTGAACGCTTGCGCCCGAACAGATTGATGAGAATGCGGTCGATTTCATCGCCCGCGAGCGCGCTGCATTGACGGGCCGGCTTGATCTCGGTGAGCGAGGGGGGATTGTTGCGTTCGTCGAACTCGAAGGCGGCGATGTCGGTCGTGCCTGCGCCGATGTCGATCACCATGACGAAGCGAACCGGCGAATTGGTGAAGGCGAGGCTCGCGGCGGCGGCTGCGTGCGGTTCGAACACGCCCGTCTCCAAACGGCCATCGCCCGGCGTGGCGGCGGCTTTGTCCAGCGCGTCGCGGCACTGGGCGATGGAGATGCCGTCCGGCGAAAGCAGCAACTTGCTGAGCCGCGCCGAAACCGCGGCGGCTTCGTTGAAGATGGCTTCGAAGACACGATCGCTCGAACTGCCGGCGCTCCAGGCGGGGCTCGTATAGCGGCGTGGCACGTTGACGACGCCGGGCGGCATGTTGACCGAAGATTCCAACGCGGCGCGGATCAGTTGATCGAGGTAAGCAAGGTAGAGGGCGAGCGCATCCCGCAACCGGAATGTGCCGGTTGGATCAATCGATGGCGGCAGCTTCGCCGCCAGCGCTTCCTGCGCATTACGGGCGCCCAGCACCGTCTTGAACGACAGCAGCGGATCGCGGCTTTCGCCGGCGCCGTTCCAGGCGATCTCAAGCGCGCGCGGTCCGAAAAAGATGCGTCCGCCGTCGACGAACAGAACGGACGGCGTCAGCAAATGATGTTCTGCGCCCGACACCGCGCCGATCGCCAGCGGCCGAACGCCGACTTCCAGCGGCAGAGCGGGGTCGAGACAAACGCTGGCTTTGGAAAGCGCCGTGCCAAAATCAATGCAAATTCTGGCCCGGGTGAGGTCGCCGTCGAAAGCCATGTCCGCCCTTCCAGCTGTGGAGTGTCACATTCATCATTCCCGTTCCGATGACCAGAGCGGGAATGCCAATCCTGTGGACAATCGCACGGGAGTCGGGGCGTAAGCCCAGGACAATCAGGGAACCTGACGCAAAATCAATCTTGAGCTGGACGGGGCAGCCGCAGCGTCGCCTTTAGTCCGCCCAGCGGACTGCGCGAAAGCGCGATGTCGCCGCCATGGCTGCGCGCGACGTCTCGGGCGATGGCGAGGCCAAGCCCCACGCCCTTCTGGTGCCGCGAACGCGTGGCGTCGAGACGCGAGAACGGGCGAAACGCTTCTTCGTACTGATCTTCCGGGATGCCGGGGCCGTCGTCATCCACGGAAACGCTGACAGCGCTTTCTTCGCCGTGCACGGCGACCTCGACCTTCGCGCCATGCGCCAGCGCATTGTCGATGAGATTGACGAGGCAACGCTTCAATGCGCGCGCTCGCCCTGGAGTGGTGGCGTCGCCTTCGCAGGTCACGCCGACATGCTCGCCGGCGCGTTCGACATCGGCGGCGATTTCCTGGACGAGCGCGCCCAGATCGACCAGGTCGGGATGCTCCTCCGCCGCGCCTTTGGCGAAAGCCAGATATTCGTCGAGCGTCTCTTCCATTTGCGCCAGATCGCGCTTGGCGTCCTCGATTTCGGGGCTCTGCGGCATCAGCGCGAATTGCAGTTTGAGCCGCGTCAGCGGCGTCCGCAAATCATGGCTCACGCCGGCCAGCAATTGCGCGCGCTGTTCGATGTGGCGCTTGATGCGCGAGCGCATGTCGAGAAACGCATTGGTGGCGGCGCGGACTTCGCGCGCGCCACGCGCACGGAAGGCGCCGGTGTCTTCGCCGCGCCCGAATCGCTCCATGGCGTCGGCGAGCTTTTCGATCGGGCGCACCTGGTTGCGGATGAAGATGATCGAGACGACGCCGAGAAAAAGCGTGGCGCCGAAAATCCACGCGACGAACAGCGGCCCGGACCGCGCCTGCACGCGGTCGCGATAGGCTTTGATCTGCAACACGCCTTCGGCGATGGGGATGCGGATCAGCACGCGATTGCCGGGGCAAGTGCTATCATACCAGACGGTTCGTCCAAGCTCCTGTTCCAGCGCATTGGTGACGTAATCGTCGCTGATGGATTCGCCGTGCCCGCAGCGCGGCAGCGCCAGCGGCGCGTGCGGCTGCAGTTCGAGTTCAAGCCGCAGCGGACGGTCAGCAATGCGCTGCAGGAATTCCAGACGCTCCGGCGTGGGGTCGCGTTCGTAGAGCTGGATGATCAAGGCTGCGTCGGCGGCGACGCCCTGGCTCATGCGCTTCGAGGTGGCGCGCCAGTGATCGTCGAGGAAGACGAGCGTGACGATCAGCTGCAGGATCGCCGCCGGCACGAGAATGATGAGGATGCTGCGCCAGTAAAGGCCGCGCGGCGTCAGATCGCGAAGCCGCATCGGCGCGTCAGGCTTGCGCCGCTTCGGCGCCGCTCCAAATGCGCGTCCACAGCGCACGCGGTGCAGCCAGGCCCTTGAGTACGACCCAGCCCGCAAAGCCGACGAACACAAGTGCGAGTGCGAGCATCGCGATGCGCTGCGTGACATCAGCGAGGTCGGCTAGGTTGCCCACAAGCGCCACGATGCCGGCGAGCAGGTAGCCGCGCTCGATCCAGCGCGCAGGGACGGGCGCAAACGCGCCGGCCGCGGCGGTTGCGCCCAGAAGACCGGGGCCAAGCAGCCAGAAATCGTATGGCATGAGGCGCGGGATCAGAAGCACGGCAAGGCTCAAGCCCAGCAGGACGCGCCGTTCAAGATCGAGCTTCAGCCCCTCGGCGATGAGCAGCGCGCAGAGCGTCATCAGGCCCGCATAGCCGACATAGGCGATGCTCGCCGCCGTCGTTGCGGGCGCCAGCCGCATCAAATCGAGCCAGCCAAAGAAGCCATCGCCCAGCTTGTCGGTGTAGACCGCCCACACCACGACGCGGCGCCAATCCTCGGCGAGCGCGCCACCCGTGGCCATGAAATAAGCCGTCGGCGCGACGCCAAGCGCGAGCGCAACCACGAGATAGACGAAGCGCCGCCACAAAGGCCACGGCATCAGCACGAACACGACGGCGAAGATCAGGAAGACGGGCTTCACCGCCGCCGCCAGCGTCAGCGCTATGATGAGCGCGATCGGATGCTTCCTCAGCGCCACGGCGCTTGCGCCAATCAGAGCGTGTGCGACGACGGCGACATTGCCCCAATAAATCGAGCTGCCGGTGAGGAAGCCCATGAACCAAGAGCGCTTGGCGCCGGCGACGTCCCTGTCGGAGCGGATCACGATCCAGATGAGCGCGACGAGCGCGAGCACATAGACGCCCGCATAGGCCCACATGAGATTTTGTTGCCCGAGCAGCCGCAGCGGCTCGGCCAGCGCTTGCGCGAGATAGGGCGGATAGATGTAGGAGAGCGCCTGGATATCGGCGCATTGCTGCGCCTGGTCGTAGAGCGCGCGCCCTTGCAGCCACTTCTCCGCGCCGCACCCGACCGCGCCATAATCGCGGAACCAGACGGAATGCTTCACCACGCGGCTCAACACGCCGCTCAAGAGCGGAAGCCAGAACAGGATGCCGAGCGCGATGCTGGCCCAGCCTGATTTGCGCTTCGCCGCGATTGCTTCCGCCACGTGTCCCTCGCCCGACGCCGGCACCCTAGGAGATGGCCCGAAACCGAGCAAGGCGCGGAGACTTTACGCGCGCCGGGAGAAACAGCCGCGAAGCGCGTTTGACTTGGGCCGGCTGCGCTATAGCGTGCGCGAAACCGAGGAGGTCCGGTTAACCCATGCGCGCTGACGCGCCACAGCCGTTGCCGGCGCAGATGCGCCGCAAGCGCCCGGCGCCGCCGCTTGTCTCCCTCGTCGTTCCGGTTTTCAACGAAGAGGATGTAATCCCGGTCTTTCTCGACCGCGTACGCCCTCTGCTGAGCAGCGACGCCGAATGGGAAATCCTCTTCATCAATGACGGCAGCCGCGATCGCACGCTTGAGGTGCTGTTCGCCAGCGCCGAGAAGGACCCACGCATCGTCGTGCTCAACCTCTCGCGCAATTTCGGCAAGGAGGCCGCGCTGACCGCCGGAATCGACCACGCGCGCGGCGACGCGCTGGTGATCCTCGACGTCGATCTGCAGGACCCGCCGGAGCTGATCGGCGATTTCCTGGCGCGCTGGCGTGAAGGCTATGACGTCGTCTATGGCGTGCGGGTCGATCGCAGCTCCGACACCTTTCTCAAACGCTTCATGGCTGCAGCCTACTACAGGGTGTTCGGCGCGCTTACGGAGACACCGATGCCGCCCAATGTCGGCGACTTCCGGCTGATTGATCGGCGCGTTGCGGAAGCGCTGCGGCAACTGCCCGAGCGCAATCGCTTCATGAAGGGCTTGTTCGCCTGGGTCGGTTTCCCGGCCTGTGCTGTGCCTTATGTGCGGCCGAAGCGCGCCGCCGGCGCCACCAAGTTTCGCTTTCGCCGGCTTTGGAATTTTGCGCTCGACGGCATCGTCGGTTTTTCCGCCGCGCCGATCAAAATCTGGACCTATCTTGGTCTGAGCGTTGGCGCGGCGGCCGCGATTTACGCGGGCTTCATCGCGATAAAAACGATGATCGAAGGCGTCGAGGTGCCGGGCTACGCCTCGACCATGATCGCCATCTTGCTGGCGTGCGCGTTGCAGCTCGTTTCAACGGGCATTCTCGGCGAATATGTCGGCCGCCTGTTCACCGAGGTGAAGCACCGGCCGATCTATTTGCTTGAAGGGTTATACACGCACGCGCCCGATGCAGATGGCGCAGAACGTGGCGAAGCGGCGACGCTGATCCCGAAGGATCAGTCCACCGCCAGCCGATAGCCCACGCCGCGCACCGTCTGCAGGAAGATCGGCGCCCGCGGATCGGTCTCGATCTTGCGCCGCAGGCGCGTGACCTGAACATCGACGCTGCGCTCAAGCCCCGCGCTGGTGCGTTTGGCGAGTTCCTCGCGGCTCACCGTTTCGCCCGGTCGCGCGGCGAGCACGCGCAGCAGCGCTGCTTCCGCTTCGGTCAGCCGCACCGGCGCGCCTTCGCGGGAGAGCTCTTCGCGGCCGCAATTGAACGTGTAGGGGCCGAACTGAACGATCTCCCGCGCTTCGCTCCGGCTCGACACCGTGCGCCTGAGGATCGCGTTGATCCTGAGCGCCAGCTCCGCCGGCTCGAACGGCTTGGCCACATAATCGTCGGCGCCGATCGAGAGGCCCTTGATGCGGTCTTCCGCCAGTCCGCGTGCGGTCAGCAGCACGATCGGCACGTTGGAATTTTTCCGCACGCTCTCGGCGAGCGAGAAGCCGTCTTCGATCGGCATCATCACGTCGAGGATGAGAAGGTCGAAATCCATCGCCGCGACCAGTTTGCGGGCGCTGGCGGCGTCGGCGGCGGCGGAGACGCGCGCGCCGGCCTGGGCCAGGTAGCGCTTCAGCAACTCGCGGATGCGGTCGTCGTCATCGACCAGCAGCAGGTGCGGCGGACGGTCGAGTGCGTCGAAGAGGGGCGTCACCGCTCGTCCTCCTGCGCCAGCGCGCTCAAGACCACACGGGCGCCGGCCACCGCATCGGCGCCGACGGCACGGAAAATCTGCCCCAGCCGCTCGCGCAGGGCCGCCGATGCTTCGCGCTCGGCGTCACGCCCGGCAGGCGTCAGCGTCAGCAGGCGTTGGCGGCGATCCTCGCGGCCGGGCGCCCGGGCGATCAGGCCGGATTTTTCGAGTTCCCCCAGCACCCGCGCAAGACTTTGCTTGCGCACCCCCAAGCGGGACTGGAGGTCGGAAACGGCCAGCCCTTCCTCGCGGCGGATGGCGGCCAGCGCCCGGTAGTGCGCGGGGCCCAGTTCATGCGCTTCGAGCACATCCTCCGCCGTCTTCCAAAAGCGCCGCGCCGCCGCGAACACGAGGTCCACGGCGCGGTCGAGCTCGTCCTCCTTGAGATAAAGGCGGCCCTCGGGCCCTGCGGCGGAAGGTCTTGTTTGGTTGACAGGCATGTCTTGCCGCCGAGAATGCGCCGCAACATTATTTCACTCAAGCGCGCGGCTGAAGCCGGCACGCCTATTTCTGAGGAGAGCTTGATGGCGGCGGTCCCGTTCCACGATCGCGAAGGCTGGGTGTGGATGGACGGGAGCTTCGTGCCGCAGCGTGAGGCGAAGGTTCATCTGCTCACCCACGCCATGCATTACGCCTCCTGCGTGTTCGAGGGAGAGCGCGCCTATGACGGCGCCATCTTTCGCGGCCACGAACATTCCGAGCGCCTCATCCGCTCCGGCAAGATCTTGGGTTTCGACGTGCCGGCGACGGCCGAGGAGATCGACAAGGCCAAGCATGAGCTGTTGGTCAAGGCCGGCCTAAGCAACGCCTACGTGCGCGCGCTCGCTTGGCGCGGCTCGGAACAGCTGGGCGTCTCGGCGCAGAACAACACGATCCATCTCGCCATCGCGACCTGGGAGTGGGGCGATTATTACGCCGACAAGATGAAGGGCATCCGCATGATGGTGGCGCCGTGGCGTCGCCCCGCGCCCGACACCGCGCCGTGCAACTCCAAGGCCGCCGGCCTCTACATGATCTGCACACTCTCCAAGCACGCGGCGGAAGCGGCGGGCTTCCAGGACGCGCTGATGATGGATTGGCGCGGCCAGATCGCCGAAGCGACGAGCGCCAACATTTTCTTCATCCGCGACGGCGTCATCCATACGCCGACGCCCGACGCGTTCCTCAACGGGTTGACGCGCCAGACTGTCATCATGCTGGCCCGGCAACGCGGCATTGAAGTGCAGGAGCGCGCGATCTTCCCGAACGAACTCGCCACCTTCACCGAAGCTTTCCTCACTGGCTCGGCGGCTGAGATCACCCCGATCGGCGAGATCGCCGGCATGAAATTCAAGCCGGGCAAGCTCACCGAGACGCTGATGCACGATTATTCGGGCTTGGTGCGCCGCAAGAACGCAGCTTAAGCGCGGCGGGAACGCCGAACTTCGTTAAGCGTTGTGAACCCTGAGCAGCGTGCGCGAAACGCGCGCGCATGCGGGGACGCGCTCATGACCACCATCGCCGCGATCATCCCTTTGCACAACAAAGGGCCGTTCATTGAGCGGGCGCTTCAGTCCGCGCTGAGCCAGCCCGTGGACGAGATCATCGTCGTCGATGATGTGTCGAGCGATGACGGCGCCGCGCGCGTCGCGGCTTGCCACGATCCGCGCATCCGCCTGTTGAAGCGCGGGACGCCCGGGCCCGGCGGCTATGCCGCCCGTAATCTGGCGATCGAGCGGGCGCGCTCGGACTGGATCGCGTTCCTCGACGCCGACGACGAATGGGCGCCTGACTATATCGAGACGATGCGCAAGGCGATCGCCGCGCATCCGGAGATCGGCGCGGCCTACGCATCGCGCCTCATTGTCGGCTCTCCCAAGGGCGATTTCGTGCAAACGTCGTCCGATCGCGACATCGGCGCGCACGATTTCGACGGCTTCCTCGATCTCTGGCTGCGCTTGGGGCGCTGTCCGGTCTGGACCTCGGCCAGCCTGTTCAGGCGCGACGTGCTCATGTCTGCGGGGCTGTTCCCGGCCGGCCGCTGCAAGCGCGGCGGCGATAAGGATATGTGGCTCCGCGCGATGCATCAGACCAAAGCGCTCGCTTCGCCGATCGTCGGGGCGACGTATCATTTCGATACGGGCAACCAAGTCACCCGGCAAACCTCGGTGAACACACGCCATTGCATGTGTTCGACGCTGAACGACTTGATCGCCGCGAGCGACGGCGAGCGCCGCCGGAAGCTGAAGCGCGTCGCGAATCTGGAAATGCGCGATTATGCAACCAAGCTGTTCGGGCGCGAGCCGTTGAGTCGCGATGTGTTTCGCGATTTCTACGCCGACGAGAGTCCGGCGCTCTATGCAGCGCTGTGGGCCGTAAGCATAACGCCGCTGCCGGTGCAGCGCTGGGTGCGCAACTCGCTCAAGGGCGCGGCGAGCGCTTAGCAAATTCGTCCGGCTCGACGGTGCGGTTCACGTAGGCGGCCGAACCGTCATACGAGATGGGCTTTCCGGGAATGCCGACCACAACTGCCTTCGGCGGCACGTCGCGCGTCACGACGGCGTTGGCGCCGACGGCGCAATCATCGCCGAGCGTGATGTGGCCGATGATCTTGGCGCCGGAGGCGAGGAAGACGCGATCGCCGATCACCGGCGAGCCGCGGCGCGGCCCGCGATTGAGCTGTCCGACCATGGCGCCGTGCGTGATGTTGAAATTGGCCCCGATGACAGCGTCGCCATTGATCATCACGCCGCCGAAGCGGTTGATGAAGAGCCCAGGTCCGATGCGCGTATATTCCGGGATGGCGATGCCGAATTTGTAGCGATAGCGCAGCAGCATCATCTTCGCCGGGATGTAGAGCGTGTAGCGCCACACGGCGTGACGAAGGAAATAGCCGCACACGCGCATCCAGAACGAGTAGCGGAATCCCGGCGTGAACCAATAATGCTTGGTGAACGCCTTTAGGCCGGTGCGTCCTTCGTAGCGATAGAGATCGGCGGCGATGATGCGGCGAAGCTCGGCGAAGCTGGCGGCGCCGCCGAGGCGGTGTTTTTTGCTGAGTTCGGATTCGGTTTCGACGGCGGCCGCGTCATCCACGCCGACGAGCGCATGATCAACGATGCCCGGCATGGGAACCCCGCTGTGAACACCGGCGTAAACAACGCGGCGCGAGCAATTGAAGTTCCTCGGCAATTTCCCGGCGTCTAGCGGGAACGAAGCAATAGGGCGCCTTGTTACCGCATCAGCGTGGGAGCGACGCCATGTCCAATACTTATCTGCAATTTGAACCCGACTATACGATCGAAGGGCGCCATTACGCCCACCCGGCCATATCGTGGGGCGCCGTCATTGGCGGCGCCCTTCTGGCTGTCGCCATCGGCGTCACGCTCGCTCTGCTTGGCGTCGCCATCGGCGCAACCGCCTTCAATCCGTACGCGGTCAGTCCGCGCGGCGATCACGCGCTGTCGATTGGCGGCGGCCTCTATCTCGCCTTCAGCCAATTGGTGGCGCTGCAGATCGGCGCCTATGTCGCGGCGCGTTCCGCGAACTATCCCGACCTGCATGGCGGCGCGCTAACCGGCGCGATCGTCTGGGCGTTGGCTGTCTTTATCGTCGTCATGGCCGCGGGGTTCGGCATGAGCCTCGGCTCCGCCAGCCTCCTGGCGCGCGGCACGCAAGTGTCGCTCAGCCTCGCGCAGGCGACCCGCGATATCGGCGATCCCGCCGAAGCCGACCGCATCGCCAACGCCACCGCGACCGCCGCGTGGTGGGGCTTCGCCTCGTTTGCGCTGGGCGCAGCGGGCGCCATCGCCGGCGGCTGGCTCGGCGCGCACCACCCGACCTGGGACAAGCGTCCGCGCGTGACGGCGTCCTACCAATCAGCGATGCGTTGAGGAGCACCGAGCCGTGGAATCATTGGGCAAAGGCTGCATCTTGTGGGTGATCGGCATTCCGCTTCCGATCATCGTCCTGCTCTACCTGTTCGGATTCCTGCGCTAAAAGCGCTTACTCCGCGCCGTCGCCGGCCACCAGGAAATGGCCATGCATCGCAGCGATCGGCTGAGCGCGCTCGTTTTGCCAAGCTTCGACCTGCACATTGGCGACGCGGCGTCCAATCTTCACGACACGCGCACGCGCGTAGGTGTCGGTCGGCCGACCGGAGCGCAGGTAGTCGACGCCGATATCGATCGTCTTCGCGGTCTTGGCGCTTTTGCTGGTGATGGCGATCTGCGTCAGCGCCGTCAGCTCCATCAGCGCGCCAACCACGCCGCCATGCAGCGCCGGAACCATCGGGTTGCCGATCAGATGCGGCTGAAAGGGCAGCACCAGCGTGAGTTCGTCGCCCTTGAGCTCCGCTTTGACGCCGAGGAAGCGGGCGTAGGGAATGCGGGCGAGCGCCTCCTCGACTGTGGTCTGTTGATCAGCCATCGCCGCAACTCACTTTGTTCGGCTCGAATTCGAGTCCAGCATGAACGTCGCCGTCGCGTGCGCCACCGGATCATCGGCGCTCACGTCATAGGCGACGGCGCGGATGAAGGCGACGTGGCGCGTAAGCTTATAGCACTGCGCCTCGGCCACGAGGTCGCGCCCAGGCTCGGCGGGGCGCATGTAATCGATGCGCAAATCAATGGTGGCGACGGGGGTTGGCTGCGCTTGCGCCACCAGCGCCGCCACGCCGCTCAACTGATCGAGAAACGTGGTGACGACGCCGCCAGCGATGACGCCCGTCTCCGGGTCGCCGACAAGTTCCGCACGGTAAGGCGCCAAGCCCCAGACGCGGCCAGTGTCGTCGATGCGCGTCACTTCGAGGCCGAGCGCGCGGCCTTGCGGCGCGAACTTCATCATCGTTCGCGCGCGCTGCATGGCTTCGTCCGAAGGATGGTCACTCATGCGAAGGGAGCTAGCGTTTCACGATTCCCTGCGCAATTCATTGAAATTGACGCGTTGTCACTTTTATGGCGCAATGGTCTGGTTTCGCTTCAAAGGGAGCTTTCATGGTGACGGCGGCGGTCGAGCCGATCGGCAAGCGCGAGCGCGCCAAGGCGCAGAACCGGCAGGCCATCCTGGCGGCGGCGAAGCGCGTGTTCGCGCAGCTTGGCTATGATGGCGCGACGGTGCGCGACATCATTCGCGGCACCGATCTCGCGAGCGGCACCTTCTACAATTACTTCCGCTCCAAGGAGGAAGTGTACGAAGCGCTGGCCGACGACAGCGCGCGGCGCGTGAAGCCCATCCTGCATGAGGTGCGCGAGAGTTCGAAGAATTTCGAAGATTACGTGCTCAGCTCGATGAAGGCGTTTTTCCAGTTTCTGGTCGAAGAGAATGCGATCGAGGGCAAGCCGTACGCCGAGCGGCGCCCGCACGTGCGCGTTGACACACCGGAAATGAGCGCGGTGTACGAGGAGGTGCGCGCTGGCCTCGAAGCGGCCATCGCGCGGGGCTTGGCGCCGAAGGTCGACGCGGACTATCTCGCTTGCGCCTGCATCGGCATCGCTCAGGAGGTCGGCGCGGCCATGCTGCGGCGCAAGCCGCTTGATGTCGAAGGCGCGGCGCGGTTCTGCACCGGGCTCATTCTCGAAGGTCTCGCCGGGGCGCGGCCGCAAGGGTAACAGGAGACGACGTTTTGGCTTGGCTGCGCAGAGTCCTCGCGCATGTCGCGTTGTCGCGTTCGACCACGGCGCTGCTGGAAGCGTCGGGCGGCGCGCCGCGCGAAGTGCGCGGCATGACGCTCGATCCGCGCATCCAATTCCTGGAGGCGCGGGCGCGCGAGCGTGCGACTCCTTGGGAGGACATGACGGTCGCGCACTTGCGGGCGCAGACCGAAGCGCTGGCGGACATGTTCGGCGGCGGCAGGGTCGGCGGCGTGCGCGCACAGCGGATCTTCATGCCGGGGCGCAGCTACTCGGTGCCGGGGCGGCTTTACCTGCCGCAGGTGCGCGACAATCGCGCCGCCATGCTGGTCTATTTTCATTTCGGCGGCGGCGTCGTCGGGTCGCTTGAGAATTGCGACCGGCTCTGCGGGCTGATCGCCAAGTTCGCTGGCGCGCCGGTGCTTTCCGTCGAATATCGGCTGGCGCCGGAATATCCGTTCCCGATTGGCCTTGAAGATGCCTTCCACGCCTATTCATGGGCTGTCGAGAATGCGGCCCGCTACGGCGCGCCGGTGCGTCGCGTCGCGGTCGGCGGGGATTCCATCGGCGGCAATTTCGCGGCCATCATCGCGCAGGAGCAGAAGCCGACGCGCGCCGCCCCGGCGCTGCAATTGCTGATCTATCCCGCTGTTGATTGGCTGAGCGAGGCGCCGTCGATGCGCGAGTTCGGCGACGCCTTTCCGCTGACGGCGGAGACGATCCACTACTTCATGCATCAATACATACCGGAGGGCGTGGATCCTGCGGATCCGCGGCTGTCGCCCGCGCGTGCGGCCGATGTCTCCGGCCTGGCCCCGGCGCTCATCTACACCGCAGGCTTCGACATGCTGCTGGATCAGGGCGAGGCCTACGCGGATCGGCTCGCCGAAGCGGGCGTGAAGGTGATCCAGCGCGCGCGCTTCGACTCGCTGCCGCATGGCTTCGTCTCGATGTCCAGCGCAACTCCAGCCGCCGAAGCGGCGATCAAGCGCATAGCTCGGGAAACGGCCGCGGCGCTTAAGACGACATACTGAATTCAGCTAGCCGACGACGCGCAGCTTTTTGTCGACCATGCGCTGCAGGCTCTGTGCGAGTTTTTCGCGCTCCATCTTCAGCGCGACGGGAAGGGCGGCGAGCTGCGCCAGCGCGGCGACGTGCGTGCGCACGGCGTCGGCGTCGAGGGCGAGCCCCTGTGCGTGCGCTTCGAGGTAACGCAGCAATTCGCGCGCACCGAGGCCGATGAATGGATCGAGCACCAACTCGGCCATCGTCACGACGGCCTGCGTTGGCGCGATGAGCTCCGCCCCGACATTGGCGCGCGCGGCCGTGTCGAGCGTTTGCACGACGTTGCGGATGCGTTCGGCGTTTTGCGGTGCGTCGCTCGCGCGCCGCCAGGGGCCCGCGTATTCGGGGTCGTCGCGCCGGCGGCGGCAGGGGCCGACATAGTTCGCGGTGCGTACGAACTCGCGCGGCTTGATGACGACGGCCTTGAGCCGCTCCTGAATCGCCATCGCGGAAATCGGCTTGCGCAGGTAGCCGTCACAGCCGGCCGCGCGGGCGCGCTCCACTTCGCTGAGCGCGCCACGGCCCGAGAGCATGAAGATAGCCATGCCCGGGTTGGGGGAGTCTTCCGCTTGGCGGATGCGGCGCACGAAGTCGAGCGCGTCCTCATGCGGTTCGAGCCAGTCGAGCAGCAGGATTTCCGGCTTGTCGCGCTGCAGTGCTTCCCAGGTCTGGGCGGTCGTTGACTCACCGGAGACGGCGCCGAAGCCCATCGAACGCAATTGTTCCATGGTGATGAGCCGCTGCGGGTGCGAGCGGTCGAGCACCAGGACGGTCAGGCCCGAAGGATCGAAAGCTGCGCTCTTCTGCATGTCCGACCCAAGTCCCCTTCAGCGGATCAGAACGGCGTTCCGAGACGAATTGTCCGGTGCGATACGCACGCTAGACGCGATTTGCTGACGAAAGGTTGCCCCGCCTGTTGTTCCCGCGCGGGTTTTAACCTTGGCCGCTTTGGCGGAGCTTCTTATCGACCATGCGCTTGAGGCCCTGGGCGACGTTGTCACGCTCGGCCCTGAGGGCGTGCGGGAGATGGACGAGCTGGTGCAGGGCGGCGATGTGCGTGCGCACGACCTCGGGATCGAGCCGCGCGGTCGCGCCTTGCGCCTGCAGATAGCGCACCATTTCCTTGGCGCCGAACAGCAAGGTCGTGTCGCCGATGCGTTCGGCCACCTCGCAGAGATCTTGCGCGCTGCGGAACACTTTGCGGGCGATGACGGCGTCGCCGGGGACGAAATTCCGCGCGCATGCGTCGAGCGCGGCGACGCACGCGCGGGCCAACTGGACGTTAACGTCGACCGCGTCGTCGTCTTCCTGCACCCCGGGCTGGACGTCGTCGAGCCGTCGCCAAGGGCCGGCATAGGCAGGGTCCTGCCGCCGGCGGCGGCAGGGGCCGACATAGGTGGCGGTGACGATGAAGGGCCGCGGATGCAGCACCACGGCGCGGACGCGCTTTTTGAACGCTGATAGCGAAATGGGCTTGCGCAGGTAGCCGTTGACGCCGGCCAGCCGCGCCGCCTCGACATCGGCGCGGTTGCCGCGGCTCGTCAGCATGAACACGCTGACGGCGCGGTTCGGGGTCTCCTCGCTGGTGCGGATGCGGCGCACAAAGTCGAGATCGGTTCCGGCGTCGAACCATTCCACCAGCACAACGTCCGGATTGTTCTTGCAGAGCAAGTCCCAAGCTTCGGCGACATCCGAAGCGCCGACGGCGCGCCGGAAGCCCATGCCGCGCAGCTGATCCAGCGAGATGCCGCGCTGATAATGGTTGTTGTCGACGACAAGCGCACTCAGCGCGGAAGGATCGAATTCATCGTCTTCCATGAGGTCGCGCCGCTTCTCCACAGGAGGAACGAGGTTAAGGGCGATTGGTTGAGAAATGGCGACTCTGTGGGTTGATGAAACGTAAACGTCAGCCCGCGAGACGGGACGTCTCGGATGCAGCGGCGATGCGTACTTCGTAATTGGTGTTGGTGGGGAACGGGATCACGATCCCGTTGGCGTCAAGCGCTTCCTTGCTGGCCTTGATGAGCGCGAAGCGGATCGAGAGATAGTCGCGTGTCGGCGCCCAGGCGCGCGCGGTCAGCAGCACGGCGTAATCGCCCAATTGCTTGACGTAGACCACTGGCGGCGGCTCGAGCAGCACGCGCTTCTCCGCGCGCATCGCTTCCTTGAGCACGTCGATCGCCTTGTCGAGATTGGTGTCGTAGGCGACGGCGAAATCGAGATCGATGCGCCGGCGCGGGTGGGCGGTGTAGTTGATCATCGCCGCGCCCCAGCAAAGGCTGTTGGGCAGCACGATCTTCACGTTGTCGAGCGTCGTAAGGTCGGTCGTGAACAGATTGACGTCGACAACCGTGCCTGATTTGCCGGCCAGTTCAACATAGTCGCCGAGGCGATAGGGCCGGAACAGCATCAGCATGACGCCGGCCGCAACGTTGGAGAGCGTGCCCTGCAGGGCAAGGCCGATCGCCAAGGCGCTGGCGCCGAGCACGGCGACGATCGAAGTGGTCGCCACCCCGAAGCGGTTGAGCACCGCGACGATGACGAAGGCCATCAGCCCGTAGCGCACGATCCAGGCGAAGAAGGCGGCCAGCGTGTCGTCCACGCGGGGATGCTGGCGCGACAGCTTGCGCATGGTGTTGGAGGCCCACACCGCCACCCACATGCCGAACACGAGGATGGCCGCGGCGATCAGCACATTGATCGCGCCGCCCACCAAGGCGCGCCAGAATACAGGCCAGATCGTCGGATCGATTTGCATGGACCGATTTAGCCGCGCCAACGGGAGCCGATCAATGGATCAGCTTCTCTAGCGTCTCGGTCGTGTCAGCTTCCGCGCTCGGTTTGTCCCAGCGGATGCGAGCGATGCGCGGAAAGCGCAGGGCGATTCCGGATTTATGCCGTGTGGAGCGGGCGATACCCTCGAAGGCGATTTCCAGCACCAGGCCGAATTCGCGATCCGCGCGAATTGCGCGCACCGGGCCGAAGCGTTCGGTGGTGTGATCGCG
>DASZSK010000182.1:0-3019 GCA_035548735.1 Caulobacterales bacterium | reverse complement strand
AACGCGATCCAGATCCATGGCGGCATGGGCGTCACCGACGAAATGCGCGTCGGCCACTATTTCAAACGCGCCACCATGATCGACGCGCAATTCGGCAACGCCGAGCATCATCTGAAGCGCTTCATGGCGCTGAGCCGCGCGGCTTAGTCCGTGAGAATATTCGCGCGTTTGATGCTATGGGTGTTTGCAGGCATCGGCCTGCTTGCGACGTCGTTGGCGCTATTCGCGGTTTTGGAATTCGCAAATGTGAGAATCAGCCCGCGGTCGTACGATTACATCTTCAATTGGGGAGAACTCGATCCTCATCGGCACTACACAGTAGTCTGGGATCGAAGCGAGGCGCCTTCCAGAGATGGGCCTTTTGAGTTTGTCTGCTTCCAGCTTCAAGATGATGGCTTTGCGCCAAGCTCGCCGGCGCGCTGGAGTTGGCGCGCATCGGACCCCTGGGAGGCAAAGGTGCGTAACGACGTGCTGATCGACAATGCGGCCGGCTGCATAAGTGACGGCGAACTTAGGTCGGAATCGACCGGGTTCCTACTATGGCGCGTCGTTTACGAGGGCGATAAAGTCGGTAGCGCCACCGCCATCTTCTACAATCGGACCACCAAGCGTCTGCTTTTCTTGAATTGGGCTACGTGAGAGTTTGCTTCGGGCCGCTATTGCATCCATGTCCGATTCCGGCGAGACGCGCCGCCCAGACCGCCCCATATCCCCCAATGCTCGATGCACATCTGAACGCTTCATGGCGCTTGGCCGGTAATTAGGGTCCGCGCGCCCTTTCAGCAAAATTCTATCCCACACCTCGAGAGCCGAGCAATAATGGCTCATCCCTCGCACGGGAGGTTCAAAGGCTAGCCGAGCCAAGCGAGCGCGAGGGACGCGATCGAACGTGAGGCGCGCTTTTCAAAAGCGGCCAAAGCCAGCGGAGCACACTAACCGTTGGGGTCCAGGAGAGACGGCCTCTCCATGCACGTCGACGGGGACCTATCCAGAGGAGTGAAACAACTCCTTGTGACGGCCCGAAGTCAAAACGATCGCAAGGGGCGCGTGAAACGCGCATGCCGATCGCAAGATCGGAACACTACTAAAGCTCGGCGTCTTTCACGCGCCCCGCTCCCACTTTTTCAAACGCCCGCGCTTTAGGCGACGGCGAGCGCGCGCTTGCGTGCGGGTCATTCGCATCCATGTCCGGAAATGGCGAGACGATGCGCCGAAACCGTCCCATATTCCCCCCATGCTCGATGCGGAAACCTGCCACGGCGCCTGTGAGGCCAAGGACCGGCGGTTCGACGGGCGCTTCTATGTGGGCGTCACGTCCACCGGCATCTATTGCCGCTGCATTTGCCCGGCGCGCACGCCGAAACGCGAGAACCGCCGTTTCTTTCCAAGCGCGGCGGCGGCCGAGCGCGAAGGCTTTCGCCCGTGCTTCATCTGCCGGCCTGAACTTGCGCCGGGCCTCGCGCCCATCGACGCGCCAGCGCGCCTTGCCGCGCAAGCCCACGTGCGCATTGAAGCCGGCGCGTTGGAGGAGCGCGGACTGGAAGCGCTTGCCGCTGAACTCGGCGTCACCGATCGCCACCTGCGCCGGGTGATGAATGCGCAATTCGGCGCAAGCCCAATCGAGATCGCGCAGACCGCGCGTCTCCTCGCTGCGAAGCGTCTGTTGGCGGATACACAGCTCAGCGTCACGGAAATCGCGTTCGCGTCAGGTTTCCAGAGTCTTCGCCGCTTCAACGCGTCCGTGAAGCAGCGCTATGGCGTTGCGCCCACGAAAATGCGCGGGCGCGGCGCTAAGCGCGACGGCGCTTTGAAACTCGTGCTCGCCGTGCGCGGTGCGAACGAGCACGCGGCCAGCTTCGATTTTCTACGCGCGCGGGCGATTCCTGGCGTCGAGATCGGCGACGCCGATCGTTACGCGCGGGCGCTGACGCTAAATGGCGCGACGGGCTGGATCGAGATCGCGCCGCACGCCAAGGGCCTGCAGCTCACGCTGAGCGATGCGCTCGCGCCGCACCTCCGTCCGCTTGTCGCTGCCGTGCGCGGCGCGTTCGACCTCGACGCCGATATGAATGCGGTGGACGCCCATCTCATGCACGACGCGCGGCTTGCGGGCGATATCGCCGCGGAGCCGGGCGTGCGGGTCACCGGCATGCTCGACGGATTTGAAGCCGCCGTGCGCGCCGTGCTCGGTCAGCAGATCACGGTCGTCGCCGCGCGCACTTTGGCGACGCGGCTCACGGAGAAGTTCGGCGTCAAGCTGGACGGCGCAGTCGACGGTCTCAATCGCGCTTTTCCATCCGCCGCTGTACTCGCGAACGCCGGCGCTGACGCCATCGCCGCGCTTGGCATGCCGAGGAAGCGCGCGGAAACATTGGCCACGCTCTCGCGCGCGGTCGCCGATGGCAAGCTTTTGTTGGCGCGCGGCGCTGTCGCGGCGGGGCGCGCCGGGCTTGCGGAAATCCCCGGCATCGGTCCGTGGACGATCGAGTACGTCGCGCTGCGCGCGCTTGGCGATCCCGACGCATTTCCCGCCACCGACGCCGCGATCATCGCCGCGCTCGGCACACGCGGCGAGACGCTGGAAGATTTGAAACCTTGGCGCGCTTACGCCGCAATGCGGCTGTGGCAGCGTGCTGCAACGAAGGGAGCCCGCAAGTGATCCGTTTCGATTACGAGAGCCCGGTCGACGTGCTGACGCTGATCGCACACGATGACGCGCTCTGCGCGGTCTATTTCGAGAACAACAAGCATGGCGCGCCTCCCGAAGACGCCAAGCGCGGGACGAATGCCGTCATCGACGAAACGCGCCGCCAGCTTGACGCGTATTTCGAGGGCAAGCGCGCCGCGTTCGACCTGCCGCTCGCGCCCAAGGGCACGCCGTTTCAGCTTCGCGTCTGGGAGGCGCTGCGGCGCATCCCCTACGGCGCGACCAAGAGCTATGGGCAGATCGCGGCCGAGGTTGGCGCGCCGCAGGCCTCGCGCGCCGTGGGCGCCGCCAACGGCCGGAACCCGATCCCGG
>DASZSK010000181.1:0-16722 GCA_035548735.1 Caulobacterales bacterium | reverse complement strand
CTGGGCGAAGGCGATGCGCTCCGCGTGTTCAATGCGCGCGACGGCGAGTGGCGCGCGACGATCGTTGAGAAGACCAAGCGCGGCTTGCGCGTGCGCGTGGGTGCGTTCATCCGCCCCGCGCGTTCTACGCCCGATGTTGATCTCCTGTTCGCGCCGGTGAAACGCCACGCGACCGATCTCATTATTGAGAAGGCGACGGAGCTTGGCGTCCGGCGCATCCGCCCGGTGATCACGCAGCGCACGATTGCGGAGACGGTCCGGCTCGATCGTCTGCAGGTCATCGCGCGCGAAGCGGCGGAGCAGACCGAACGTTTCGACGCGCCGGAAATCCTCGAACCGCTGTCGCTTCAACGAGCGCTGGATGGATGGGACGCGTCGCGTGCGCTGATCTATGCGGACGAGGCCGGCGATGAGGCAGGCGCGCCCTGGGGCGGGGAGCGCGGGCGGGCTCTTCCTCTTCTGGAAGCGTTGCAGAATCTGCACGCCCTTCCCCCTCGCGGGGAAGGGGTAGGGGAAGGGGGGCGGGTAGAACGAAGCGCGGCGCTTGATGCTGAGAGCGCCCCACCCCCAACCCCCGCCCCGCCTAGGGATCGCTTTGCGATCCCGGAAAAATTTGAGTCGCGGGCTGCAACGCAGCCGGTGGGGGGCGGGGGCCTTGCGCTTCTGATCGGCCCGGAAGGCGGCTTTGCGCCGGACGAGCGCCGCATGCTGCGCGCGCTCCCGTTCGTCATGCCGGTGTCGCTGGGGCCGCGTATCCTGCGCGCGGAAACGGCGGTGATCGCCGCGCTCGCCGTCCTTCAGTCGACCTGGGGAGATTGGCGCGGTCTCGACCCGTCTGCGGAATGAAGACTTGCCGCCTCGCTCCAGCGGCCCCACATCGGAGCATCGCCGGCGAGGGAGGACGCGTTGGCCAAGACGAAGGACAAGGCCCCGCCGGTCGAGGGCTTCCGCGAGCTTGTCGCGCATCTGGATAGCGGTCCGAAGCCGGATCGCTCGTCCTGGCGTGTCGGCACCGAGCACGAGAAATTCCCCTTCTACCACGACACGCTTGAGCCCGTTCCCTATGAAGGCGAGCGCGGCATCGGCGCGCTGTTGGATGGCCTCGCCGACAAATATGGCTGGGCGCGCGTCAAAGAAGGCGCGAACACCATCGCGCTGTCGCAAGCGGGCGCGTCGATCACGCTGGAGCCGGGCGGGCAGTTCGAGCTTTCCGGCGCGCCGCTTGAGCACATGCACCAGACCTGCGCGGAAACCGGCTCGCATCTCTCGCAATTGCGCGATGTCGCCGGCGCCCTGGGCATTTCGTTTTTGGGGCTCGGCTTCTCGCCCAAATGGTCGCTGGAAGAAACGCCGATCATGCCCAAGGGGCGCTACCAGATCATGCGCCGTTATATGGCGAAGGTCGGCCGGCTCGGGCGGCAGATGATGTTCCGCTCCTGCACGGTGCAGACCAATCTCGATTTCGGCTCGGAAGCCGACATGGTGAAGAAGTTTCGCGTCGGGCTGGCGCTGCAGCCGATCGTCACCGCGTTGTTTGCAAATTCGCCGTTCGCGGAAGGACGCACCAACGGCTTCCTGTCGTATCGCGGACACATCTGGACCGACACCGACCCAGACCGCACCGGCATGCTGCCCTTCGTGTTCGAGGACGGCATGGGCTTCGAGCGCTACGCAAAGTACGCGCTCGATGTGCCGATGTATTTTGTCTATCGCGACGGCAAATACATCGATGTCGCCGGCCGTTCGTTCAAGGATTTCATGAATGGCAAGCTGCCTGAATTGCCGGGAGAGCGCCCGACGCTGAAGGATTGGGAAGATCATCTGACGACGCTGTTCCCGGAAGTGCGGCTGAAAACGTATCTGGAAATGCGCGGCGCGGACTCCGGACCATGGTCGCGTCTTTGCGCGCTGCCGGCGTTTTGGGCGGGCATCTTCTATTGCGATGCGGCGCTCGAAGCGGCGTGGAGCCTCGTCAAAGCCTGGACGGCCGAAGATCGCGAAAGCCTGCGCCGTGCTGTTCCCGTGCTGGGATTGCGCGCGCCGATCCGCGGCGTCACCGCGCGCGATATCGCGCAGGCGGCGTTGGCGATTTCGCGCCAGGGGCTCAAGTCGCGCGCGAAACTCAATTCCGCCGGCGAGGATGAGACGCTGTTCATCGCCGAACTCGATGACATCGCCATGACGGGCGTGACGCCCGCGGAACGCTTGCTGGAGCGCTATCGCGCCGAGTGGGGCGGCGACGTCGATCAAGTGTTCGAGGCGTGCGCTTATTAGGCAAATCCGCGTGATCGCTGCAAAGCGCGTTGGACGCTTGGGCGAATTCGTGATCGGCTGAAGAGACGGGGATTAGCCATGCGCCCGCTCGATTTTCCGCTGCTGACGCCGCGCTTGCGGCTGGAGCCGGTGACGCCGCGCCTCGCCGCGGCGGCGCGCGATGGCGGCGACGCGTTTGCCGAAGCATTGGGCGCGGAAGCGCCTGAAGATTGGCGCGCCTCAAGTTTGCGGCTGATGGCGCACGCCGCGCAGACGACCTGGAGCGCATCGGTTCCGACGCCGATCCGCGCCGTCGCCATTCATCGCGAACTTGGCTGCGTGATCGGCGATATCCGTTTCGAGCCGCTGCCGCTCGAAGCCGAGCTGATCGAAGTGGGTTATAGCGTCACGCGTGCGCACCGCCGGCAAGGCTATGCCGTGGAAGGCGCGGGCGCGGTGCTCGATTGGCTGTTCGATGAGGGCGGCGTGCGCGCGGCGGTGGCCGGCTGCCATCGCAAAAACCGCGCGTCCATCGGCGTCCTGCGCAAGCTCGGCTTCTGGCTCGATGGCTCGGTGGACACGGCGTTCTGGTGGATGATCACGCCGGAATTGCGCGCCGAGAAAAAGGGCGGCTGAGCCGCACTCGGAAAAATCAGGGAAGCAGGATCGACGGCTTTGAGGAGGGGAGCGGTTCACCGCCAATCCTGCCCGCCCCGTAAGCCGCTGTCAGCTGGCGGCGCCGGCGGGGACCGGCCCACCCAGCTGAAGCGGGCTCAGTGCGAGGTGGTCGTGCTCGTGCTCGAGGACGAGGAACTCGAGGTCGAAGACGCCGGCTTGGTCGACGCGGCGTGATGACGATGGCGATGATGCGCCGGCGCCGCGGTCGTGGTGCTCGTGGAAGCCGCAGGCGTGGAGCCGGAGGTCGTCGTGGCGGCGTTTGCGCCGGCGACGCCGAGCGCCAAGGCGAGCACGCCCGCCGACAGGAACGAAAGGGTTTTCATACAAAGGGTCCTTCTTGTTGCGCTGCCGCATCGCGGCTGAGCGCTGACACGTTTGAACCCGCGATCCGAAGCGTCGCTTTCGCCCGCCTTACAAAAATTCCAGTTTGTGCGGCCGTCTCAGCCGGTGTTGCGGATTTCCAGGACGGCCCGCAGGCCGGGCGCGTTGTCCTCGAGTCTCAGGCTGCCGCCGTGCAGCCGCGCGGTGGCTGCGGCGATGGAGAGACCGAGGCCCGCGCCGGGCTTGGCGGCGTCGCGGTCCAGGCGTCCAAACCGGGTGGTCGCAAGCTCGCGCTGCGCGGCCGGCACGCCATGGCCGGCGTCGCTGATGACGATGTCGGCGCCGTTGGCGACGGACGTGACGCTGATGTCGATGGCGCCGCCGGCGCTCGAATATTTGATGGCGTTGTCGAGCATGTTGCCGACCGCCTGGCGCAGGAGCTGCGGGTGCGCGAGGCAGGAGACGGGCGCGCAATGAAGCGTATGGGTGAGGCCCTTATCTTCCATCAGCGGTTCGAACAGATCGACCAAGTCGGCGACGAGATCGCCCACATCGGTCGCCACCATGGCTTCGCGCGATAGGCCGCTTTCGGCGCGGGCGATGTCGATCAGCGTTTCGAAGGTTTGCGTCAGCGTGCGCGTGGCCGTACGCGCGCGCTCGATGGCGGCGTCGCGATCCGGCCCTTGCGCAGCTTCGAGATTGGAGGCGATGCGCGCGAGCGGCGTGCGCAGATCGTGCGCCAGGCTGTCCGTGACGGCGCGCATGCCGGCCATCAGCGTTTGGATGCGATCCAGCATCGCGTTCATGGTGCGCGCGAGTAAGGTGAGTTCGTCGCGGCCTTCGCCGATGCGCACGCGTGCGTCGAGCTTGCCGGCGACGACGGCGTCGGCGGTGCGCGCGAATTCACCGATGCGGGCGATGACGATGCGATCCAGCCAGAGGCCAATGCCCAGGGCCACCGCCACCGCCGTCATCAGCGCCACGGCGAAGACGTTGAACGCTTCCGAGCGCACGCGCTTCTGCGTCTCGAGGTCGTTGGCGATCAACAGGCGCGAGTGATCGGGCAGCGTGGCCGAAACGCCGTAGGCTTCGTCGGGGAAAGTGCGACCGTCATCGTCGACGCCGGTGAACGCGAATTGCGTCCATACGCCATCGCGCCGCACGGCGCTGGGCCAGCTCTTCATGGTGCCGGCGATGGTGCGTCCGTGCGCGTCGACCAGGAGGTGGTAGAAATGCTCGCCGAGCGCGCTGCGCACATCGAGCGCATCCTGCAGCGCATCCGAGCCGTCTTCGCGCGCGATGGTGGTGAGCGCGGAAAGTTCATCGCTCATAGCGTTCTGCGCCGAAGCCCGCATGATCGCCTCCATGCGCCAGTCGACGAACGTCAGTGCGGCCGCCAGCACGGCGACGGTGAGGATGATGGCGATGAGGGCGAAGCGCCGGCCGCTCCAGGAGCGTGTGGCGGCGATCTCGCTCACGCCTCGCGGCTCAACCTGTAGCCGGCGCCGCGGATCGTGTGCAGAAGCGGCGGCTCGAAGCCGTCGTCGATCTTCTTGCGCAGGCGGCTCATATGCGTGTCGATCAGACTCGAGTGCGGATCGAAGCGATAATCCCACACATGTTCCAACAGCATGGTGCGGGTGACGACGCGGTCGGCGTTGCGCATGAGGAATTCGAGGATTTTGAATTCGCGCGGCAACAGGGTGATCGGCTTGCCGGCGCGGGTGACGCGACGCGTCAGCAGGTCCATTTCGAGATCGGCGCAGGAAAGTTTCGTCTGCTCGCTGCGGCCCGGCGCGCGCCGGCGCATCAAGGCTTCGAGACGCGCCAGCAATTCGGAGAAGCCGAACGGCTTGGCGAGGTAGTCGTCGCCGCCCGCGCGCAAGCCTTTCACCCGTTCGTCGATATGCCCCAGCGCCGAGAGGATCAGCACGGGCGTCTCCACGCCGCCGGCGCGGATCGCCTTGAGCATCGAGAGCCCATCCATGCCAGGCAGGTTGCGGTCGAGCACGATGGCGTCGAATTCGGAGGAGGTGGCGAGGTAGAGACCGTCGCGGCCGTCCTCGACGGTTTCGACGACGTAACCATGCTCGCGCAGGCCCTTGGCGACGTAATCCGCCGCCGCCTGCTCATCTTCGACAACCAGGACGCGCCCGCTCATGGACGGCGAGGAAACGCCCGATTTCTGGCTTCTCCGTGGCGGCGGTAAGCGGCGGAGCGCCGCAGCCCAGGCTTGCCCGGCCGGACCCTGTCTGGGGCGCGCTATTGACGCATGACAGGCAGGACAGAAAACTCCCGTCACAACCGAAGCCCGAGCGCCCAAGGCGCCGGCGATAAAGGAGTTCATGGGGGATGACCGAAACCGCAACGCCGCCGGCCGGCGGTGAACGCACTCTATTTGGCCACCCGCGGCCGCTGTTCCTGCTGTTCACGACCGAGGCGTGGGAGCGCTTCGGCTATTACGGCATGCGGGCGCTGCTCACGATCTACTTGCTGCGCCATTTCCTGTTCGATCAGGACGAAGCGGCGGTCATCTATGGCGCTTACACGTCGCTGGTTTATCTGACGCCGCTGATCGGCGGGTATCTGGCCGACAAGTATCTGGGATCGCGCAACGCGGTGAAGCTGGGCGCGCTGCTCATGGCGATCGGCTATTTCGGACTGACGGCGCAGGGACCGACGGCGCGCGACTTCATTCATATCGGCAATGCGAGCTACGCGGTCGAAACCGTGTTCGACGCGCAGGATGAAGCGACCAGCGTCCTCGTCGATGGCTCCGGTCAGCGGCACACCATTGGCACGGATGGCGCTGGCGGGCTGACGTTCGCAAATCCGAACGGCGAGATTCCCGCTGTCGTGAAGGCGGGCGCGTACGAGAAATCGACCGCGCGCGATCCGCTGTTCTTCTCCCTCAACATGCTGTCGCTGGCGATCATCATCATCGGCAACGGCTTCTTCAAACCGAACATCTCCACGATGGTGGGAGACCTCTATTCGGCCGAGGATCGACGCCGCGACGCGGGCTTCACCATCTTCTACATGGGCATCAATCTCGGCGCGTTCTTCGGTCAGGTGGTTTTGCCCGAAGTGCGCGCGCATTTCGGCTTCAATCTGCCGTTTCTGCTCGCCGCCATCGGCATGCTGATCTCGCTCGGCGTACAGGTCGCGAGCGATCGGCCGCTTAGAGCGTATGGCAATCCGCCGCATCCGGAAGGTCTGAAGCGCCGTGTGCTGGGGCTGCCGATTGGCTGGCTGATCGGACTGGCGTCGCTCGTCGCGGTGGCGCCGGTCTGGTGGCTGATGACCAACGATCCGCACATTGGCGGCGCAATCATGAGCGTTGCGCCGGACGCGCTAAAAGCGTTCTTGAGCAAGGCGCCGGTCGTGAATGCGCTGCTCTTGTCGGTGTACGCGCTGGGATTTGGCGCGGTGTTTCTCTATTCGCTGATCGCGCTCAAGGGCGCCGAGCGCGGCAAGATGATCGTCGCGGTCATTCTGTGCTTGGTGTCGGCGCTGTTCTGGGCCTTGTTCGAAGGCGCGGGAACATCGCTCACCTTTTTCGCCGACTCCAACATCGACCGGCATGTCCCGTTCACCAATTGGGTGATGCCGCCGGAGCAGGTGCAGTTCTTCAACGCTGTGATGATCATTGTGCTCGCGCCGATCTTCAGCGCCATCTGGATTGGCCTCGGCAAGATGAAGCTCGAACCGCCGACGCCGGTGAAGTTCGCGCTCGGCCTCATCTTCGTCGGCGGCGCCAATCTGGCACTCATCTTTGGCACGCAATTCCACGACGCGGCTTATCTCATTGGCCTGCAATGGATGGCGCTGCTCTATCTGCTGCAGACGATCGGCGAACTCTGCCTTTCGCCGGTCGGGCTCTCGATGGTGACGCGGCTCTCTGTGCCGCGACTCGTCGGCATGATGATGGGGCTCTGGTTCTTGGCGACGTCGCTCGGGCTGTTTGCAGCCGGTCTGATCGCCAGCGCCATGTCGACGGAGACGTTCGGCGGACGCGTCGTTGATCCGGCGGCTTCGATGCGCGCCTTTGTCACCGTGGGCGGCAAAGTGGGCTGGACCGCGGTCGGAGTTGGGGTCGTGCTGCTTCTTGCGACGCCGCTCCTGGTGCGCCTTATGCGGGACGCCAAGCCCACAGCGGCGGCGCCGGCCAATGTGACGGAAATTCCGTGATATTTCAGATGCTTGTCTCCGGATGCGGTGTTTTTCCGCACCGGAGGCGGGCGAACCGCTTTTGATTCTCAAATTTCGGTTGGCGGGCGTTGCACCCGACCTCGTTTCCGGTTGTTGTAGAGTGCAGGCAAGGGACGCCCAGGGCGTCGCCGGACAGGGGAAAATTGGCGCCGCTCCGCCCCAATCAGGCTCATGTCCGGCCCTGATCGAATGATTACATCTGAGTCACGGCCGATTTGGCCGACTGGAGGCGTCCCGAATGTCCCGGCCCCGCAACGCCCGCGCCAAAAAGAAACCGGCCGAAGGCGTTCAGACGAGGCCGGAGGTGATGGACCTGCTGCTGGGCTGGCGCGGCGCCGAGACCGTACGCGATCCGATCGGATTCACCACGCCGCGCGCGCCGATCGAGGCGCCGGCGGGAGAAGCGCCGATCCTTTATGGTGAAGACCGTCACCTGGTGACCATCGCGCCGACCGGCGCGGGGAAGGGCCGCGGCGTCATCATCCCCAATCTGCTGCGCTTCGAGGGCTCGGTGATCGTCATCGATCCGAAGGGCGAGACGTGGCACGTCACCGCCCGCCGCCGGAAGGAGATGGGCCAGGAGGTGCGCCTCCTGGATCCGTTCGGCGCGGTGTCCCGCAAGACGGACAGTCTCAATCCGTTCGATCTGTTCGATCGCCCCGGGGCGTTGCTCGACGCGGACGCGGAAATGCTCGCCTCGCTGCTCGCGGGCGACGCAGGTTTTCACAAGGAGCCCTTCTGGGACAATTGGGGCCGCTCGCTGATGGCCGGCGTAATCGCCGCGGTGGCCGAGACGTGCGCGTCGAGCGAACGCCATTTCGGCAAGGTGCGCGAAATTCTGATGAGCGACGACGCGGTCTACAATCTCGCCGCGCTCATTGAGAACAACGAGCCGCTCAACCGGCTGTCGAAGCAGAACATCTCGTCGTTCCTGCCGATCACGGAGCAGACGCGTTCGGGGATTCTTTCGACCGCGCAGAGTTATCTGAAGGTGGTGAACTCGGACTCAGCGCTGCGCTCGCTGACGCGCTCGACGATTTCACTTGAGGCGGTGCGCCGTGGCGATCCGATGACGATCTACATCGTCATCCCGCCGGACAAACTGGAAAGCCACGGCGCCTTGCTGCGCTTGTGGGTCGGCGCGCTGATGCTGACGGTGATGGGCCGCAAGCGCCGCCCGAAGCGCTCGACGCTGTTTCTGCTGGATGAGTGCGCGCAACTCGGCGAGTTCGGTCCGCTGCGTCAATCGATGACGCTGCTGCGCGGCTACGGCTTGCAGGTGTGGCCGTTCTTCCAGGATCTATCGCAGCTGCAGCGGCTCTATCCCAAGGACTGGCGCACGATCTTCAACAATGCCGGCGTGTTTCAGCTGTTCGGCGTCGCCAACCATTTGATGGCGAAGGAAAGCGCCGATCTGATCGGCGACATCGACGCCGACGTGCTGCGCAACATGTCGAAGGATCGGCAGGTGATCGCCGTCTCGGGCGACAAGGCGATGAGCGCGCGGCTGCCGGACTATCTCGAGGACGCGCCGTTCAAGGAGCAATGGGACCCGAACCCGATGTTCGATCCCGATCCCGCGCCGATCGCCAAGCGCCGCGTCACCCGCAAGGGCGGAGGGCCAGGGCGGTAAGATCGCGGCCGAGAGGAGACCGCGATGTATATCACCTGCTTCGTGATCCCGGTGCCGAAGGGCAGGCTCGACGCCTATAAGGAATGGGCGCGGGCGAGCGCGGACATCCTCAAGCAGTTCGGCTGCATCGAAGTGGTCGAAGCGCTCGGCGATCAGATTCCGCTCGGCAAAGAGACCGATTTCCGCCGCGCGGTGAAAGCTGAGGAGGACGAACTGATCGTGCTGGCGTGGAAGATCTGGCGCGACAAGGAGAGCCTGGAAGAAGGCGAAGCGCGCCTGCACGAAAGCGGTCTGCTCGACAGTTTGGGCGAGCCGCCATTCGATGCGAAACGTCTGATCGTCGGCTGCTTCGATCCGTTCTTCAGCTCCGGCAGAGCCTAGAGCGTCGGATCGAGCTCCAGCCCCAACAGGTGGCGGCCGTAGATTTCACTCAGCGTATCGTAGTCCGTGCCGGCGTGCGCGCCGCACATATGCACGTTGCGCCACAGCATCTGCATTTCGCTGGTCGCGAACCATGCGCCGGCGCCTGAGCCGTTCATCAGCGTATCGGCGGCATCGATCGCGAGCTGGATGCAGAAGCCGTGATTGGTGCGCCAACGCATCAGTTCGTCGACCGAGGGCATCTCGCCGCTGAAGCAGCGCGTATCGATGGCGCGCCAATCCTTCTCCAAAAACGCCCGCGCCGCACCGGTGGCGTGCGCCGCGCGGCCGAGCCGCATCGAAGCCGGCGCCCGCGCCGTGGCGGCGGCGCCGGTATAGGCCTTGATGCGAGTCTTGATCTTCTCGGCGTACACATCGCCCATCCGCCGCGCCGCGCCGATGGCGACGGCGGCGAAGCCGATGCTGAAATGCGGCACGAACGCCGCGTGATAGATCGGGCTCTCGTTCGAGCCAAAACCTTTCGATTGGCCGCTGTTAAGCGCGAAGATCGCCTCCATGCGATGATCGGGAATGAAGGCGCGGTCGAGCAGGAGCGACTTGCTGCCGGTGCCGCGCATGCCGAGCGTGTCCCAATCGTCGACGATTTTCACAGCGCTGCGCGGCACGACGCCGTAATGGCGCTCGAGCGGCGGCTTGTGGCCCGGATGCCTGAAGCCCAATACATACCATTGCGCGTGGTCGCAGCCGCTGGAGAAGCCGAAGCGGCCGGAGAGATGGACGCCGCCGTCCGCCGGTTCGGCGACATTGATGGGCGCCACCGAGGACCCCACCAGCGTATCGTTGTCATCGGCCCACAATTCGTCCTGCAATTCGCGCGGGAAGAGCGCCAGCGCGTGCACGTGCTGCGCCAGCAGCCCGGCCACCCAACCGGTGGCGCTGCACGCCCCGGAAATGTCGACGATGCAGGGTCCATATTCTTCGATGCGCAGCTCGAGCCCGCCGTAGCGGCGGGGCATGAAAGCGCGGAAGAGGC
This sequence comes from Caulobacterales bacterium, assembly GCA_035548735.1. Taxonomy (GTDB): domain Bacteria; phylum Pseudomonadota; class Alphaproteobacteria; order Caulobacterales; family Aquidulcibacteraceae; genus Vitreimonas. Next base: position 6,211 of record DASZSK010000181.1, on the reverse strand, counting down.
CGGTTTCTTTCAAGAGCGCGATGTTTTCGTCCGGGATGCGCCGCTCTTCTTCGGCGCGGGCGGCATTGGCGGCGATCGGCGCCAGCACGGCGCGGACGCGCTCGCGCAGATCGGAGCTTTTTTCTGTCATCGCGCCTTAGTCATAAGCCGGCGCGATGCGGCCCCGCCAATGCGGGTGCAGCAAAGAAGTTGTCCGCTTAGAGCATGGCGGCCGCTAGCGCGCCGCCGCCACCGCCTGTTGACGCGCCAATTCTTCGTTGAATTGCCGTTCCATCTCGTCGTTGAAGCGCTGCAGCGCGCCGGCGTCGACGAAGGCGTTTGCGTCACCGGCGAGCTGGCGCGCGCGCCGCTCCTGGAGATCGAAGAAACCCGCGTGCGGCGCCAGGAAGACGTCGGCTTCAATCGTCCGCACGCGCGCGAACGTGGTGCGATAGGCGGCGATCATGCCAGGGTACGCTTCGGGAACGAGGCTCGCACCCGCGACGGTCGCGCTGCAATGGAAGAAGACGTGGTGCAGCGCGCCGTCGGCGCCATGTGCGTCCATGCTCCAACCGGTGCATCCACGCGTGTGGCCAGGGATCATGTGGGCGGTGAGCGTGACGCCGCCAAGGCTTAGCGTATCGCCTTCGCCGACGACGCGATCGACGCGGATCGGCGGGAATTGCACGCCGGCGGTCGGCCCGTAATCGACGTGCCCCGCCTCAAGCGCGGGCTTGTCGCCTTCGCTCGCAACCATTTGAGCGCCGCTGGCGCGCTGCAGCGCCGCGAGCCCCCCGGCGTGATCAAAATGCGCGTGACTGTTCAGAAGATATTTCACGTCGCGGATGTCGAAGCCGAGGGCGTGTATGTTGGCGATGATCTGCGGGGGCGTCTGCGGCACGCCGCCATCGATCAAGACATCGCCGCGCGGCGTGGTGATGAGCCAGGAACTCACGCCGGCAGTGCCGACATAATAGATGTCGTCCATCACTTTGAACGGCGCGAACGGTTCGTTCCAACGCCCCTCCATCGCCATCTGCCCGAGCGGTTCCTGCTCCGCCGCCGCAATTTGCGCGTCGCTCGAGAGCGGCGGCGCTTCTGCGGTCGCCGCCGCGCAAGCCGCGAGGGCGAAGAACGAGGCGATCCAGATCATCGTCTTCATGGGGCTGCACTTAGCCGGGATCGCGCGCCGACTTCAATGCGCGCCCTAGAACGTGCCGCTGAGTTCCACCGTGAGCCACGGGCCGGTGGCGAACCGGCGGTTCGTGAGCTCGTAGGAAGCCAGGACGCCGTTGCGATCGGGGTCGAAGAAACGGCGGTCGCGCAGCACCCGTCCGTCGCCGATATTGGCCGCCCAAATCCGCAGCTTCGCGTGGCGCGGCAGAGCCGTCGTCTCCCACCACAGATCCATCCACGGGCCTTCTTCCTGGGTGTCGATGTCGTGCAGGCGATAGCCGCGCGACTCGCCTTGCTTCTGATACTCGACGCCCCAGGACCAGTGCTGCTTCTGGAAGTCCTGGCGGAATGAGACGGTGACGTTGGATTCCGGCTGCCACGAAATGATGCGCTCGCGGCCGGTGACCGGATCGGTGACATGCGTCTCCCAGAACTCGCCGTCGATGGTGACGCGCGCGCCTGGGAGAATTGGCGCCAAGGGCGCCGAGAGATTGAACGTCAGGCTCCAGGCTTTGGCGTTTCCGATGTTGCCGGGGGCGTCGAAGGTGATGGTGGTGAACTCATCGCCGGTCACGCCTGGGTCGTCGTCCGGGTTGGGGATGATGGCCGTAAGCGGCACGAGATCGTTCACATCGCTGATCTGGTGATGCGTCAGCGCAAAGCTGAGCGCCGCGCCGCCGGGGAACCGCAGATCGCCGCCCAATTCCGCGCGCCAATCGGTTTGCGGCTTGAGGTCGGGATTGCCGCCATTGATCAGATTGTCGGAGATTGAGGTGCGCGAGACGAAATCGTCGAAATTGAGCTGGCCGACGTCGCGATAGACGCGCAAACGCACTTGGTTGGAGCCGCCGAAGGTGCGCGCCAGTTGCAGCGACGGTTTCCAGAAGGAGAGGTCGGTTTCCTGGTTGGCGTCGCCGGTGAAGGTGAGGGTCGAGGTCTCCCAGGCGAGGCGGCTTTCCAGCGACCAATGATCGTTCGGACGCCATGTGTGCACGCCGAAGAATTCCGCGCGCTTTTCTTCCACGCGCACGTTGGAGTTCGGGATGGTCTGAAGGACCGGTCCCGCGCCGTCGTCGACCGTCAGCGAGTAGCGCGAGTCGAGCGTGTTCACGGCGCCCTCGCCGCCGAATTCGATGCGGTTGTGCGCGTTGAGCGGGCGTGAGAGCGTGCCGCGCACGATGCTTTCAATGGTCTCGCGATTTTGGTGCTGGATCGTTCGCTCCTGCACGACGCCCATCGCATCGCTGCTCTTGGCGTCTTCGTGATATTGGTAGGGGTGCTGCGTGCGCAGCCCGACGAGGCCCAACGTCCATCCGCTGATGTCGCGGTCATAGTTCAGGCCGACTTCCGACAGCGTGCCTTCTTCCTTCCACCGCGTGTCGAACGCGCCGGTCGGCGTGTCGGAGGCATCGCGGAAGCGGAAGTGCTGCTGCTGCGAATTGAACCAGTCCGGATTGATCATGCCGGTGGCGCTGAAGCGTCCGCCGAGCAGAGGGAAGGCAAGGTTGCCGCTGTAATAGGGATCCCAGAGATTGCGGGGATTGGTGATGAGCGCGCGTCCGGTATAGACGCCTGCGCCGTCATAGTAGCGGCGTTCGCCCGGTAGATCGCGGTTCTGGGAGTTGAGCTTGTAGCCGACGCCCCATTCGAACTGACCGCTGCGGCCGTTGTAGGAAATGTCTGCGCCCGGCTGCGGGCGATCCTGGTTTTGCCCGGAATATTCGACCTGGAGGTCATAGACGCCGCTGCCGGCGGTCGGCGTGCGGACGATGTTGACGAGCACCGCCTGGCCCGAAGCGTCGCCGGCGACTTCCGCGCCGCGCAGCAGCTCGATGCGCACCACCTGCGCTGCGGGAACATGAGAGAGAATGCTGTCGATGGACTGGCTTTTGGCGATGGGCCGCAGACCGTCGATCAGCACGTTGCCGACCGAACCGGAAAAACCGCGCCGGCCGTCGCCGCCATTGAGCGAGAAGCCCGGCGTCTGGTTGACCATGTCGAGCGCGGTCTGCGGCGTGAAGCGGGCGAAGAAGGAGGCAGGATAGCTGACGCGGTCGCCGCTCTGCGCGGGTGAGACCGGGCAAGGCTGCGGCGGGCATTCCGGCGCCGAAAACGTCTGGCCTTGTTGGTTCGGCTGCGCGTCCTGCGCATAAGCCGCGCCGGAGATGGCCAGGGCCGTCAACAGCGTGCGCTTCAGCATAAACCTCGTCCCCCATGTTCTTTTTGTTATGCGGTAGGTCTTATCGATTAACGGCAAAAAGACCACGCACGTTCGTCGCATTCTTGTCCGTCGCGACATGAGGAGGATGCGGACCCCGCGCACGGCGGATGCGAGGCGTTCAAGATTTCTGCAGCGGATGATCGCCCGATGGCCGGTCGTCGCCGCCGAAGCTGGGGCGGCGCAGCTGAGTGAAAACGAAAAACGGTGTCGCGTTGGAGAGCGGGCGTCTCACGATTGCGCCGGCCAAAACGAAACGCCGTCGAACGTGAGCTCGACGGCGTTCTGAAAAGTCGAATGGGAAAAGAAGACTACTTCTTCTTCGCCTTCTTCGCAGGCTTCGCGGCTTTCTTCGCGGCCTTCTTCGCAACTTTCTTCGCCATGTATGGCCTCCCCAACAGGTGGAACGACGAAAACATCTCGCGAGAAAAGTTACTTGTCAAAGCTCTCGTCGAATTCTCGCTGAAAGCTTTTGATGCGCGCACGAAACGCTATCGTCGCGAAACATGCATTTTTCCGCGCTAAATAAACAAAAAAGCGACGTGCGCCGTTCATCTCCGTTAACGCGGTCGATTGCGCATGCGGAACGCAAAATGCGCTGCGCGAAGACGGTGAAGGTTCGAATCTCGTGCGACTCACCGCGGAGAATCGCGTGTGAGTCGCGCGATTCTCACGCGCTTAAGCGGCGCCGCCGACGGTCAGACCTTCGATGTAAAGCGTCGGCTGGCCGACGCCGACCGGCACGCTCTGTCCGCCTTTGCCGCACGTGCCGACGCCGTCATCGAGTTTGAGATCGTTGCCGACCATGGTCACGCGCGTCAGCGCCGAGGGGCCATCGCCAATCAAAGTCGCGCCCTTGATCGGCGCTTTGATCTTGCCGTCTTCCACGAGGTAGGCCTCGGTGCATTGGAACACGAACTTGCCGGAGGTGATGTCGACCTGGCCGCCGCCGAAATTCACCGCGTAAACGCCCTTTTTCAGGCGCGCGAGGATTTCGCCGGGGTCTTTGTCGCCGGCGGTCATGAACGTGTTGGTCATGCGCGGCATCGGCCGGTGGGCGTAGCTTTCGCGGCGTCCATTGCCCGTGGGAGCGACGCCCATCAGCCGCGCATTCATGCGATCCTGCAGATATCCCTTGAGAATTCCGTCTTCGATCAAAACCGTACGCCCGGTCGGCGTGCCTTCGTCATCGATGGTGAGGGAGCCTCGCCGGTTCTCGAACGTGCCGTCGTCGACGACGGTGACGCCCGGCGCCGCGACGCGCTCGCCGATCTTGCCGGCGAATGCGGACGAGCCCTTGCGATTGAAATCGCCTTCGAGCCCGTGCCCGACGGCTTCGTGCAAAAGCACGCCCGGCCAGCCGGGGCCAAGCACGACGTCCATCTCGCCGGCTGGCGCAGGAATGGAGTCGAGGTTCACCAGCGCGATCCTGAGCGCTTCGTCCGCCAGCGCCTTCCAGCGGTCCGGCGCGATGAAGACCTCGTAGCCTTGGCGGCCGCCGGCGCCGGAGGAGCCCGACTCGCGTCGACCGTCGCGCTCGACGGTGATCGACACGTTGACGCGTACAAGCGGGCGCGCGTCTTCGAAACGTTGGCCGTCCGGGCGTAGGATCGAAATCGCGCGGCGCGAGCCGGCGAGCGAGACCGCCACCTGCACAACGCGCGAATCCTTGGCGCGGCAATAAGCGTCGATCTCGGCCAAAAGCGCCGTCTTGTCCGTGAACAGCGGCGCTTCGATCGGATCGAGGTCTGCGTAGAGTTTGCGATTGGTGCGCGGCGGCGAGACATCGAGCGTCCCGTCATGGCCAAGCTTCACGCTGGCGGCGGCTTCGGCTGCGCGGGCGATGGCGTCTTCATCGAGCACGCTGGCGTGGCCGTACCCCGCACGCTCGCCGGCGACGACGCGCACGCCGAAACCCTGACTGGCGTCGAAGGTCGCCGATTTGAGCCGGCCATCATCCCAGAGGAAGCTTTCCGAGCGGCTGTCCTCGGCGAACAGCTCGGCGTCGTCGGCGCCCTTGGCCGCGTTGTCGAGGATGCGGCCGGCGGCCTCCCAATCCATTTCGGCGGCGATATCGGCGGTGTGAAGCGTGTCGGCCATGGCGCGTCCTTGTTGGTGTGCTTTGAATATAGGGCGCTTCGGCGGGCGCGCACGAAGCCTTTCTCGCCTCAATGTTGCCCGGCCCGGCCTGATTTCATAAGCACGAGCTGGGCGGCAAGGCTGGGCGGGCCTCGAAAGGTCCAAGCCTTGGGGGAGGCGATGAGCGAGGTCTTCATTTCCTATAAGCAGGACGAACGCGAGCGGATGCGGCCGCTGGCGGAGTCGCTGCGCGGCTTGGGCGTCGACGTCTGGTTCGACGAGCGGCTGCAACCGGATCGTCCGTTCACCGAAGAGATTCATGACGTGATCCAGACCTGCCGGGCGCAGATCGTCTGCTGGTCGCCTGCGGCGGTCGCCTCGGAATGGGTGCGCGGCGAAGCCGAGATCGGCCGCCAGCGCGGCGTGCTGGTGGCGGCGATGATGGAGCCGTGCACGCTTCTGCCGCCGTTCAACATGTATCACGCCGAGAGCCTGGCCGGCTGGAACGGCGAGCCCGCGCACGCGGGATGGCGCAAAATCGCCGACGCTGTCGGGCGCAAGCTCGATCGGCCGGGCCTTGGCGAACTCGCGGCGCTGCAGGGTTCGGAGGATGGCGCGGCGTGGAAGAAGTGGGCGCAGAAGTATCCGAACGATCCGCAAGCCGACGCCGCCTGGGCGAAGGCGGAAGAACTGGAGGTTGGCGCTGCGCGCGCTCGCATGGCGCGCGACCGCGAAGCCGCGCGCGCTGCGCCGCAACCC
>DASZSK010000180.1:0-62189 GCA_035548735.1 Caulobacterales bacterium | reverse complement strand
CGCACGACGTGGCCGCCCATTTCGACGCCATGGGTGTTGTTCAGCGCGCCGCGAAACGCTTTGCCGATCGGCGTGCGGGCGGTCGAGACAATTACTGCCTTGGTCATTCACGATCCTCTTCAAGCCGTATCGCCGCGCGCGGTGAGAAACGGCCACAACGCCTCCGCGCCGCACGCGCACACGCTCGCGCCAATCTGTTCGGCCCAGAACCGCTCGCTTCCGAACTCCGATCGCCATGACACCAAGCGCCGGGTCAATCGGTGCAGGCCGTGCTCTTGGGTGAAACCAATGGCGCCATGCACCTGGTGCGCAGTCGCCGCTCCGATCGCAGCCGCCATATTGGCGCGGACCTTGGCGGCGGCGATCTCGAATCGCGCCTCGCCGCGATCCATCGCGCGCGCCGCGGCTTGCCCCGCGCAATTCACCGCCGCCGCTTCCTCCGCGAACAAGGCGAGCGCTTGCTGCACCGCCTGGAATTTGCCGATCGGCTTGCCGAACTGACTGCGCTCGTTGGCGTATTGGATGGACAAAGCCAGCGCTGCATCGAGTGCGCCGGCGATCTGCGCGATGCGAACGAAAGCGCCGGCAGCAACGACGCTGATCGCGCTGTCGGCCCGCCGAACCGAAGCGCCGTCGAAAATCAGCGTATCCCGGGCGTCGCCGGCGGGATTGAGGCGACGCTCCACACGCGCGTCCGCGACAGCCGCGCAAGCAAGCCCCTCGGGCGTGTCGAAGAGGACGTTGCGCGCGTCGCCCCCCCAAGCGCTCGCTTCAAGCCGCCCGCTGAAACGTCCTTTCACATCGATATCGCCGACGGCGCGCCCAGCGAGCGTCGCAAATCCATCGCGCGGAAAGCCGGCGCCCGTCGCCAGATGCGCGGCGACGATTGCCTCGCCGACCGGCATCGCCAGCACGTGCGCGCCTGCGCGGCGCACGACGGCGAAGGCGTCGTCCCAATCGCCCTCGAAGCCGCCTTCGCTTTCCGAAACAAGAAGGCCGTCGAGGCCGAGTTCGGATGTTTTCGCCCAGGCTGCATCGAATGCAGCGGCGTTTACCTCCGCAAACAAGCGCTCGGCCGTTTCAAGCAACAGGGGCTGGCTTTCGCTCATCGCAGCCCCAGCCCCCGCGCGATGATGCCGCGCAAAATCTCACGCGTTCCGCCGCGCAACGAGAAGGACGGAGACACCTGGAGCAGAAGCGCCAGCGCGCGGGCGAAATCGCTGTCCGCGGACAGGTCGACGTCGCTGATCGCCTGCACGACACGCGGCAAGTTTTGTTCGAAACTGTTGCCGAGATCCTTGACGATGGCGGCTTCGAGCGCGGGATCTTCACCCGCCGCGAGCTTCGCCGCGGTCGAACGCGACATGTGCCGCAGCGTCCACAGTTCGGCCGTCAGTTGACCGATAGTCGCAGCCAGGGCTGGAGAGGGCTCGGCGCCGGCGAGGCGAATGAACTCAACAAGCAGCGCATAACTCGAAAGATAGCGCTCAGGGCCCGAGCGTTCGAGCGACAATTCCGCCGTAACTTGTTTCCAACCCGCGCCTTCTTCGCCAACCCGCATGTCGTCGGCGACGAGCACGTCCTCCAGGAACACCTCGTTGAAGTCGTGCCCGCCGACCAGATCGATGATCGGCCGCACGACAACGCCCGGCGCCTTCATATCGATCAGGAATTGGGTGAGCCCTTCCTGTCGCTGGCTGCCCTCGCCCGTACGCACCAGCGCGATCATGTAGTCGGCGTTGTGCGCATTTGTGGTCCAGACCTTCTGGCCGTTCACGCGCCAGCCCTCGGAGACGCGTTCGCCACGCGTACGCACCGACGCGAGGTCCGAGCCGCTGCCGGGCTCGCTCATGCCGATGCAGGTGTAAAGCTCGCCAGCGGCCATGCGCGGTAACAATTGCTGGCGCTGCGCCTCCGAGCCGTAGCGCAAGAGAAGCGGCCCGCCCTGGCGATCGGCGATCCAGTGCATGCCGACAGGTGCGCCGGCGGCGAGCAATTCCTCAAGGACGATGTACCGCTCGAGTGGATGGCGTTCATGCCCGCCATAGCGCTTCGGCCAGATCATGCCGATATAGCCGGCGCGCCCGAGCGCCTTCGTGAAATCCGGATCGCCGACAGCCCAGCAATTGCAGCGCGACGCAGCGTCGCCCTTGGGCTGATGTTTGGCCAGGAACGCGCGCACCTCCGCACGTACGGCGGCCGCGTCGACGGGCGGCTCGAACGGGCGGATCGAAAACGTCTGCACGGGCGCCACATTGCCTCCCGCTGCGGCCCGAACAAGCGATGAGCGCGTCGGTTTTCCAGGCTATCGCAGCCGCGATATGGCCTGTGCCCGGAAGCGGACTTTTACGCTCAAGCCTGTCGCCGCCCGGGGGATGATAGTAAGCAGAGGTCGCCGAAGAAAGCGGAGTACGCAATGGGCATTGACTACAGCGTCGCCGATGGGATCGCCACGATCACCATCAACCGTCCGGAGCGGAAGAACGCCATTCTCCTCGCCATGCGAACCGACATCCAGCAGGCCTTCGAAAAGGCGCAGGACGACGACGCGGTCCGCGCCATCATCTTCACCGGCGAGGGCGGAGATTTCAGCGCCGGCGCGGATGTGAGCGAGATGGGCGGCGGCGGCACGCGCGGCTCGCTGATGCGCATGCGCCATATGCACCGCATGTGTCGCGCCGTCGCGCAGACGAACAAGCCGGTGATCGCGGCGGTGAAGGGCGTATGTATCGGCATGTCCTGGGCCATGGCGCTCGCCTGCGACATCGTCGTCGCCGCCGATGATGCACGCTTCCAGTTCGCATTCCGCCACATTGGCCTAGCACCCGATGGCGGCGCCGCGTTTCTGCTGACGCGCTATGTGCCGCTGCAGCGCGCCAAGGAGATCCTCTTTTCCGGGCGTTTCGTAAGCGGTGCGGAAGCGCAGCAACTGGGCCTCGCGCTCTATGCGCTTCCCGCGGCCGAAGTCATGCCGAAAGCGCTGGAACTGGCCAAAGGCTTCGCACAATCGCCGACGATCGCCATCGGCATGGCCAAACGCCAACTTGATGCGGCCTCGGCGCAGACGTTCGAGCAAGCGCTCGATTTCGAGGCCAATATCCAGCCGCTCATGGTCACCACGGAAGACTTCAAGGAGGGCACGACGGCTTTCAAAGAGAAACGCAAGCCCACCTATCGCGGAAACTGAACAATGTCGGACACCGGGCCCGATCAGCAATTCCTCGCCTTCCTGCGCGAGGGCCGCTTCATGATTCAGCGCGCCCAGAGCGACGGGCGCTACGTGTTCTATCCGCGCGTCGCTGGGCCTGGGGACGGCGCCGAGCTGGAGTGGGTGGAAGCCTCGGGCGAAGGCCGCGTCTATTCGACAACCGTCGTGCGCAAGAAGCCGCCAGAGCCCAGCTACAATGTGGCGCTTGTCGATCTCGCGGAAGGTCCGCGCATGATGAGCCGCGTCGAAGGCGTGGCCCCAGAAGCAGTCCGCATCGGCATGGCCGTACGCGCGAAGATCGTCGCCGGCGAAGAGCCCTTCATCGTGTTCGTTCCCGCGGAGACGGCGCCATGAGCGACGCATTTCCGCGCGGAAAGACCGCCATCGTCGGCGCGGCGACATTCGGCGTGGGCAAGGCGCCCGGCTACGAAGCGTCCGACCTGGCCGCCAAAGCCAGCGTCGCCGCGCTCGCGCAAGCCGGTCTCAGGCTTTCAGACGTCGATGGACTCTTCTTCTGCCATTCGACCGACACGCTGGGCGGGCTTTCCTTCGCGCAATATCTGGGCATCCAACCCAAAGTGCTCGACAACAACCGCCTCGGCGGCTCCTCGTTCGAGGTCTATGTCGAAACCGCCGCCTGGCTCCTGGCGGCCGGTGCAATCGACGTGGCGCTTATCGCTTACGGCAGCAACCAGGCTACGGCCGCAGGCAAGCTTGTGAATACGGTGCGGCCGATGACGTACGAGGCGCCCTACGCGCCTTTGAATCCGGTCTCTTCCTATGCGCTCGCAGCCGCGCGCTACATGCATGAGTTCGGCGCTCGCCGCGAACAGTTCGGCGAGGTCGCGCTTGCAGCACGCGCGTGGGCGCAGCTCAATCCCGAAGCGTTCAAGCGCGAGCCGCTGACCATGGACGCCTACCTCGCCTCGCGGATGGTCTCCGACCCGCTTTCGGTGCTCGACTGCTGCCTCGTAACGGACGGCGCGGGCGCCTTGGTGATGACACGCTCCGATCGGGCCCGGGATTTGACTCGCCGCCCCGTCTCGGTGTTGGGCGCCGCGTCGGAAACGACCCACCGCGAGATTGCATGGATGCCAAATCTCACGACCACCGGTGCGGCGCGCGCTGCGGCGCGAGCCTATGCGCAAGCCGGCGTCAAAGCAGCGGACATCGATGTGCTCGAACTCTACGACGCCTTCACCATCAACACGCTTCTCTTCCTCGAAGATCTCGGTTTCTGCGCGAAGGGCGAAGGCGCGCATTTCGTGGAAGGCGGCCGCATCGCGCCGGGCGGCGCGCTCCCGGTCAACACGCATGGCGGCGGCTTGTCCTGCGTGCATCCAGGCATGAACGGCATTTTCACGCTGATCGAAGCGGTACGTCAGCTCCGCGGTGAAGCTGGAGAACGACAGATCGCCGACGCCGAAATCGCCTTGGCGCACGGCAATGGCGGCGTGCTGTCGAGCCAGTCCGTGGTGATCTTGGGCGGCACGGGAACGATTTGAACGTCCCAAGCCGCCGCTCCAAATCCCAGGTTCAGCCCATCATGTGCATGGGCGCGCGTTCGGCGGTGCGGGCCGGCGCGTAGCGCGGCGCCGTAGTCGAAGGCGCGAGGCGCGCGACAGCGCCGCGCAAGGCTTGCACGAAATAATCGCGCCGCTGCTCGAACTGTTCGTCCGTCAATAGCATGCCCAGCGCCAAGCCTTCGTCGCCGCTATGCGATAGCAACATCGCGACCATGCGCCCACCGAACTCTTCGGCGACGGCGTAGCCTTGCGTGACGGTTTCGTCGCATTGCTGCGCCATCGTCTCGAAGGGCACGCGCGTTTCGGGCGCGCTCTCCGCATTGACCCGATGCATCAGCTTGCGCACGTAATTGCGATCCATCGCGGCGAGAACCGCCTTGCCCATCGCCGAATGCGCCATCGGAGCGGTCACGCCTTCCGACAAACGCAATTCCGCCTCCGGCGTCGACGACGCATGAATATATTGGATGTCGAGTCCGACGCGATTGCCGAGCACGACCGTTGCGCCGGCCTCCCGCGCCAATTCGTCCATCGTCGGCAACAGCGAGCCGGCGCGGAAAAGCTTTGGCTGCACGCGCGCGCCGAGCACGGCGACCCGCGCGGTCGGGCGATAGGTCCTCGCAGAGCGATCACGGGTGAGATAGCCGAGCGCCACAAGGCAGCTAAGCAGCTCTGAAGTGCTCGACTGCGGGTAGCCCATGGACCGGGCGATATCCATCACCGTGGCCTCGGTTCGATCGCCTTGGAAATACTCAAGCACTTCAAGCGCCCGGCGGGCCGACTTGATCTTCTTAGGGTCCAGAGACCGTGCCATCGACTTCCTCCCTTAGTGGTTATAATGACATGTTGTCATAACAACTAAGGGCAGAGCAAGGGGTTCTAACACATTTTTCGAACGAGCCACGATTTTTCGAACGACAGCGCTGTCCCTAGACGGCCTTCGGCCGCGCCACGAAGTCGATCGAGAAGCGATAGCGCTCAGGGTGATTGCGGGCGACGATCATCTCCACCGGCGCGCCCGTGGTGTCGTAGTAGATGCGCGTCACTTTGAGGACCGGGGTGGTTTCTTGGAGTCCAAGGTGCTCCGCCGCGGCGGGGCCGGCGACGTCGGCTTCCAAGAATTGTTCCGCGCGGACCACGCGCACGCCCAGCTTGTCTTCGACCATGCGGATGACCGGAAGCCTTTGGCCGACGTCGGCCGGCTTAACCCGCCGCCCCACCGCCAAGGGCAAGAAGAGATCGTGGTGCCCCAGCGGCGCACCTTCCAGATAGCTCAACAATTCCAAACGGGTGCAGCGCGAACCGGGCTCCAAGCGCAAGCCCTTCTCAGCCTCTTCCGGGGCGTCAGTTTCCTGCATCGAGAGAACCTTGGTCGCCAACGTGCCCGCGGAGGCGAGAAACTCGTCGAGCGAACCCGAGAGCCGCACGGAGCGGACGCCATGCGCCGACGGCGTCACGAACGAACCGACGCCGCGGCGCTTGGTGATGAGACCTTCCGCGATCAGAGCGTCGAGAGCGCGCCGCACGGTGATGCGGCTGACGCCATATTGCAGGCAGATGCGCTCTTCCGTGGGCAACGCTTCACCAGCCTTGAACTCGCCGGCCGCAATGCGGGCGCGCAGCTCCTGCTCAAGCTGGTGATAGAGCGGGATCGGGCCGCCGCTGAGCGAAGTTTGCTCTCGTACCGTCATCTGACTCTGCGTCTCGCCTAACCCTTGTCAGCTAAGCTAACTCACTTGCCCCGTCGAGCCGAACCGAATGCCCGATCCATCGCATCGGCGATTGGCGTTACGACGGAGATAACGGCAGGATCGCCGGTCCCATGCCCAACAATATCGAATGATGGCGACCCACACGCTCCTCGATCCCAGCGGAGCCGCGATGGAGGGCGCGCCGATGGCGCTTCTCCTGGCCGCGCAAGCCGCGCGCGACCCTGACCGCATTGCACTCACCCTTCCGCTGCGCGCGGTCACGCGCGCCGCACTGGAAAAGCGCTCCAATCAACGCGCGTGGCAGTTGCAGGACGCCGGCGTCGGTCACAATGACGTGGTCATCGTCGCGATCCCAAATGGCGCGGACTACTACGAATTCGTCTATGGGATTTGGAAACTCGGCGCGACGCCGATCCACGTTTCACACAAGCTGACGCCACGCGAGTTCGGCGAGATCGTCGCGCTCGCGGCGCCCAAGCTCGTGCTCACGCCTGACTCGCCGCTGATGACGCCAGAACTCGGCGGGCGGCCGGAAACGCCGCCGCCGCTTGCAATCGCCAACAGTTGGAAAATTTCCACGAGCGGCGGCAGCACCGGACGACCGAAGCTTATCGTCGATCCCAACCCGACGCTCTGGAGCATTGAGAAGCAAGGGCACCGACGCGCGCCAGATTCCACGATCGTCAATCCGGGTCCGCTTTATCATAGCGCCCCCTTCGGCATGATGATCCCCGCTCTCGGCGAAGGCTGTCATGTCGTCGAGATGGGCCGCTTCGATGCCGAAGGCTATCTGGCGGAGGTGGCCAAGCATCGCGCCAGCTGGGCGTTCCTCGTACCTACGATGATGGCGCGCATCGCGGCGCTCGCGCCGGAAGTTCGCGCGCGTCATGACATCTCAAGCATTCGAACGCTCGTGCACATGGCCGGCATTTGCGCGCCAACGGTGAAGCGCGCTTGGATCGACATGATCGGGGCCGACGCCGTTTGGGAAATCTATGGCGGAACCGAGCGCATCGGCTCGACCATTATCGGCGGCGAGGAATGGCTAGCCCATCCGGGCTCGGTCGGCCTGCCGCGACAAGGCGTGAAGATTCGCATTCTGGACGAGAACGGCGCGGAGCTTCCAATCGGCGAGGTCGGCGAAATCTACTTCCTGCGCCCCGGCGGCCCAGAATCCACATTCCGCTATATCGGGGCAGAGGCACGACGGCGTGGCGACTGGGCGTCGTTCGGCGATATGGGGCGGGTCGACGCAGACGGCTATCTCTACATCGCGGACCGCCGCACTGACATGATCGTCAGCGGCGGCGTCAACGTCTTCCCCGCGGAGATCGAAGCGCAACTCAATACCTTTCCTGGCGTTTTCGACAGCGTCGTCGCGGCCGCGCCGCATCCTGACTTGAACGCCGTCCCACACGCTTTCGTACAGCTGGGCGCCGATGCGCCGGCGTGGAGCGAAACCTCGCTTCTCGCGGCGCTGCGCGAACGGTTGGCGCCCCACAAAATGCCGCACGGCGTCACCTTCGTAGACGATACGTTGCGCGACGCTTCCGGGAAAATCCGTCGCGCACTATGGCGCGATCGTCTCGCCGCTCAATCGAGCTGAATCAGCGCCTCGCCGGAGAGCGTGACGGTTCCATCCGCGAGCGCGGTCTTCAGCGCCAGTTTCGCGCACCGTCGGCCGCTGATCACCGCAATCTCCGTCACATCCCCGCTACACGTCACCACGGCGCGGAGCGGCGTGATCGACACGAAGCGGGTCGAGAATTCGCGGATGCGCTCGGGCGGCGCCCAGTTGGAAAGCAAGCGTCCGAGATAGGCCATCGACAGCATGCCGTGCGCGAACACTTCGTCGAATCCGTTTTTGCGTGCGAACTCACGATCGAGATGGATCGGATTGTGATCACCAGAACCGCCGGCAAAGAGCGCCAGCGTCAGCGGATCGACCGGCGGCAATGTCAAAGACGGCAACTCGGCGCCCTGAACCGCTTCGCGGTAAGTCTTTGCAACGGCCATCGCTTCAATTCCGCAGCACAGCGACTGTGCGCATTGTCGCGCAGAGTTCGTCGTCTTGATTGGTGACGCTGGTTTCCAGCACGACAAATTCGAGTGCGCCGCCCTTCTTGTCATAGATGTCGGCGATGCGCTGCTTCAGTCGTATGCGATCGCCGACGAAAATTGGCTTGTGCTGCGTGAAGCCCTGCTCGCCATGCAACATGCGCCCGAGATCCGCGCCCAGCACGCTGAGCACCAGATCGGCTTTCGGCGGCGCGAGATTGGCGAGCACCGAGGCATAGGTCGGCGGCGCCGGGATGGCGGGGTAACCCGCTTTGCGCGCGGCGCTATCGTCTAGATAGATAGGATTGGTCTCCCCGATCGCCTGACAGAACAAGCGCAGCATTCCCGCTTCCACGGCGATCTCACGCTCTTCCGTCTCGGCGCCGATTTTCGTTTTGTCGAGCACGCCTAACCCCACGCTACGGGCAGCTTGACGCGACCCCAATGCATCCACGACCCGATGCGCTTTGTCTCGCCGTTGAGGCGCAGATTTGGAAACGCCTTCAGCAATTTCGGCAGCGCCGTCTTCGCCTCAAGCCGCGCCACCGGCGCGCCCATGCAGAAATGAACGCCCGCACCGAACGAAAGATGCTTGCGCGTTTCCGCCAACGGCCGGTCGATGCGAAAGCTCTGCGGGTCTTCGAACACGGCTGGATCGCGGTTTGCCCCGACGATCGAGAACATCAGCTTCGAACGTTCCGGCAGCTCCTGCCCGTGCATCTTGGTTGGGCACAAGCTGGTGCGGAAGTGGGCGAGCACCGGCGGATCGAAGCGCAAGCTCTCCTCAATGGCGTTCTCGCAAAGCTCAGGTTCGCGCTTCAATCGTTCCCACAGCGCTGGTGTTTCCAGCAAGCGCCAGACGAGGTTGGCGATCAGCGAGATGGTTGTCTCCTGGCCGCCCGTCAAAAACGCGAGACAGACATTGAGCTGCTCTTCACGCGTCAGCGGCCGTCCCTCGACCTTGCCGATGATCGTGCGCGACATGAAGTCGTCTGGCAGCACCGTCCCGAGCACCGAAGCGTCCGGCGCGGCGACGCCAGCCGCCTCCAGCTTCGCTTGTCGCGCATCGAGATGCGCATTGAAGTGCGGATAGATCTCCTTGAGGATCGGCTCGAACGAACCCGGCTTGGGGTCATGAAACAAAAGATCCTGAAGGATGTCCGCCCAGCGCTTGTAATGGAGATTGTCTTCTTCCGGCGCGCCAAGCATGACGCACATCAGGCGCGACGGCAGCGGCAATGCGAAGAGGTCGTGGAAGTCGCCCTCGCGCTCGGGAAGCGCCAACATGCTCGCGATCAAGTCATCGGAAATGCGGTCGATGTCGGCGGCGTATTTCGCCAGCGCTTTCGGCGTGAAGCCCGGAGCGAGCGCGGCGCGGAACGCCATGTGGAACGGCGGATCGGTCTTGAAGCCGACATCGCTGATGGTGTCCTTCGCCGCATTGCCGAAGCGAAAGCTCCAGACCGGATTATCCTGAAGAATCTCCTCCTTGATCTCGCGATAGTCGCTGGTGATGGCGAACTTGAAGTCCGGCCCCTTGTAGAGATGGAATGGGCATTCAGCGCGCAATTTGGAGTACGCCTCGCCGGGATGCTCCAGCGTTTCCGGCGCCATCGGGTCGAACTTCATGACGCCCCCGTCGAAGCTGCGAGGCCCTCGCGCGTCTTTGCGTCCGTGAGCCGCGCGTTGAACCATCCGGGATAGATCGCCTTCGGCGCGGTCAGCTTATCGAGCTGCTGTATCGTTTCCACATCGAGGCGGACCTTCGCCGCGCCAAGATTGTCTTCAAGCTGGCTCAGTTTCGCGGAGCCCACCAGTACGCTCGTCACCACCTGCTTCGACAAGAGCCAGGCGAGCGCGAGCTGCGCAACTGTGCATCCTGCGCGCTCAGCCATCGGCCGCATGGCTTCGATCAGGTCGAAGCCCTTTTCTCGATCGAACGGCACGATATCGAAAGCCGCATGCCGTCCTTCCTTGCCAATATTGTCGCGCGTGTATTTCCCACTCAGAAAGCCGCCGCCCAGCGGGCTCCAGACCAACATGCCCATGCCGCAAGAGCGCAGGAATGGCGCCAGCTCGTGCTCGACTTCGCGATTGATCAGCGAGTAATGCAGCTGACCGGAGACAAACTGCCCCCAACCACGCTCCTTCTGCATGGTGTGCGCCGTCGCCGCGCGCCAGGACGCCCAGTTGGAAAAGCCGAGATAGCGAACCTTGCCCGCTTGTACGAGGCGATCGAAGGCTTCGAGCGTCTCTTCGAGCGGCGTGAACTCGTCTTCCTTATGCGCTTGGTAGAGATCGATGTAGTCGGTGTTCAACCGCCTCAAGCTCGCTTCGCACGCGGCGATGATGCGCCCTCGGGAAAGCCCCGCTTCGAGCATCGCCGGGCCGGTGCGGAAGCCGACCTTGCTGGCGACGACGACGTTCCTGCGCTCCCCCCCCAGGGCCTTTCCGAGCATTTCCTCGGATTGTCCGCCGGAATAGATGTCGGCTGTATCGAAAAAATTGATGCCGGCGTCGAGCGCCGCGCCGACCATCTTCGTCGCGTCCTCTTGGCCGACTTTGCCGAGTGCGGCGTTGCCCGTATTAACGCCAAACGTCATCACGCCGAGGCAGAGCCGCGAGACAACCAGTCCCGTATTCCCGAGTTTCGCGAATTGCATGCCGGCGACTTTGGCGGAAATCGTCGCCCGCGCCATGTGGGAGCGGATGGTCATCGCATGAGCGATGCCGGACGAGCTTGAGACGGAGCCCGTATTGCCGCATCGGCTAAAATGAACGGGCGCCCCGGAGACCGGGGCGCCCGAAGTGCGCTTGGGAGGACAAGCGTCGTTAGTTGGTGCGATAGGTGAGGCGCACGCCGTACGTGGCCGGTTCGTTCCACGACGCCGCGCCGATCAGCGCGCCAGCCGGCGCGCCCGTGCCGGAGAAGATGAACGAATTGAAGTTGGACCAGTTCTGCATCACGTGCTCGTTGGTCACGTTCTTGCCCCACAGCGCCACGGCCCAGCGATCGTCTGGCGAGTTCCACTCCGCGCGCAGGTCAAGCAGACCCCGCTTGCGGGTGAGGTCGTGCAGGAATGCCGGATCGTTGTTGGCGTCGCCCAGCCAAACCCGGCTGGAATATTCAACGGTCGCGCCGAGACTGACGTGTCCGCCATCGTTGGCCAGGTCCCAGCCCGCGTCCGCCGACAGCGAAACCGAGTCCTCAGGCACGAGGGGGATGCGCTTGCCGGAGAAATTGGTCGGCGTGGTTGATGGCGGCACCGGCGGCTGGATGAACGTTCCATACCGCGCATCGGTGTGCGCCCAGCTTGCGCTCAAGGTCAGCCAATCGAATGGCATCGCCCCGAGCTGAAGCTCCCATCCTTTCGAGCGCGCCGTGGCCGCGTTCGAAACCGCCGTGCAAGCGCAATCGGCGATGAAGGTGCGCACCTGCTTGTCTTTGAAGTCCATCTGATAGAGCGAAAGATTCGCCAGCAGTCGATTGTCGAAGAACGTGCTCTTTACGCCCGCTTCGTAGTTCCACACGAACTCCGGGTCGAACGGTTGCGCGAGGCCCGCGCCGCTGGTGCCGCGTTGATCGAAACCGCCGGCCAGGTAACCGCGTGAAGCCGTCGTGTAGAACATCACGTTCGGTGTAGCGTGATAGCTGAGCGACACGCGGGGCGTGAGCGCATTCCAGTCGTCCCGGTAGCGCGCCGCGACGAGCGCGCCGCCGGTGAGATTGAGATTGCTCAGGATGGCGGATGCGCCAACCGCGCCGCCGCCGTGGCTGGTGTCGCCCGCATAGACCGGAACGCCGGTCGGAATCGGGCTGACGCCGCCTGTGGCGCAGACCGCCGATGGGTTGGCCGTGCAAGGCACGCCATTATAGGCGCTTGCGGAGAGCGCGCCGGTATAGCCGAGGAACGTGCCCAGCGCCGCGCCAGTATTCGCGAGCACGAACTGATCGAGCAGCGTCTTTTCGGAATGGCCGGAGCGGCGATCCCAAGTTTCCCGCACGCCGACCGTAGCCGTCAGATTCGACAAGATGTCGAAATTCAATTCTGCAAAAAGCGCGTGCGAGGTTTGATCGATCTGCTGGTTCTGAATCTCGCCCGGCCAATAATTGGGCGTGCCGTGACCGATCCGCCAATCGCTGGCGGTCAACGCCACACAAAGGCCGGGCGCCGCCGCGGCGGTTGCCGGCGAAGCAGGATTGTAGGCGGCGAAGGCGCGGCAATCGACGTCCGTCGTCGCCTCGTACTTTCTATTTTGCGACATGACGAACGCGCCGATCACGTAACGCAGACGCTGATCGCTCGGAGAAGCGAGACGCAGCTCCTCGGAATATTGCGACTCGTCGACGCGGAGATTGGATTTGAACAAACCGAAGGGCGAGGCGTCCGACGGATTGAAGAACTCCCCTTCCGAGGACCGATAGCCCGACACCGACGTCACAGTCCCCAGCGAACCAACCGTCCAATCGACGTGGAGGAAGGCGGAATCATTGTCGACCGAGGTGGAGGTTGGAAAACCGACGTTGGATTCCGTCGCGCCATAAGCAAGCGTCGGATAGACGCCCGCCGCGCCCCATGGACCGGAGGTGACGGGCAGCAGCGATGCTTGCGACGCCGCCGGCTGCGCGTTGCCGAACAATTGCGGCTCGGTCTCGTCGCCATCCAGCGAGCTAACTTCAACACCCGCCAGAACGGTCACGTCACTGCTCGGCCGCCAGCGCAACTGTCCGCGAACCGACGCGCTGTCGTGCTCATAGGAGCGCCGATTAAGGAACACGTCGCGGCGCATCCCATCATGGCCCTGCAGGTTGAACGTCAGCCGGCCGTCGAGATCGTCCGTGATCGCGCCGGTGACGTACCCTTGCGCGACATAGGCGCTGTAATTGCCGTAGCCGACCGTGAAGCTCGCCGAAGGCGTGGATTCCGGCGCGCGCGAATGCAGCGAAATAACGCCGCCTGTTACGTTGCGGCCAAACAGTGTGCCCTGCGGGCCGCGCAGCAACTCAACACGATCGGTGTCGAAGAAGCCCTGCGTTAGCGAAGCGTCCAGATTGCCGATCGCCGGGACATCATCGATGACGACGCCGACGCCGTGATCGGCGCCCGCCGCATCCGATTGATCGATCACGCCGCGCAGCGACAGAAATGTCCGATAAGGCATCGTGTTGACCGGACGGAATTCCGGGGCGGTGCGCGACAGATCCGCAAGACCCTCGATGTGCCGCGATTCAATTTGCGCGCCGCTGATCGCGTTGACGGAGAACGGAACCGACTGAACGTTCTCCGGCCGCTTCGTCGCCGTAACGATGACCTCCTCAATCCCGCTGTGAGCGGCCTGAGTTTGATCCTGAGACTGTCTCGCCGCCTCCTGGGCCTCTGCGCTCGCAAAGCCAAAGCCCAATGTTGCCGCGAAAAAGGCGCCCAAACTCGTCTTCGCGAGCAGACCCGATTTCATATGCTTCTCCCCGTCCTAAAGCAGTTTCCCCCGAAGTCGGGCGAGAGTGTTGACCGCCCGATCAGTTATTTACCGCTCGGTTATCGCTTCAGGGGCGACGATTGTCAACCAGCGCGCATCGCCTGCGCGCGGCCGATGCGCCGCACGTCAGACGCCGGCGCAGAAAAACAGGATGGCGAATACAAACAGAGGTTGGAGCGGAAGCCCGCTCGCGTCGGCTCAGGCCTTGCGCGCCAGCGCCTGCCGCAGGATGGCGCAATAATGCTCTTTCAAATTGCGCAAGCCGATGGCGCCCTGGGGATTGTACCAGGCGGCAACGGAATTCAGGATGCCGAACGCCGCCGCATAAAGGATGATGACGGGCCGCGGCGAGATCGAGCCGTCCTTGACGCCCTCTTCGATGAACATCGTCATGCGGCGTTGAGAAATCGCATTGCGACCCTCGATCTCACCGCGATCTTTGCCGTCAAGAACACGCGGCGCAATCCGCACGAGGCAGCGCCCAAAGTCGCTGGCCATGATTTCAATATAGCGCGGCGCAAGCGTCAGCAATTTATCGAGGCCGGTTCCCTCGACGTTCGACGCCTCTTGAATGGCCTCATAGAGCTGCACCTGCGCCTTTGTCTTGATGAACGTCAGCAGCTCGCTCTTGCTCTGCACATAATAATAGATCGCCGGCTTCGTCACGCCCAACGCGTCCGCCAAGTCCTGCAGCGAGGTGTTTTCATAGCCGCGCTCGCGAAACAGATGCGCCGCGACAAGCATCAGCTCGTCACGCTTCTCTTCGAATTTGCTGTCGCTTCGCCTTTGTTTCTGACGGCCGCGGTCCGTCGGCTTCGCGAAAAGGTCCGGCACCGGCGGCGCCTTGGGCGTTGCTTTTGTCTTTGTCGTCTTCACGCGCGGGACCTTAGTTAAATCTTACCGGAAAGTCATCACTCACACTACATTCCCTTACGACAAAGGGAAAGCCCCTTCGCCCAGGCGTCATTCCGGACAAGCGTCCAGGAGCCCCAGCGCCTTAGGATGACCCTCGCCGCTTGCCATCGCCGCGCCCGCCCCTCCGTTCGCGCAGGAAGGTCTCCGCGAGTTTGTCCAGGCTCTGCGACTCACCGCCAAAGTAGCGATAAACGCCTTCGCTTAACACGCGAAGCGTGCGCAGCGCCATGTCCTGCGGCGTCTCCTGCGCGCCCCTGGCGAGCCACCAGCGCCACAACGCCAGCACCCCGCCGGCAACGAAGTGCGCGCTCGCCTCGACCTGCAACGGGTCGTCGCGATCCTTCTCGTGCGCCGCTTCGCTGATCTGCTCGATCGCGTGCATGGCGAACCGCGAAAACAGGGCCTCGGCCTGCGCTGAAGCATTCACGTTGCACAAGGCGGCGGCGAAGAACGAAGCATCCTGCTGCAGGTAGCGATAGATATCGACCCAAGCAGCGAACACAGCCTCGGCGGAAATACTGGCGGCGATCGACAGCGGTTCGATCACACCCCGGATATGCTCGCCTCTCTCTGCGATCGCATAGCTGAAGAGCTCGCCCTTGTCGCGAAAATGTACGTAAAAGGTCGACCGCTTCACCTTCGCGCGCTCGACCAATTCCGCGATCGTGATCGCATCATAGCCCTTGTCGGCGATCAGCTCCGTCAGCGCGCGAACCAGGGCTTGGCGCGTGCGCTGAACGCGCGGATCATTCGCGTCGGGGGCGGCGTCCGATTGGTCGCGCGGCAAGGCGTCACTCATGGCGCCAGTGTCGGGCGCTGCGTGGCCGGAAGCAAGCCTGCACGCAATAAATCAAGCGTCCGGCAGTGCATCGAGCACCGCCTGCGCCCGCTTTTTAAAGGGCTCTTCGATGAAGCGATCAGTATGGATGTAGAGCTTGTTGCCCTTCACCGCCCGCAACACCATTTGGCCGACGTCATCGATGGTTCGGCCGGCGGCGAGAAAAGCGCTGCTGGCTTTGCGTCGCTCGGCGCGTTGCGCCAGATCGTCGGCGCTCATGCCGAGGTCGCTCGGCCGCATTGTTTCTGTCCGTGCGATGATGTCGGTCGCGACTGGACCCGGGCACAGAACGCTTACGCCAATCGAATGCGCCTTGAGATCGGCGCGCAACGTCTCGGACATGCCGACGACGGCGAACTTCGACG
This sequence comes from Caulobacterales bacterium, assembly GCA_035548735.1. Taxonomy (GTDB): domain Bacteria; phylum Pseudomonadota; class Alphaproteobacteria; order Caulobacterales; family Aquidulcibacteraceae; genus Vitreimonas. Next base: position 46,089 of record DASZSK010000180.1, on the reverse strand, counting down.
TCGTGTAGAGAACGCCGGGCGCGCCGGCGCCCACCAGTCCGGCGCCGGAGGCCGTGTTGACGATGTAACCCGCGGCTTTGCGCGCCAACATGCGGGGCAGAAAGGTCTGCACGCCATTAACGACGCCGCCGAGATTGATCCCAAGCACCCAGTCCCAGGCGTCGTAGGTCAAGCGCTCCACGGGGACGCCCCCCGCAATACCTGCATTGTTGAAGATGAGGGACACAGGTCCGAGACGCGTCTCCGCGTCATCCGCCGCCGCCGCGAACGCGGCGCGGTCCCGCACATCTAGCAGAAAAGTCTCCACTGCGGTGACGGCGCTGAGTTCCGCCTTCGCAGCCTCGAGCGCCGCGGCGTCGATATCCGCCAGCGCCAGGCGCACGTCTTCACGCGCGAACGCGCGAGCCATACCCAACCCTATTCCGTTGGCGCCGCCAGTGATGAAAGCCGTGCGGCCGGCGAGATCCTGCATCTTGTCTTTCTCCAACGCGGAAAACAGCAAACGCGCTCGCTGCTTGACAGCCCGCGCGCAGGTACACTACTTACCGGACGGACAGTAATATGCAAGCCACTCTTCTCCGAGCCGCGGGGGCCTGAGCATGATTGACCGGAAGCTTATCGGGAAAAAGATGCCGTCCCGCGGCGTGCAGGTCGAACGCGGCCAGGCGCGACTGTTCTGCAAGGCGATCGGCGAAACCAATCCAATCTACATCGACGAATCGGCGGCGCGCGCCGCGGGATATGAAGGTCTGCCGACGCCGCCGACCTTCGCGTTTGCGCTCAACATGCTGGCCGAGCCTGCCAACGCCAACTTCTTCGCCGAACTTGGCGTCAACTACGCGCGCGTCCTGCATGGCGAACAAGGTTTCGAATATCACGCGCCGATCATGGTCGGCGACAGCATCACCTTCGACGGCGAAATCGCCGACATTTACGACAAGAAGAATGGGGCGCTTGAGTTCGTCGTCACCAAAACGACGGGCCGCAATCAGCGCGGCGTCAAAGTCGTCACGCTCACCAGCGTCGCCGCAGTCAGGAACTAACACATGGCGCAAGCACGCTCATTGGCCGAGGCCGCTGTCGGCGACGATCTGCCGACGCTGGAAACCAAGCCAATCGCGCGGCACGACCTCGCACTCTATTGCGGCGGTTCCGGCGATCACAATCCACTGCATACCGATAGCGATTTCGCCAAGCAGGCTGGGCTCCCTGACGTCATTGCCCACGGCATGCTGTCCTTCGCCTATCTGGGGCGCATGCTTACAGACTGGGCGGACGCCCGCCAGCTCAAAGGCGTCCACGTCCGCTTCGTCTCGATGACGCAAATCGGCGCGCCGGTTGTGTGCAGCGGTGAAGTGACCGCAAGAAGCGCCGACACCATCACCGTGTCGATCAAAGCGCAACAAGGCGGCCGCGATACAATTGCCGGCGAAGCCGTGTTCGGGCTCGGCTGATCCCGCATCAATGACGATTTTGGAGGAAATCATGGGGCCCCTCGCGAGCTTGAAAGTGATCTTGGTCGACGCGCAAGGCTCGGCCAGCGTCGGCGCGTCTTATCTCGCCTCGCTGGGTGCGAAAGTCCTGCGGCTGGACCGGCTCAATGCCGAAAACGCTCACCACGTGAATTTCGCCGAGCATGTCGGCGGCGATTGGGTCGACCCGCGTCAAAATACCCTGAGTTCTGCGCAATGGTCCGTCGACGTCGATCTCAAAAACAAGGATGCCGCGGAAGTCGTGCTGCGGCTTGCTGAAGGCGCGGACATTATCATCGAAGGCTTCCGCCCTGGCGTCGCCGAACGTCTCGGCATCGGCCCGGACGCATGCCTGAAGCGAAATCCGCGTCTCGTTTATCTGCGCGCCACTGGCTGGGGACAGACCGGTCCGCTCGCCAACGTGCCGGGCCATGACATCAACTACATCGCCATCGCCGGCGCGCTCGATCCGATCGGCTTTTCGGGAAGTCCTCCTGTGCCGCCGCTCAATCTGCTGGGCGATGTCGCTGGCGGCCTGCACGCCGCTTTCGGCGCACTCGCCGCCGTGTTCGAGGCGCGGCTTTCCGGAAAAGGCCAAGTCGTCGACGCGGCGATGCTCGACTCTGCCGCCATGTTCATGAAGGTCATGTACATGATGCACTCCATGGGCGCTTGGTCGCTGACGCGGGGCGAGAACCTCATGGATACCGGCGCGCCGTTCTACGGCGTCTACGAAACGGCCGACGGCAAATATGTCGCGGTAAGCCCCTTCGAAGCACACTTCTACGCCGAATTCCTCGATCGGATCGGCGTTCCCAAAGAGGAGCGGCCGGCGCAGATGGACCGCGACGCGTGGCCAGCCATGCGCGACAAGATCGCTGCGATCTTCAAAACCAAGACGCGCGAACAGTGGATCGAAGCGCTCGAATATACCAATGCCTGCGTATCCCCGGTGCTCTCGCTCGCGGAAGCGCCCGCGCATCCGCAGAACATGGCGCGCCATCAGTTCGAGATGTTGGGGAAGATCGTCGTGCCGGCTAACGCGCCGCGCCTATCGCGCACGCCTGCCCCGGCCGCCAGCGAGCGTTCGCCACCCTCGACCCCGGAACGACGCGAGCAGGCGCTGCTCGACTGGGGTTTCTCGGCGCACGAGATCGCGGCGCTCAAACAAGCGCGCATCGTCGCATAAACAAGAACACCCAGGGGAGCCCGATGGCGGAAATGCTGACAATCGAGAAATTCTTGGGCGGCGTCATCATGGCGCGCAAGGAGCATCTCGTCACTCAAGTGGCGGCGCGGCGCGCACGCGAGACGCCGGATCGCATCTACATTCAGGACGTCGCCGGCGGCGAATTGACTTTCGCACAATTTCACGCCGAGTGCCTCACCTGGGCGGACGGCTATCGCCGCTGCGGTGTAAAAGCCGGCGACCGCGTCATGGTGATGATGAACACGTCGTTCGATTCACTGTTCGCGGGGCTCGCGCCACACTGGCTGAAGGCGCTCGATGTGAACGTGAACACAGCGCTGCGCGGTCGCTGGTTGGTGCACATTCTCGACAATTCGCAAGCCGAAGTGCTGGTGATGGCCGAGCGCTATTTGGATCAGCTTGCGCTCATCGCCGCGGATGCCCGCTTCTTGAAGACCGTCATCGTGCCGGACGCAAAGGGCCCGTTGCCGGATCTGCCCTTCACCATGCTGACGCGCGCGGACTTCCTGAGGGACGCCGCACCGGATTATTCGCTGCCCGGTCCCGATCCGTGGGATGATGTCTCGGTGGCCTACACCTCCGGCACGACCGGGGTCTCCAAAGGCGTGCTGCAATGCGCGGGCGGAACGCCCGTCGGCGGACTCACCTACTGGCCGCCGGACGGCGTCTCGCCGGATGATTGCTACTACATCCCCTATCCGACGTTCCATGCGAGCGGTCGCGGGCTTGCCTATGCGGCGATGCTCGGCGGAGCGCGCTGCGTCATCCGCGAAACCTTCTCCACCTGGCACTTCTGGGAAGACATCCGCAAATACAAGTGCACGATCACGATGATGCTGGGCGCGGTATCGAACTTCGTGTTTCAACAGCCGGCCAAGCCGGACGACGCGGACAATCCGTTACGCGCCGTCTTCATGGTGCCGGCTGTGGAGAAGATCGAAGAATTCAAGCGGCGCTTCGGCGTGAAAGTCTGGGCCGGCTTCGGCGGCACGGACATCTCAAGCCCGATCAAGTCGGACTGGCTGGATGAAACCAATTGGAGTTCATGCGGCAGGCTGCGCCCAGGCTACCAGGTGCGCATCGTCGATGAGCACGACATCGAGGTTCCAACTGGCCAGGTCGGCGAAGCGATCGTGCGCACCGATAACCCGTGGATCATGAACTTCCGCTATTTCGGCATGCCGGAAAAGACGGTTGAAGCCTGGCGCAACGGCTGGCTGCACTCCGGCGACGGGCTGCGTGTGGACGAGAAGGGCAATTACTATTTCGTCGACCGCATCAAAGACGCCATTCGCCGTCGTGGCGAGAACGTGTCTTCCTTCGAAGTCGAGTCCGAGGTCAACAGCCATCCGGCCGTCTTGGAATGCGCCGCGATTGCGGTGCCTTCCGAATGGAGCGAAGACGAGATCAAGATCGTGGTGCGCCTGCACCCCGACCAGAAACTTGAGCACGCCGAACTGATCGCCTATCTCATTCCGCGCATGCCGCGCTATGCGATTCCGCGCTATGTCGAGTTCGTCGAGGCGCTGCCGAAAACACCGACGGAAAAGATCCAGAAGAACGAACTGCGCAAGGCGCCCATGACGCCAACGACGTGGGATCGCGAAGCGGCCGGGATAAAAGTGCCGCGCTGAGCGACGCCGCTAGCGCAGCGAGCTAAACGGCACGTCCTTATCGATGCGGATTTCGTCGCCGAGCCCAAGCACGCGCTCGGCGACGATGTTTTTCAGGATTTCGTCGGAACCCCCGGCGACACGCATGGCGGCGCCCCACATCCATTGCCGTTGCAGCGCCGCATTCGCGCCTTCCGCTCCGACGAGCAGGCCATCCTCGCCGAGCAGATCGATCAGAAACGTCGCGATCTCCTGCCCCTGACGCGCGGCGATGACCTTGCCGATGCTTTGCTCGGGACCTGGTGGTTGTCCTTGTGAAAGCGCGGTCACGCCGCGAAAGCGGTTGAGCTTCAGGCCCTGATCGCGCAAATACCAATTGGCGATGCGTTCGCGCACGCGCGCATCTTCAAGCGCCGGCTTTCCATCGATGTGCGCCGCGCGGGCGACGCGCAACGCGTCAACATAAGTCGGCAGCGGCAATGTGCGCATCACCATGACACGCTCGTGCATGAGCGCCGTGAGCGCCACGCGCCAGCCTTCGTTGACGGCGCCCAGCCGCTGCGAGTCAGGAACGACGACGTCGGTGAAGAACACTTCGTTGAACTCCGCCGCGCCTGTCGCTTGGCGCAGCGGACGCACGTCCACACCAGGGCTCTTCATGTCGATGAAGAACATGGTGAGACCCTTGTGCTTCGGGAGCGTAGGATCGGTCCGCGTCAGCAGGAGGCCGAAGTCGCAATAGTGCGCGCCCGATGTCCAAATCTTCTGACCGTTAATAATCCACCGATCACCATCCTTCACCGCGCGCGTGCGAATGCCGGCGAGATCGGAGCCCGCGCCCGGTTCGGAAAACAGTTGACACCAGATCTCTTCGCCTTGCAGCGCCGGCGGCAAGTGTCGGGTCCGATGCGCGTCCGTGCCGTGCGTGAACAGCGCCGGCAAGCAGATTTGCAGTCCAATGGCGAAGAAGCCCGGCGGCGTGTCGAACTCCGCTTCTTCCTGCTCAAAGATCACTGCTTGGATGGGCGTGCCGCCCATGCCGCCAAACTGCTTCGGCCAAGTGATTGCGGCGTATCCCGCATCGGCCTTCGCCCGCTGCCATGCGCGCGCCGCGGTCAGCGCCTCGAGTTCACGCGCTTTATCGGGCCAACGCGAGGGACCGATCCGCCGCGCCGCTCGACTCTCAAGCCATGCACGCACCTCCGCGCGGAACGCTGCTTCTTCCGGCGTGTCGTCGAGATCCATCCCCGCCTCTTATTTCCTGTGCTTCGCGCGCGCACTTAAGCGACTTCGTTGTTCTTCACCGCATAAGGCGAGCGGCGCGCATATTCTTCGGCCGCCGCCTTCACTTTTGGCGGCAGACTGTCGATCGTGATGGGAAAATCGCCTATGCGCAGGTTGTGCGCGTGACAGAGCTGATGCAACGCAAAGCCGTACATCAGAGCGCTGCGGCGACCGGCCATGTCCTCGGCGTGATTAATCGCCTCCTTCGACATTTTCAGCGCAAACATCGGCTTGCGCGCGATCGCGCGCGCCATATCCAAAGTCGCGGCCTCCAGCTGATCCGCGGGTACAACGCGATTGACCATGCCGCACTCGCGGGCCTGGTCGGCCGTCATCCAATCGGCGGTGTAGAGAAACTCTTTCGCCTTTCGGAAGCCGAGTTCAAAGGGGTGCGCGAACGTCTCGACGCCGCAGACGCCCATGTCCACTGTCGTATCGCGAAACGACGCATTGTCGGCGGCGACGACGAGGTCACACGCCCACGCCAGCATCAGACCGCCGGCGATGCAGCGCCCTTGCACTTGCGCAATGGTCGGCTTGGGAACGCTGCGCCACCGCTCCGTAATGTCGAGATAAACCTCGCGCTCACGGCTGTACGGACCTTCATACCCCGCGGCGGTGATCTGCCCCCAAACCCCAACCGGTTCGTACTCACCGATCTTCTTGGCGCGCTTGCCGCTGAGATCGTGGCCGCTGTTGAAATCCGGGCCTGCAGCCGCGAGGATCGCGACTTTGGCGTCCGCGTCGTGCGCGAAGAACGAGAACGCGTCGTTCAACTCATAGATCATGTCCCAGGTCTGGGAGTTGCGGCGCTCCGGACGATTGAGCGTGATCCGCAACACATGCTCGGCGGGGCGATCGAGGGTGAGATCCTGAAACGATGGCGGCTTGGCCGCCTCCGGCTTGGATTCTTCTGCGGGCATGCGAATTCTCCCAACGCCTGAACGGCTTGAGACAGATTATTGATCGGTCGGTAAGTTGTCCAGCCGGGAAATGGCCGCGGCGCAGCGCTGGCTCAGCGGAGCGTCTCGTCCAGCCAGTCGAACAGCACTTCGTTTGAGTACACGACATTGCTGAGCTGGCAGTGCTGTTCGGCGCCGAACTCCTCACCGAACCGCTCGAGCCGGCATGGCGCGCGCATGCCCTTCATGAGTTCCCCGGTCTGACGCAACGCTTCAGCGCCCTCGTCGCTGCTGAACATGCACAGCGTCGGGCAGCGGATCTGGCTTTCAACGCCATCCAATCGGAAATCGCGCATCCGCCGCCACTGCCCTTCGATGGTCGGTTCTCCGAAAATCCAGGCAAGCTGGTCGACGGCGAACCGCACGGCAACGACGTTCTGGTCATAGAGAGCCTGGATCATTTTCGCGAGCGTCGGCAAATCGATCGACGCGACGTCCGCGCCGCCGGCTTGCCTCTGCATGAATGCGCCCAGCAGCCACTTGTAAAAATCGACGATCGGCGAATTCAACGCCAATGCCGCAATGCGATGATCGAATGCCGCCGCGCGCGCGGCGGTGTAGCCGCCAAGACTCATGCCGTAAAGCGCGATGCGGTTTTTGTGGACGCCGCGTTGCTTCAAGACAAAATCGATCACGGCGCTGATAGGCGCCTCGTAGTCAGGGCGATAAACGTTGTTGGGATCGGCGAAAAGCGCCCCACGCTGCCCAGGCCCATCGAAAATCAAGCAATTGTAGCCGCGTCGCAGGGCCTCATAACCGGCGAAAAAATAGAGTTCTTCGTTGCTGCCGTCGCCCCCGCCATGAACGATCAAGGTCGGTCGCGTTCCCCCGTCCTTCGGGCGGAAGAAATATCCCGGCAACGTCGTCTTCAGATACGGAATGGCGACCTCTTCACCGACATGCTCGGGCCCCAACGACGCCATCTTGCGGAAGCAATTCTGCGCCTTGAGAAAAATCGCCTTCTTGTCGGGCGAGCGGATTGGAACGAAGAATTCCGAACTGCGATAATAGTTGAAGGCGCGCGCGTAGCGGTTTGACGCCGTCAGCGCATGCCCCGCTTTCTCCGCCATTGCAGCGGCCGCCTCCAAGCGTTCGGCCAGTTCGGTCCAGGCTCGGCGCCACACTTCGAAGTCGCCGCCGCGCATCTTGTTCGCGGCCGCAAAGCACTCGCCCGTCGCCGCGCCGCGCGTTGAAGCGTAATTGAGCGCCCGCGCGAACTGCACATCGAAATAATCGTCGCCAAACAGATTGGCGAGCCCCGCCTTGAACGTGGCTGGATCACGCGCCGCTTCGCTTGCCATGAGTCATCCTTCCGTGTTGACGCCTCATGCCATACAAATAGACGTTTGTCCATTTTTGACAGGAAAATTTATTAGCGTAATTTCCGGTACTTACAAATTTACGCCCGCGTTCATTGACTTTACCGCTCAATCAGTCATTTCTCGGGAGAGGGACGACGGCATGAACTTCGATTTCACGGAAGACCAACAAGCGTTGCGCGATCAGGTGCGCCGCGTCCTCACGTCGTCGTGCCCGATGAGCGAAGTGCGTCGCGTCCTCAACGGCGAGCAGGCCTACGCGGATCGTGCATGGCGCCAGCTCGGCGAACTTGGGTTTCTCGGCGCCGCCGTGGGGACCGATCACGGCGGCGCGGGCCTCGGCGTTGTGGAGCTTTGCGTGATCGCGGAGGAGGTCGGACGCGCGCTTGCGCCCATCCCCATCGCCTCGTCCATCTATGCTGCGACGACCCTGCTGGACTCTGTGGGCGGCGACGGCGCGCGCGCGAAACTCGCGACGCTCGCAAGCGGCGCGGCGATCGCGGCGATGCCGGCGTTATCGCAAATCCCCGCGCGGGATGTTCGCGTCGTGCGCGGGGCGGTTTCCGGATCGATCCCGATGGTCCGTGACGGCTCGCGCGCTGATGACGTTCTCGTCGTCACCAAAGGCGGCGGGACACTACAACTCCACGCAGTGAATCTCAGTCAAAATGGCGTTCTGCGCATGCGGCGCGAGACGCTCGATCCCACCCTCGATTTCACCGACCTGCAATTTGATGACGCACGGGTTGAAACCCTCGGCGCGCTGGACGCAAACCAGCTCGTCGCGCTTCGCGATCGCCTAGCTGTCTTGTCCGCGTTCGAACATCTTGGCGCCGCAGAGACTTGCCTTGAGATGGCGCGAAACTACGCGCTTCAGCGCACGGCTTTCGGACGTCCGCTCGCGCAATTTCAAGCCATTCGCCACAAATTGGTGGATGTGTACGCCGCCGTCACTCTGGCCCGAGCGCACGCCTATTACGGCGCCTGGGCGCTGGCCCGAGACAGTGTCGAACTGCCCCTCGCTGCGGCGTCGGCGCTGGTTTCGAGCGTCGAGGCGCTCGACACCGCGGCGCGCGAAGGGCTGCACGTCCATGGCGGCATCGGCTTCACGTGGGAGCATGATTGCCACTTGTTCTATCGGCGCGCCCGCGCCGCAGCGAATTCGCTCGGACCGATCGCCGACTGGAAAGCGCGGATCACCGACTTGCTTGAGCAGCGAAACGCCGCCTAAATCGCACCCACCGGCGTGACAGGAGACCCGACGGCGCGCGGCAATCTGAGCGGCGGGGCCGTCAGAAAGAAGCGGGAGCGGCCGCGCGCGCGCAACGCCGGGCCGAGTTCGCCAAAGTACCATAGCTCGCCAAGCGGCACGCCAAGGCGAAACAGGCAATGGTCGTGCAGCGGCAATACCGAGAATGTCTCAGCGCCATGCGCGCATGGCGCCGCCGGATGCGCTTCGACGGCGAAATTGTCGGCGGTGATCGCGGCGATTCCCGAGCGCGTGATCCAATCCAGCAGGCGTTGATCGCGGCCATTCAAGCTCGCGCAACTGTTATGAAGCCGATGCCGGTCAGGTTCGCCGCCCATCGCCAAGATCATGTCCGCGAAACCGGTGTAAAGGCAGAGGATATCGCCTTCCTCCACGACGACATGGTCTTCCTCCAAGATCCGCGCCAATTCCTCGAAGCCGACCAGCACAGGCGTTTCGCCAAAATGCTTCGCGAGATCGATAAGAACGGCCCGGCCTTGGATCGCTTTCACCGCCATCCGATCGATGCCCATGCGGTGCGCGCCGACGGACTTGCCATTGAACTTGGCTGCGTGCGGATCGACGATATCGTCGCCGCCGCGCCAACCATTGTAGTACGCCTTCTCCACGCGCCCTTCGCCGTCGAGATCGAACATTTGCCCAACGTGCGAAAGCGCGTCCCATTGCGTCGAGTATTGCAGGCACAGCTCAACCGCGTCATCGCACACGACATCCGTGGCCCCCGGGGTCATGCGGTTCATGCGGAAATTCATGGTCGGCGCGCTTTCAGAGCCCATGGGCTTGAGCCGCGGCGGAAAGCGCGTCGAGGCGAGCGCATTGCCGCCGGGCAGATCAAGCGGAAGGCTGAGGCAGAAGTTCAGGCCTTCGCGCACCTCTGCGACGCCTTCCAGCAATTTCTGCGGCGTGAGCAGATTGAGCCGGCCCAACTCATCGTCGGGGCCGAAGTCGCCCCAGGTCGAATGCTCCGGCCGCCGCCGCCAGCGCGGATTTCGCGGCCCGTCCGCCTGCTGCATACCCTGCTCCTCCATCACGCGCGCAACTTGATTTTTATTGTCCGGTCAGTCAACAGTTCGCCAGCAAAACAGGGAGGCAATCGGCATGGTCCACGGGGGACTTTCCAGCGTCGTCAAGGGAGGCTTGCTCCCCGCAAGCTCGCGCCAAGGCACGCCGATGGGCGACCTGCCCGCCTTCCATGCCAGTCGCGATCCGAAACGCGCGGTCATCACCATGAACGAGGTGAGCGTCTCACGCGAGGATTTTTCTGCTCGCGTCAATCGTCGCGCGCGCCTGTTGCAAGCACATGGCGTGACGGAAGGCGACTTCGTCACCATGGGGCTTGCAAACGGCTTCGAGATTTATGAGACCGCCTTCGCGATCTGGAAGCTCGGCGCGACGCCGAACGTCGTGTCGCATCGCCTGCCTGCACCGGAAATCTCCGCGATTATTGATTTGCTGCGCCCTAAGCTGGTGATCGGATTCGATCCTGCTTTGACCCAAGGCGCCGCGGCGATACCAGCCGCAACAAGCGCCGAGAACTATTCCGCTGAACCTCTGCCGACGCGGGTTTCGACCTATTGGAAAGCGATGACGAGCGGCGGCAGCACCGGGCGGCCGAAGATCATCGTCGATCACATGCCGAGCGTGTGGGATCCGAACCTCACGGCCTATGGTCAAATCGTTGACGACGTCGCGCTGAACCCAGGGCCGATGTACCACAATGCGCCGTTCAGTCTGATCCATCTCGGCGTCTTCGCTGGCGCCCATGTGGTCGAAATGGGCAAGTTTGACGCCCATCATGCGCTCGAACTGATTGAGAAGCACCGCATCCAGTGGGTCAATTTCGTGCCGACCATGATGAACCGCATCTGGCGGCTTCCGGATCGGGCGCAGTTCGATGTGTCGAGCTTGCGGGTCATGTTTCATATGGCCTCGGCCTGCCCTGTCTGGCTCAAGCAAAACTTCATTGATTGGCTTGGTCCGGAGCGCGTGTGGGAGCTTTATGCCGGCACGGAGCGGCAGGGCGGCACGATCATCAGCGGCGCGGAATGGCTCGCGCACAAAGGTTCGGTGGGGCGGCTTCAGCCTGGAAGCAGCATGCGCATCGTCAACGAAGCCGGCGCGCAATGCGCGCCCGGCGAAGTCGGTGAGATTTACTTCCTACCCGATGGCGGCCGCAACTCAACCTACCACTATCTTGGCGCGGAACCGCGCGCGAAGGGCGAGTGGGAGTCGCTCGGAGATCTCGGCTATCTCGACGACGAAGGTTATCTCTACATCGTCGATCGCCGCACCGACATGATTGTAAGCGGGGGCGCAAACATCTACCCCGCGGAAATCGAGGCGGTGCTCGACGCCCATCCGGCCGTGCAGTCGAGCATCGTGATTGGCCTGCCGCACGAAGACCTTGGACATGCGGCGCATGCGATCATCCAGCCAGCGCACGGCAAAGACGCGCTCGACGTCGAGGAACTCAAGGGCTTTCTCGCGGACCGGATCGCCAAATACAAAATTCCGCGCAGCTTCGAATTCGTCACGGAACCCTTGCGTGACGACGCCGGCAAGGCGCGCCGCAGCGGCCTGCGCCAGGAACGGCTCGAGAAACTGAAGGGCTAATTCCATGAATCTCGACAATACAATCGCCGCCATCGTTTCGGGCGGCGCATCGGGGCTTGGCGCTGCGACGGCGCGGGCATTGGCGACGCAAGGCGTCAAGGTGGGCGTTTTCGATATCGATGCAGACAATGGCGAACGCCTTGCGCGCGAGATTGGCGGGTGTTTCGCACAAGTCGACGTTAGCGACGAAGCCGCCGTCAAGGCCGGGTTCAAGACGATACGCGCCGATCACGGTCAAGAATCCATCTTCGTCAATTGCGCCGGCATCGGCTCGGGCATGAAGACCGCAAGCATCGATCGCAACACGGGCGAACCGGTCGCGCACGATCTCGACTATTTCAAGCGCGTCGTCGCGATCAACCTGTTCGGCAGCTTCGCCTGCTTATCGCAATCCGCCGCAGGCATGCTCACCCTGCCCCAGCCGCTCGAAGGCGCCACGCGCGGCGTGTTGATCAACACGGGATCGATCGCCGCCGAAGACGGACAGATCGGGCAAGTTGCTTACGCCGCCGCCAAAGGCGGGGTGGTGTCGGCGACGCTGCCCATGGCGCGCGACCTCGCACGCAGCGCTATACGCTGCGCCACCATCCTCCCGGGCTTGTTCGATACGCCAATTTACGACCGCAGGCCCGGCGGCGCCGAACGCCGCGCCAAGTTGAGCCAGCATCTGCAATTTCCGCCGCGGTTTGGCCGTGCGGAGGAATATGCCTCGCTGGCGCTCGAAATTTGCCGCAACGACTACATCAACGGCGTTGTGTACCGCCTCGACGGCGGCGTCCGCTTGGGACCGCGCTGATCCAGCTTCCCAGGGGAGGGTCTGCACATCGCCAAGACAACCGCCGATCGCCCCCCTTGTAATTGTTGACCGTTCGGTAATATCTTCACGCCCTGCAAGACTTGAGGAGTGCGGCAATGGCTCAACATGCGCTGGTGGCGGGCGTGGGCATGATCCCGTTCACAAAGCCCGGTAAAAGCGAATCCTGGGACGTTATGGCTTCGCAGGCCGCGCGCCTTGCGCTTGAGGACGCTGGCGTCGCCTACGCCGACGTCGGTCAAGCCTATGCAGGCTATGTCTACGGCGACTCAACAGCGGGCCAATCGGCGCTCTATGAAGTCGGCGTCACCGGCATCCCGATCGTCAACGTCAACAACAATTGCTCAACCGGTTCGACCGCGCTGTTTCTGGCCCGCCAAGCGGTGGAAGCCGGCGTCGTTGATGTGGCGCTCGCCGTCGGCTTCGAGCAGATGAACCCTGGCGCACTCGGCACTGTATTCAGTGATCGCAAACGCGTCATGACGAAGTGGGCCGAGCCGATGGCGGCTTGCCAGGAGCGTGATCCGAACGCGCCGCCGGCGGCGCAATTCTTCGGCGGCGCCGGCCGCGAATATCAGGAAAAGTACGGCGCGCGCACCGACACGTTCGCGAAGATCGCCGAGAAGGCGCGCAAACACGCCGCCAACAATCCGTTCGCCATCTTTCGCGATCCGCTGAGCCTGCACGACATCCTGCAGTCGCCACATGTTTATGGACCGCTGACGCGTTATCAGTGTTGCCCGCCGACCTGCGGCGCGGCGGCCGCCGTCATCGTTTCCCCCGCTTTCGCGCGCAAGCGCGGCATCAAGGCGCCAGTCGAGATCGCGGCGCAGGCGCTCACCACGGACACGGCTTCGACGTTCGATCCGCCAAGCATGATCCGTCTCATCGGCTACGACATGGCGCGCGCCGCCGCCAACCAAGTTTACGCGCAGGCCGGCATCGGCCCGCGCGATGTGCAGGTCGTTGAGTTGCATGATTGCTTCACCGCGAACGAACTCCTGACGTATGAGGCGCTGCGGCTCTGCCCCGAAGGCGGCGCGGAAGCATTCATCTGCGACGGCGAAAACACCTATGGCGGCCAGGTAGTCACCAATCCGTCCGGCGGCCTGCTTTCCAAAGGCCATCCCCTCGGCGCGACCGGCCTGGCGCAATGCACCGAACTGGTTTGGCAGGTGCGCGGCGCGGCCGACAAGCGCCAGGTCGCCGACGTCAAATATGCGCTGCAGCACAATCTCGGCCTCGGCGGCGCGTGCGTCGTCACGCTCTACCGCGCAGCCTGAAGAATGGAGAGGAAAAGCATGTCGAAGCTTGAAGGCAAAGTCGCGCTCGTCACCGGTTCGGGACGCGGCATTGGCCGCTCCATCGCGCTCAAGCTCGCCTCCGAAGGCGCGCGCGTCGTCATCAACGATCTCGATGAGGCCCCCGCCGCTGAGACCGCGGCCGAGATCAAGGCCGCAGGCGGTCAAGCCCTGCTCTGCGTGGGCTCCGTCAGCGCGCCTGATTTCGCCGATCGCTTCGTGAAGACCGCGCTCGACGTTTGGGGCGACCTCCACATCATCGTCAACAACGCTGGCTACACCTGGGACAGCGTGATCCAGAAGATGACCGACGAGCAATTCGACGCGATGCTCGACGTGCACTTGCGCGCGCCCTTCCGCATCCTACGCGCGGCCGCCGAACCGATCCGCATGCTGGCCAAGCGCGACGCCGATGCGGGACGCAACGTCGTGCGCAAGGTCGTGAACATCTCCTCCATCGCCGGTACGGGCGGCAACGCCGGTCAAGCCAATTACGCGTCAGCCAAGGCCGGCGTGACCGGGCTGACGAAAACCCTGGCGAAGGAATGGGGACGCTACAAAGTCACGGTGAATTGCGTCGCCTATGGCTTCATCGCCACCCGTCTCACGCAACCGCTCGACAAGGATGAAGCGAAGATTTCGATCGAGGGCCGCGAGGTAAAAGTCGGCGTGCAGCCGGCCGTAGTGCAAGCCGCGAGCGCGATCATTCCGTTGGGACGCCCGGGCACGCCAGAGGAGGCGGCCGGCTCGGTCTATCTCTTTTGCATTCCGGAATCCGACTACGTATCGGGCCAGGTGATTGTTTGCGGCGGCGGTCTCGGCTCAGTGACGTAAGCGCATGGATCTGGGCCTCAGGGACCGCATGATCTTCATCGCCGGCGCGAGCCAGGGCATTGGCGCCGGTATTGCCGAATCCTGTCTTGCGGAAGGGGCGCGCGTGGCGGTGGCGGCCCGCGGCGCCGAGAAGCTTGAAGCGGCGGCGACAGAGTGGCGCGCGCGGTACGGCGCCGACGCAGTCTACGCCATCGCGGCCGATCTTCGTCACGCCGATGCGATCGAGGAGGCGATCACGCGCGCCGAAGCCGCGCTCGGTCCCCTGTTCGGCGCTGTAGCCAATGTCGGCCTCACCGACTGTTCGCAAGGCTTCGAGATCACTGACGACGATTGGGAAGCCGGGCTTTCGCAGAATCTGAGTTCAGCGTTCAAACTCGCCCGCGCGAGCCTTCACCGCATGAGTGCGCGACATGAAGGTTCGCTACTGTTCATCACATCGATCGGCGGCATGCGCGCGCTGGGCGCGCCCCTGCCCTATGGCGCAGCCAAAGCCGGCCTCAACCAGATGGCGCGCGAGCTTGGCGCGTCGGCGGGCGCCACCGGCGTTCGCGTCAATGCGCTCGCACCCGGCAACATTCTCTTTCCCGGCGGCAATTGGGAACGGCGGCTGCAAGGTCCGCAAGGCCAAGGCTGGCTCAAATCGATTCAACGCGAAGTGCCGCTGGGGCGCTTCGGCGAGCCCAAAGAAATCGGCGACGTCGCCGCGTTCCTGCTCAGCCCGCGCGCGTCCTATGTGAACGCCACGACAATCGTGGTCGACGGCGGCCAAACCCGCGTCTTCTGATAATTGGACATATGTCCATTTCTCCTTGACGCCGCCGTCCGGAACGGTTCATATTTTACCGTCCGTTCAGTCCTTAATCAGGGAGGCCGATAATGAAGTTCGAGACTGACCGCCGCGCTTTGCTCGCCGGCTCGCTTCTGCCGCTTGGAATCTCATGCGCTTCAGAGGCTTCGGCGCAGACCGGTACGGGTGCTCAACCGCCGGCCTCGCCGCCGCGCCCCGCCGATCCCGCAGACGATCGGCTGAAGCGGCAGGTCTATTTCCGCAACGCGCAGCTTGATCTCTACTTCCAGCTCTGCGGCTTGGCTTATGGCGCCTTCGGCGGGTCCAGCTTCGGCGAATTGTTCACCGCCGCGACCAAAGTCGATCAGCAGCAGATCGATGGCGGCGAGTTCGGCACCTGGGTCGATTCATACACGGCGGTCGGCCGCTCTCTCGAAGCGCGCGCGCAAGATCAGCTGACTGCCGGCCATGCGCTCAGCGCCGCCAACAATTGCCTGCGCGCTGTGACTTACTATCGCTTGGCGACCATTCTCGCCAGCCCAAGCCAGCCGGCGTTCCACGAACTCGTGCGCGGCATGGAACGCAGTTTCCAGTTTTTCGCACAGCACGGCCCCTATCATATCGAGCGCGTCTCGATTCCGTTCGAAGGCAAGGCGCTGCTTGGCTATTTCATCAAGGCCAGCGCCGACGACGCGCCGCGGCGTACGCTCGTCTGCATGGGTGGCGGCGAATCCTACGCCGAGGAATTGTTCTTTCATGGCGCCTGCGCCGCCGCAAAGCGCGGCTACAATGCGCTGTTCATCGACTACCCGGGCCAGGGCTACACTGCCTATCAGGGCATGCCGTATCGCGCGGACGTCGAAACCGCGGTGCGCCCGGCGCTGGATTATCTCTTTCAGCGCGCCGATGTCGATCACGCGAAGATTGTCGGCTATGGCGTGAGCTTCGGCGGCTACCTGCTCGGCCGCGCCGCCGCGCACGACCACCGCTTCGCCGCCATCGCGCTCAGCACGCCGCTGCCGGATTGGAGCATCGTCATCGATGAGACCGTGATTCCGGGCTTAAGGCTCGACGCCGCGACGCTCAGCAAACCGTACAGCGATATCCGCAACGTCATGCCGGCCGTTCTCTACATGACGTTCGAAAAATATTTCATGTACCAGAACGCCTCGCATTCGTTCGCTGAATCGTTCGCGAAATATCGCCAGTATCGCTACGACCCCGCGGCCATCACCTGCCCTTGCCTCAGCATCATCGGCGCGCAGGAGGGCGCAGCATTCCAAAGGCAAACGGAGATGTTCAACAACGCCGTGCGCGCGCCGCTCACGCGCATCACGTACGACGAAATCACCGGCGCCGACCTGCATTGCCAGACCAACAATCTGCTTCTTGCGCTCGACGTGCTGTTCGACTGGTTCGACGACACGCTGGCGCGAAGCTAAGCGCGGGAATCCTTCACCCGCTCAGCCGCGCCGCAAGATCAGCGTCGCCCCCAACGCCACCAAGACGACGCCGGCAACGGCCTCGGCGTTGACGGGGCGACGCGGATGCAACACGCCAAATTCATCCAGCACAATCGAAGACAGCAACTGACCAGCGACAACGGCTGTCATCGTGCGCGCCGTTCCAATCTGCGGAGCAGCCATCAGCGCGCTGAACACGAACACCATTCCAAGCGCGCCGCCGACCCAAGCCCATGGCGGCGCGACCGCAACCGCGCCGGCGGACGGGGCTTGTGCTCGCGACAGCATGATCACGCAACCCATCGCGAGCGCGCCTACGACATTCTGTACACAGGACGCCCATAAAGGACTGCCGAGCGCATGCCCGAGCCGCGCATTGATGAGCGCTTGTAAGGGCAACAGCATGCCTGCGGCGAACGCCCAACTCGCCAAGGTCCAGCCCGCGGGATTCATGCGGCCCGCTCTCCTCATTTGAGCGATCGGTTCATCCGAAAGCTGCCGGCGCGACGTGAAATGCAAACCGAGGCGCCGATCCAGGATGCGCTGCGCCATTCACTTCTACGAAAGCGCCGCGCGCAACATTCTGCGGATGATGAGGCGCTTCGGCGAGCGACAGGATCGGCGTGCAGCAGGCGTCGCGTTCCGAGAAAACCTTCTCCCAGTCTTCGCGCGTCCGCTCACGAAACGCCGCCTCGAGGATCGCGACAAGCCGCGGCCAATTGCTCTTGTTCGCACGATCTGGCAGAGAATCTGAGGACAGTTCGAGACCAGCCAGCAGCGCTGCGTAAAATTTCTCTTCGATAGCGCCCACCGCCATCCACTTTCCGTCGCGTGTTTCGTACGCGCGATAGTAGGGCGACGATCCGTCGAGGTAATTCGACTGACGCTTATCGCTCCAGCGGCCTTCGGCGTGCAGTCCATACGCGAAACTCGCCAGCGAGGCTGCGCCTTCCGTCATCGCGCAGTCCACGACAGCGCCCTCTCCCGTGCTGCGCGCATTGAGCATCGCTCCCAACATGCCCGCGACGAGAAACATCGCGCCGCCGCCGAAATCGCCCACCAAATTCCACGGCGGGATCGGCCGTTCTGCGGGTCCGATGCCGTTCAGCACCCCTGAAAGGGCGATGTAATTGATGTCGTGACCGGCGCGATCTGCGAACGGACCAGTCTGCCCCCATCCCGTCATGCGCCCGTAAATGAGAGCGCGGTTGCGTGCGAACGCATCCTCGGGACCGAGCCCCAATCGCTCCATGACGCCTGGCCTGAACCCTTCGATAACGCCGTCCGCGACGGCCACAAGGTCCATCGCCGATTGAACGCCGCTTGCGCTCTTGAGATCGAGGCTGACGCGCTCGATCGGCACATGCTCGGGCAGCATCGGCATCACATCGCGCTGCGCATCGCGCACGATACGGGTGACGCTGGCGCCCCACTCTGCGAAGAGCCGCGCGCAGTAAGGACCCGGGCCGATGCCGCCAAACTCAACAATGCGAACGCCCTTCAATGGGCGGCTGTCAGACATCGTCTCTTCCTTTTTATACTCGACAGTATATTTACGATCGCACGAAATTCAGCGCCACGGAGACGACGTCACCTTATTTGTTCTTCAGCAATTTGGTCATCGCCGCGATATGCAGCTTCGCCAGTTCATCCTGCGATATTGCGCCGTCCGGCTTGTACCAATGCGCAATCCAATTTAGCGCGCCGATCATGGCCTCGTACACGACCCGCCGGTTGACTACTTCAACAGACCCGTCGGCGATGGCCTCGTCGAACAGCCCGAGAAATTCGCGTTCCGCGACTTCGACGCGGCTGCTCAATTCCTTTTGGTGTTCGCCCTGCAGCGAACGCCGCCCCACCAGCACGAGGCATTTTCCGAAATCGGTGGTCAGCACCTCAATGTAGCGTCGCAGCAGAAACTGCAGGCGCGCCAATCCCGTGCCCGGCATGCGGCGCGCCTGTCGAATGGAGTCGATAATCTCCTTCTGCGCGTTAGCGCAAATGTCCGCCAAGCACTCTTGCTTGCTGTAGGCGTAATAATAGAGCGTGGGCCGCGTAATTTCGAGGATGTCGCAAACCTCGTCCAGCGACGTTTCGTGATAGCCTTTGCGCCAGAACAGCTGCGCGGCCGTGCGCAGGATGACGAGACGGCGCTCATCATAGGATTGCTCCGACGCGCGCGCGCGCCCGCGCCACGGGGAGTCAGCGCCATCCCCAGAACGGTCGGCGCGACGCTTCGCCTTGGCGATGCCTGATTCGGACGATTTGGCTTTGGGGCGCGTCTGGCGCGCTGGCATGGAATTTTCTCCTCCCCGGTACTTGCCCGACTCGACCGGGGCTTTGCAACCAGCCGCGGAGCCCTTATCTTTAGCTACGCCAGCGTATAATCTGGGGAGAAAATGGCAAGCTATCAATTCATGTCGCCCGATTGGCTCGCCATGGTCGAACGCGAGTTTCAAGCGTGGCTTGATCGCGCCGGCGCAAGGGCCTCTTTTTCGCTGAGCGAACATTATCTGGGCGATCCGCCAAGCGGCTGGACGATCGAGCTCCGCAATGGCGTTGCGCGCCTGAGTCCGGCGCCGACACGCGACGCAGACATCATCATCGAATGCGTCAGGGAAGACGCCGCGGTCTCGGCAAAGTTGCCAAACGGGCCAGCCTACGACGAATTTCGCGCGTGGCGATTGAAGCATGGGCGTCTTCGAGTGGAGACGCGGCGCGAGATCCCCCGCAATGGCCTGGAATCAGTGCACGACGCGGTGGCGGCGCAGACCCGCTAGCGTCGACGCATCTTGCTACTTCGGAGTATAATGATATTCTGCCGATATGGATTTCGATTTCTCCGAGGAGTGCCGCACCTTTCAGGAGCAGGTTCGGCGATGCGCAAGCGCCTCGGGGGGAATTCTCGCCGCGCGAGCGGTACTTGAGGGCGGGCAGCTCTACGCCGCGGATCTTTACGCTGATCTGGCGCGCCTTGGATGCCTCGGCGCGGCCATCCCCGAGCAATATGGCGGGCTCGGTCTTGGCTATTTGCACCTGTGTGCGGCGAGTGAGGCGCTCGGGGCCGAGCTTGCGCCCGTGCCCCTCTCCTCCACTGTCTATCTCGCCGCCGAACTCATTCTTATTGCGGGCTCCGAGTCGCAAAAGGCGCAATGGCTGCCGCGCATTGCGTCCGGAGATGTGATCGCCACGCTCGCCGACGTCGACGAACCAGGAGCGGCCTGCGCATGCGCTGGTGAGCGCGTCAGCGGCGCAAAGGCGCCCGTTGGCGATGGAATGGCCGCCGATCTGGCGATCGTCAGCGCGCGCAAGCCTGGCGATGCTGATCGGCTTTATCTGGTGAATCTCGGCGAAGCCGGCGTGCGCCGCGTCACCTTGCGCAGCATCGACCCGTCGCGACCGCAGGCTCGCGTGATTTTTGACGCGGCGCCCTGTGAGCCGCTCGGCGGAGGCGTGAGCGCTGCGTCGGCGCTGGATCGCGCATATGACCGCGCCGCGATTTTGCTTGCGTTCGAGCAGCTTGGGGGCGCCGAGGCGGCGCTGCGCGCAGCGCGGGACTACGCCGTTGAGCGGCGCACATTCGGCAGGCCGATCGGCTCTTATCAAGCGATCAAGCACAAGCTTGCCGACGTCTATATGGCCAACCAATTGGCGCGCGCGCACGCCTATTACGGCGCCTGGGCGCTCGACGCGGGTGCGCCGGAGCTGCCACGCGCCGCGGCCGGTGCACGGGTTGCTGCAACGGACGCATTTTCACTGGCGGCGCAGGAAAATCTGCAGACGCACGGCGGCATCGGCTTCACCTGGGAAGGTGATTGCCAACTCTATTACCGGCGCGCGCGGCACCTTTCGCTTGTGATTGGGTCTCAAGGCGCCTGGCGCAACAAGCTGTTCGATGAACTCAGCAGCCAGCGTCGGCCTTGATTGGAAGCGATCTCGATGAATTTTCAGGACAGTCCAGCTGAAGCCGCCTATCGCGCCCGCGCCCGTGCGTGGTTGGAGAAGAACGCAAAGCCGCGCGCGTCCAACGTGCGCGGTCGCCTCGATCAACCGGGCGACGCCGCCCATGTAGCACGCGCCAAGGCGTGGCAGCGACTCAAATCCGACGCGGGTTATGCCGCCATCACATTATCTCGCGATCTGGGCGGCGGCGGCGGTTCGCTGATCGATCAAATCATCTATCGCCAGGAAGAGGAGCGCTTCGACGTCCCCACCGGCGTGTTCGAGATTAGCCTGGGCAACTGCATTCCAACCATCGCCGTACATGGCAATCCCGGGCAGCGGCAACGCTATATACGTCCGGCAATTCAGGGCGAAGAAATCTGGTGCCAGCTTTTCTCCGAGCCTGGCGCGGGATCCGATCTGGCTGCGGTGCGCACCCGCGCCGAACGTCACGGAGCGAGCTGGCGTGTCAATGGACAAAAAGTTTGGACGTCAGGCGCGCATTTCTGCGACTTCGGCCTGCTGCTCGCGCGCACCGATCCTTCTCGACCGAAACATGGCGGGCTGACTATGTTCCTCGTGGACATGAAAGCGAAAGCTGTCGAAGTCCGGCCCATCAAGCAGATGAACGGCGCTCAGGAATTCAACGAGGTTTTCTTCACCGATCTTGTCCTCAGCGACGATGCGCGCCTTGGTGAAATCGACAATGGCTGGCGTCTCGCCATGACGACGCTCGGGTTTGAGCGCGGCGCCGTCGCCGGCGGCCTTGGGTTTCTGGACCATCAGGCGCTGCTTGAGATCGCCATGCAGGGCGACGATCGCCTGATGGAAGACAGCCGCGTGCGCGATCAGATCGCCGACGCCTACCTCGTCACGGAAGGCCTTAAGTTCAACAATTATCGCGTCATGACATCGCTTGGACGCGGTGAAGCGCCGGGCGCCGAACTCGCCATGGGCAAACTGCTTTCGGCGAAGGCCGGCCAG
This sequence comes from Caulobacterales bacterium, assembly GCA_035548735.1. Taxonomy (GTDB): domain Bacteria; phylum Pseudomonadota; class Alphaproteobacteria; order Caulobacterales; family Aquidulcibacteraceae; genus Vitreimonas. The sequence goes on along the minus strand of DASZSK010000180.1, from coordinate 24,221 downwards.
CAGGCCGCCTACTTCGCCATGGATATGCTTGAGCAGCGCGGCATGCTGACGAGCGAAACGCTCGGCGATCATTGGCGACTGGTGGAGCGATCCTGGACCTGGGGTGCGGCGATGCGCATCGCCGGCGGCTCCGAGGAAATCCTCAAGACGCTGATCGCGGAACGCGTGCTCGGACTGCCGCAAGAACCGCGAATGGACAAGGCGTCCGCATTCAACGCGGCGAACGGCGCCTGAGCGCGCCGCCGCGCTGCGGCTCGCCTTCTACCTACTTCTTGCGCACCGAACTCGGCATCACCGGCTTTGCGCCTTCGACAGGGACGGCATGCGCCGAACCGCCTTCGCGCAGTTCCGGAATGTAGGGATTCAAAACATCCGTGTTGGTGCGATCGCCGGGGAAGCGGGGATCAAGCCGGCCGAAACCGTTGGTCTTGAAGCCGAGCATCGCCTTCTCCTCTTCCGAAAGGCTGGCATACACTGCGTCATGCAGGCTCGCCGGAATGAGGTCTTGCTGGCGCAAAAACGGCAGTCCGTAATAAGTCGAGATTGAGTAACGCACCTTGTCGGACGTCGACGCGCCCGACGTGTGCCATAAGCGGCCCTCGAAGACGATTGCCGATCCCGCTGGACATTCCGCTGCGACAGTCTCGATCGGGTCGGGATTCTTCGCATCCATGTGATCGTAATCGATCTCCATCTTCGGCGCCTCGCGAAGATGGCTGCGCGGCGCCACGCGAGTCGCGCCCATATCGGCGGTGAAATCGCTCAGCGTCACCATGATGTTGGCCACATAGGGAAACGGCGTCTGGTTGGGTACGAACAACTGATCCGTGTGAACCACCATCGGCATGGCGCCCTTGCGGATAATCAGCCCATTCGAACTCATCAGATAGAATTCGCGTCCCCGGAAGATGTGCGACATGAAATCGAGGATCACCGGGTTCATGATCAGGTCGATGAACGGGCGTCCCTTGTTGGGCAACGTCCGCACGGCCTGCCACGGCGCCGGTTCTCCGTTCTTCTCGCTGCCGATCCAGGTGTTGCCGCCGCGCCCGCCATTCCCCAGCCAAGCGACGCCCTCCGCTCGCTCAAGCCGCGCCTGCTCCTCCAACCGATCGCGCAAGCGCGCAATCTCATCTGCAGAAAGAAGGTCCGTCAGAATGCCGTAACCGAATTCGTCCACATCCTTTTTGACCTGATCGCGGTCAGGCGTCGCCTTCGGCAAATCGAGCGCATCATAAGCCATGGAAAGCCTCCCTAGATCGGCGCGAGCTCGACGCCGCCGTCAACATTCATGACGACGCCGGTGACGCCTTTTGCTTCGTCCGACGCCAGGAACACCGCTGCCGCGGCAATTTCCCACGGCGTCGTGTGTTCATGCCGCAACGGCACTTTCGCCCGACTCTTCGCGAGTTCGCGCTCGCGTTCTTCAAGGCTCAGGCCCCGCCGTTCGAGCCCGGCCAACATCAGCGGCGTTTCGCTGAAGCCGATGCGGATGCAGTTCACGCGGATATTCTCGGGCCCATAGGCCAGCGCGCAAGAGCGCGTCAGTGCTTCGACGCCCGCTTTCGCCACCGTGTAAGCCGCGTAGCACTTGCGCATCAAGCGCACGGCCAAGGTAGACGAGATATTGATGATCGCGCCGCCGCCACTCTCGCGCAGCGCCGGCACGCCATATTTGATACCGAGGAAAGCGCTGTCGAGCGTGACCGACAACTCGCGCTTCCAGCCTTCCTCCGTCAGCACGTCGGGCGCGCCGAAGCCGCCGCCGACGCCGACATTGTTGTGCACGATATCGATGCGCCCGAAACGCTTTTGCGCGGCTTCCACTGCTTTCGCAACGTCAACGCCCTTGGTCGCATCCGCAAGCAAGGGAAACGCTTCGCCGCCTTCACGCTCAATGAGCGCGACGGTTTCGCCCGCGCGCGCCGCATCCAGGTCGACAGCGGCGACGCTCGCGCCCGCGCGGGCGTAGGCCACCGCCGCGGCCTTCCCGTTGGACCAGCCGCCGGCCGCCGCGCCCGCGCCAATTACCAGCGCAACCTTGCCTTTCAAGCGCTCGTCCACCCGCCTACCTCGCTATCATTATGATCAGTGTATTTGCATGTTTATACTCCTCTGTATATAAATCAAGCTGCGTCATCGGCTCGCGACTGTTCATCGCGCCACGGGGTAAAAATGGAGCAGATCAATCCGCCGCTGCGGCTCACGCAATTGCTCGATAGAGCCGTGCAGTTCGCGCCGGACGCCATCGCCACCATTTGCGGCGACCGCACGCGCACATGGCGCGAGAGTGCGGGCCGAATTTCCCGTTTGGCGCACGCGCTTGAGGCCCTCATGTTGAAGCGCGGCGAGCCCGTCGCAATCCTGGCGCAGAATTCCGACCGCTATCTTGAATTCTATTATGCCGTGCTGCGCGCCGGCGGCGTCGTCGATCCCATGAACAATCGCTGGGCGACGCCGGAGATCGCCTTCTGTCTCAATGATTCGAAGGCTCGCATTTTGTTCATGGATGACGTGCATGCGCCGCTCGCCCGTGACCTGAAGGTCGCGGCGCCATCCCTCACGCACTTTGTCTATATCGGGGATTCGCAGGCGCCGGACGGGTTCCTGCACTCAGAAGACATCATCCGCGATACAGCGCCCGGGGAAGATCGCTGTCCGGCGGGTGAGGAAATCGCGGCGATTTTCTACACGGGCGGCACCACTGGCCGGTCGAAAGGCGTGTTGCTGAGCGCCCGCGCGATCTATTGGGCGCAAATGGTGTCGCAGACCTCAGGGGTTCGCGTAGACGGCGGCGCGACACTTTACACCTCGCCCATGTTTCACCCGTCAGGCGGCATGTCCGTATTCATCGGCACGGGCAGCGTCGGCGCGCACATCTTCATGCCGAAGTTCGACGCCGGCGAAACGCTGCGGCTGATCGAAGCTCACCGCCCGTTCGCCGTCACGCTGGCCCCGGCGATGCTGCAGATGATGCTCGATCACCCGGACTTTCCTCGGCGAGACGTCACCGGCCTTGGAGTCATCGTCTATGGCATGTCGCCGATGCCGGAGGCGATCTTGCAGCGCGCCATTAAGGCGATGCCGCACGTCGGCTTTCTGCAAGCTTACGGCCAGACCGAAACCATGGGCGCCGTCACTTTCCTCAAGCCGCGCGATCACGCGCGCGGCCTGCTCCAATCCTGTGGTCGGGCAACCGTCGTTGCGGATATCCGCATCGTGGACGAGCACGGCCATGAGACCGCCCGCGGCGAAGTGGGCGAAGTGTGGGTGCGCACTCCCACCGGCATGAGCGGCTATTTGAACCTGCCGAAAGAGACCAACGAGGTGATGAGAGACGGATGGATTCGGACCGGCGACGCCGCATGCATGAACGAGGAAGGCTACATCTTCATCGTCGACCGGAAGAAGGACATGATCATCACCGGCGGCGAAAACGTCTATTCCGCCGAAGTGGAGAACGTGCTCGCCGCACATCCTGCCGTGGCGGCATGTGCCGTCATTGGCATTCCCGACGAGCGCTGGGGCGAACGCGTGCACGCCATCATCCACGCTCGCCCTGACGCACACACAACGGCGGAGGAGATCATTCGCCACTGCCGCACGCGCATCGCCGGTTATAAGACGCCGAAAAGCGTTGAATTCCGCGATGAACCCCTACCGCTGACCGGCGTCGGCAAAGTGAATAAGGCGGCGCTGCGCGCGCCCTATTGGCGCGATCGCACGCGGGCGGTGAATTAGACGGCGTCTGGTCCGCCTCGATCCGCGCCATTGGCTTTTCTGCAACGCTTCGCACACATCCGCTAAAAGCACTTTCCAATTTTGTATTCTACGATAGAGTATATAACCAACAACAGGGGAGGATCACTGGAAATGAGCACGTCGAAGGACACGTTGCGCGGTAGGCTTCTGGGTTCGCTCGCACTCGGCGTGATCGGCGCACTGGCCGCGCCGAACGCATCCGCGCAGGAGCAAAGCGCTTCCGCTCAGGCGGAGTCGCAAAGCGAAGCGATCATCGTCACCGGCGTCACCAAGCGCGCGGAGCGCTTGGCGACGATCCCCGTGGCCGTGACCAATCTTTCCGGCGAGCTGATCGAACGCCAACGCGTTCAGACCATTCAGGACGTGCTGATCCGGGTCCCGTCCACGTCCTTCAATGAGCTCCGCGGTCCAGGCGGCAGCTTTCCGATCATCCGCGGATCGATTTCGAGCGACGATTCCGGCGGCGTCGAGGAATCGACGGCGCTGTTCCAGGACGGCCTCTTCTATGGCTCGGCGATGTCCTTCAGTCCGGACTTCTTCGACGTTTCCAGCGTCAACGTGCTGCGCGGCCCGCAAGGCACGGCGTTCGGACGCAACGTCGTCGGCGGCGCCGTCATCGTTGAATCCAACGAACCGAGCTTCACGCCCTCCGCGCAACTCAGCGTGACGGGCGGCGACTATTCGCGGTTCGACACGAACGGCTATGTCACTGGCGCGCTGAGCGATTCTGTCGCGGGGCGGTTGGCCGTCTCCTATAAGAGCCATGACGGCTATCAAACCAACCTGGTTACACACCACGACATCGAAAACCAGGATATGCTGAGCGCGCGCGGCTCGCTCCTGTTCAATATCAATCCGGACGTCACCTTCAAGGTTATCGCCAGCGCCACTCAGGATCGCAATCACGGCGTCGCTCAGCACCTGATCTACGATATTCCGCTCATCCTGCCGGCCGGCACGCCGAATCCGCCGCTCGATCCGGATTATGTATCGCAAGATACGGACGGCCGCTTGAGTCGCGATATGGCCGCGCTCACCACGCAGCTCGATTGGAAGACTTCGCTCGGCACCGTGACCAATGTTCTGGGCTATCATCGCCTGAGCGCGGATGTGTTCACCGACTCCGACGGCACCGCCGCCAACATCTGGAACGGCGATCCGCAGATCCGCCAGAATGAGGACTTCTGGAGCGAGGAGCTGCGCATCGCCTCCCCGGCCGGTCCCGATCGCCAACTCGATTATCTGGCCGGCGTCTATTATATGGATTCCGATATTTTCCGCGACAAAGCGTTCGGCATAACCGGAACGGCAGGCACTTTCGTCCCGCAGCACTTCCTCGCGCACACCATCCAAGACACCACCACGAAGGCCTGGGCCGCATTCGCGGAAGTGGTTTATCGGCCGATCGAGCAATTCGACGTACGCCTCGGCGGACGATACACTTCGGAAGACAAGTCCGGGACTGTCCAGCACACGCAGGTGAATGGTACGCCCGCGCCCACGCCGAATGCATCGTGCCCGACGCCCGCCCTCTACAATTCTTTCTCGGGTTGCGCTTTCGCCGCGACGCCGTTCAGCGGCACGTTCGAACGTTTCACGCCGCGCGTGACGGCCGAATTCAAGCCGAACCAGGACACCGTATTCTACGCGACCTACGCGGAAGGATATAAGAGCGGCGGCTTCAATTCCGACATTCCCAATCCGGCCAACGTGAACGTTCCTTTCCGTCCGGAGCGCAACGTGACACTGGAGGGCGGCGTCAAGACCACGCTGTTCGACGGTCGACTCTTCTTCAATGTCGACTATTTCGACTCGATCACCCGCGACCTTCAGGTTCGCCAAGGCAGCGGCCTCAATATCATCGCAGTCAATGCCGGCCGCGAACATGCGAACGGCTGGGAATTCCAAATCGACGCGCACCCAACCAGCGCGCTCGATCTGGGCATAAGCGGGAGCTCGGTTGAAGCGACGTTCTCGTCCTTCGTGTTCGGGACGTCGAACTTCACGGGCAAGCAGGTGCCCTACGTCCCGCAGACCCAATACACGCCATACATTCAGTACGCGTTCGATATGGGCAACATGGGCACGCTGACGCTGCGATCGGAATATCTCTATCGCTCCCGCGTCTTCTTCGACAACGCCAACACGCCAAACTTCACCGATCTCAGTGAACGCAAGGATCTGAACCTCCGCGCCACCTGGGAATCCGAAGACGGCGCTTGGACCGCCAGCCTTTGGGGCAACAACGTCACAGACGAGCGCGCGATCGTCGCCCTAACCCCCATCACCGGCGGCTATTTCTACGTGAGCAGCCTTGCCAACGCCGCGCACGTCACGCAAGCGCGCTACCAAGACCCGCGCACCTTCGGCATCACGCTGACGCGCCGCTGGAACTAACGTCTCGATCCAGCGCACCTTTGGCGGCGGCGCTCACCAGCGCCGCCGTTTCTCTTTAGCCAGCCTAGGTACGAAATATGAGACGACGCTCGGTCTTCATATCCGGCGGCGGAATCGCCGGGCTTTCACTGGCTTGGTGGCTTGCAAAAGACGAGCATCGCATCACCGTGGCTGACCGCGTCGCGCGGTTCGAGGCGCGAGGCCACTTCATTTCGCTCAAGGGCTCTGGCGCACAATTGATGCAGCGCATGGGGCTCTACGACGAGTTGGCGCAGCACGCCATCCCGGCGACGGGATCGGCCTATCTCGACCAAGCCGGCCATCTGCTTCGAGAGCACCAATTTGTCGACTCCGCCGCAGCGCTCGGCGGCTACCTGATGCTGAGACGCGCCGACTTGCACCAGGTGTTGTTCAATCAGACGGCGCCCAATGTTGAACTGCGTTACGGTGAAACGGCCCGTGCGATCGAGCAGACCGGCGATGGTGTCATTGTGCGTTTTCAATCGGGCGAGGAGGCCCACTTCGACTTGGCGGTCCTCGCCGAGGGCGTCCACTCTGAGCTGCGAAGCGCCCTCTTCCCCGAATCACGCGAGACCTCGCTTTCAGGCCGCTACACGGTGGTGATCGTCGCCCAACCAAGCCCTCGAATTGAACGTGTGGAGGCGTATTTCGGGCAGGGGCTCAACATCAATCTGTTGCCGGCGGCCAACGACCGCCTCGGGCTTGTCGTCTATCAGGACGATCGCTTCGCCCCTGCGCCGAACAAGGCCGACGCCATCGCTTGGCGCTCTTATCTGCTCGACCTGTTCCACACATTCGCTCCCACCGTGAGAGGCGCTATCAGCGGTATAGAAGCGGAAGATGAAGTCTTTTCCGACGTCATCAGCATGGTGCCGGTTGAGCAGCTCGCACGCGGCCGCATCGCGCTCTTGGGCGATGCGGGCTATTGTCCCACTTTCTTTTCCGGGATGGGCGCCGCGGCGGCGATGCAGGGCGCGTTTTGTCTTTCCCAGCAATTGCGCAAGACGGCCGACGACCAAGCCGCGCTAGCCACGTACGCTGATCTCATGCGGCCTCTGGCGCTTATCTATCAGGCGAGCGCGCGACGGATGCGCAAGGCGTGGCTTTCACGCGGTGCGCGCGCCTTGATGCGCAACGCGTTCTTGAAGCACGCGTCGGCGCAACACATGGCGAAATCGGCGCGTCGCTTCTATCACGCCGACATCACGCTCGACTCGCTCGCCTGAGGCGCCTTACACGGCGCGGTACATCGTGACGACGCAAGCGCCGCCAAGCCCCAGATTGTGCTGCAAAGCGTTGCGTACGCCTTCAACCTGGCGCTTGTCGGCCGTCCCTCGCACCTGATGCACCAGCTCATAACATTGAGCCAGGCCTGTCGCACCGAGCGGGTGGCCTTTCGAGAGCAGGCCGCCGGACGGATTCACAACAACCTTGCCGCCATAAGTGTTGTCGCCATCCATGACCATGCGCTCGCCGCCGCCAACGGGCGCCAGCCCCAAACTCTCATAGGAAAGCAGTTCGTTGGCCGTGAAGCAGTCGTGGAGCTCCACGACCTGCACATCCTCCGGTCCTGCACCCGCCTCTTCGTAAACGCGGCACGCTGCGTCCTTCGCCATGTCGAAGCCGACGATCTTGATCATGCTCATGTCGGCGAAGGTGGATTCGCGATCGGTCGTCAGCGCTTGGCCTGCGATTTCGACCAATCCTGTTAGCCCCTTTCGCTTCGCATAGTCGGCGGAGACGATGACGGCGGCAGCGGCCCCGCACGTGGGCGGACAAGCCTGAAGACGCGTCAACGGCCCATAAAGATGCGGTGACGCCAGCACCTGATCCACGGAAACCGGCTCCGTGAAGAGCGCCAGCGGATTGTTGGCCGCGTGGCGTCGCGCCTTGACCGAAATCATCGCCAAGGTTTCGGCCTTCAGCCCATATTTTTGCTGATATTCGCGCGCAGCCCCGCCGAACAACTGCGCCGCGCCCGGTGCCGTCGGGTCACGCTCTTGCAGCTGCGCAATCACCGCGTGAAACTTGCTCATGGTCGGCTTGCGGTCTTTGAAAACCGATGCAAGCGCTCCAGGGACCATCTGCTCGAAGCCCAGCGCCAGCGCCACGTCGACAGTGCCGGAGGCGACGGCTTGGCGAGCCAAGAACAGCGCCGTCGATCCCGTCGAGCAATTGTTGTTGACGTTGATGATGGGAATTCCCGTCACGCCAACGTCGTAGAGCGCCGACTGCCCCGATGTGGAATCTCCATATACATAGCCGACATAGGCCTGTTGGATGTTGGCATAGTCCACCGACGCATCCCGCAGTGCAGCTCTCGTCGCCGCCGCGCCCATGACATCCCACGACTCGCTCTTTCCAGGCTTCGTGAATGGAATCATTCCCACGCCGGCGACGAGAGTCTTCTTGGTCATGTGCATTCGCCTTTTTTGCTGCTGGTATTTTTTCTACTCCACCGTATATTTCACTTCGACGAGGGTCAACACGCGATGACGGCGCGGCACGTAGAGGCGAACGGCGTTCGGATCGCGCTCGACAGCGTGGGCCGCGGGCCGCTGCTCATACTTATTCACGGGGGCGAAGCCGGCCGCGGCATGTACGCCAATCTGGCGCCTCTTCTCGCCGACGCATTCATGGTGGCGAGCTATGATCAACGCGACACGGGCGACACGCTAGCGAACCCGACGCGCTACATGATGGAGGACCTCGGCGCCGATCTCGCCGCGCTCATCCAAGCGCTGGGCCACTCTCGCGCGCACGTGTTCGGAACAAGCTTCGGCAGCCTGATCGCGCAGGAAGCCGCGCTGGCCTTCCCGAACGCGATCGACCGTCTCATCCTGAGCGCTCCACTTCGCGAACCGCGGAACGATCTCAATCCAGCGGCGATAAGCCTCGCCGCGGCGGCCGCACAGGGCGACGCCAGCGCCGCGTCACGGTTCGCCGCGTTGATGTTCGCACCGGGAGCGACAGTGGCGCGCCCCGATTTGCTTGATACGCTCAGCGCGATCAATGCGCCGCGCACACTCGAGCAGAGCGCTCGCCGTCGCGAAGCTGCGCGTGCTTGCAGCACAACGACCCGCTTACAGCGCATCGCTGCGCCGACGCTCGTCATGTGCGGCGGCGGTGATCAGATTATTTCTCCGGACGTCGCCTACGCCATCGCGCGCGCAGCGCCCAACGCCGACTTCACCATGCTCGCCGGTCTGGGCCACGCGCTTACGCTCGAAGCGCCGCGACGCGTCGCGGCGGCGATCCGCACATTTCTTCAGAGCAAATGAAGAGGCCTAAAGGCCCTTGAGGAGGAAAGATTGGCCCACGACACACGCGAACAGCAGACCGCGAACTCCGAGCAGCAATGGCCCAAGGAAGGCTATGCATGGGCTGTCCTGGGCATCCTCACGCTCACCTTCGCTGTGGCGACGCTCGATCGGTTGGTGCTCAGCCTCCTCATCGAACCGATCAAGCACGATCTGCTGCTTTCCGACTTCCAGCTTTCGCTGCTGCAAGGTCTGTCCTTCGTCATATTCTACGTTTTGATGGGCATTCCGGCCGGATACGTCGCCGACCGCTTTCCGCGCAAATATCTGATCGCTGTCGGTGCGACGTTCTGGAGCATCATGACCGCATCCTGCAGCCTTGCGGGGACTTTCGTGCAATTGTTCATCGCCCGCATTGGCGTTGGCGTCGGCGAAGGCACGCTGTCGCCGGGCGCCTACTCGCTCATAGCCGATTATTTCAAACCAGCGCGCCTCGCCCGCGCCTTCAGCATATTTCAGCTCGGCGCCTATTTGGGGATCGGCGTCGCCTACATCGCCGGCGCGGCTGTTCTGTCAGCGCTTGCGCATCTCTCACTGCGATCCATCCCCATTATCGGCGCCATGTCGCTGTGGCAGCTCACCTTCCTCATCGTATCCGCGCCCGGTTTTCTGATGGCGCTTTTGATGGCTTTCGCCGTCCGAGAACCGGAGCGCAAACATGCCCAGCACGCCGTGCCGTCCGCGGACGGCGCCAAGGACGTAAACTTCTGGGCGTTCCTCGCACAATCCTTTTGGCTCTTGTTCGGGACGCTCGGGGCGGCGGCGATGCTGGGCCTCGTCGGGTACGGCGTCATCTCCTGGACGCCGTCTTTCTTCGTTCGTCAATTTCACTGGCGCATCGCCGACATCGGCTTCGCCTATGGCGCAATCATCTTCTTGGTGGGTGGCGCGGGCTCCCTGATCGGCGGAGTCCTCGCCGATATCCTGTCCAAGCGGGGCGAGAGCGCAAATCTGATGTGGGTGTCCATTGTTTCAATCGCCGCCACGACCGGCTTCTGCATCGCCTACCCGCTGTCGACCACCGAACAGACCGCGCTCGCGGCGCTCTGCGGCGCGACATTTTTTATGAGCCTGCCCTCCTCTGTTGCGCCGACGTTCCTGCAATTGGTGACGCCAAACCGGCTTCGCGGACGCGTCGCGGCGATTCACGTTACGCTCATTTCGTTGCTCGGCGCCGCTGGCGGTCCGATGGCCGTGGCCGCCGCAACAGACTTCGTCTTCCACGATCCGGCCAAGATCCGATATGCGATCGCCGTTGTTTCCGCGGTGGGCGGGCCGATCTCGCTCGCGCTCTCGATCCTGTCCTACGTGCAGTATCGGCGTTTTCTGCGTCGGGGTTAGCCGCTCGCCTCGATCGCCGCCAAGCGCTGGCGCAGCTCAGCCTTCGCCACTTTGTCCAGCGTGCCGCGCGGCAACTGATCGATGAGGTGAATGCGCGCGATACGATGCGTCCTCGCCAATGTGCGATTGACCTGTACACGCAGAGCCTCGACGTCGATATCGCCATGCGCGACAACGAACGCGACTGGCGTCTCACCCCAATCTGCATCCGGCGCGGCGACGACCGCTGACTCGATGACCCCGGGCTGTTTGTGCAGCGCCTCCTCCAGATCCTTCGCGTAGATGTTCATGCCGCCCGATATGATCATGTCCTTGGCGCGACCCGCCAGATAAAGAAAGCCATCCTCATCCAGTCGCCCAAGATCGCCCGTGCGTAGGAAGCGCCGCCCTTCGGGGTCGCGCCACGTGATCCGCTCTGTCTCCTCTTCGCGGTTCAGGTATCCTTCCATCATCGCGCCGGATCGACCCGCGATCTCGCCAGCCTCGCCCACCGGAGCGGGCGCGCCGTTTGCATCGAGAATGAGGACTTCGAATCCCGGGCCAGGCTTGCCCACGCTGTCCCTCTTCTCGGGGAAAGCGGCCACATCGAGTACGGTGTTCACGGCGCCCTCAGTCAAGCCATAGAGGTCGTAGAGCGTGCCGGCCCAGCGCTCGACGCATTCCTGCTTCGCGTCGGTGCGCAAATGACTGCCACTGCAGAATTTCGTCAGCGGTTGGCCTCCCATCCGCGCGTCGAAATCGGCGAGACTGAGGCAGCGCACGATTTGCGTTGGCACCATGAAGGCATGCGTCGCCTTTCCTTCACGCGCCAAATCCAGGAATTGTGCGGCGTCGAACTTCTCCAGCAGCAGCATGCGCGCGCCGAACCGCATGCACGTCGCCATCGCCACGACGCTCCAATTGGAATAAATCGGCGTCGACACGAGGACTGCCGACGTGTCGCTGAAACCGCGCTGGGCATAAGAATTCGTGCGCGCGAGCCGCGCGCCGTGGCTGTGCACCACGCCTTTCGGCGTCGACGTCGTCCCCGAACTGTAGATGACATTGAATTCCTGAGCGGCCAGCACGCGCGGCAATTCGCCCGTAGTATCGCCGACCGTGGTCAATGGCGACCAGACGCCAACGCGCCGATCGAGCACGGCCAGTTCCGCGTCAGGAGGCGCGCCGCCAAATACTTCCGCCGCCCGCGCTGCATGAGCGCGCGTCGCCACAACTAGTTCGACCTTGGAATCAGCGGCCATCATCTGCAGTACGTCTGCGGTCTGGGTCGAGGGCAATGGAACGATGGATGCGCCGGCGCGCAGCACGCTCCAGAATGCGGCAACGCCGATTGGACTTAAGTCTCCGAAGAACCCGACACGCCTCGCCCCCTTGGAGACGAGCTGGCCCGCCACGAGCGCGGTTTGCCGCGCGAACTCGCCCCAGCTTATCTGTGCATCGGCCGTTTGTATGAGGGCGGCCTGCGGTCGCGCGCGAGCGTGCTGCTCCATTGCTTCCAGCAACGTGTCCATGCCGCCTATTCTCCTTTGGCGCTCTGCGTCTTCGCTTTTGCGCGCGCCGCTCGTTCACGCAACGCCTCTTGGATCTTTGGCGGCAGATTTTCCGGCGTGATCGGCAGACCGTGCCGCAACATATTATCGGTGTGGCAGAGCTGATGCAGCGCAAAGGCGATGCGCTGGGCGTCAACGCGTCCCATCGCGTCCTGCGCGCTGTTGCAAGCTTCCTTCGCCATCCGCAGCGCAAACATGGGCTTTTTGGCGATCGTGCGCGCCAGGTCCAAAGTGACCTCCGCCAGGTCCGCGCGCGACGCCACGCGATTTACCATCCCACGAAGCAGCGCCTCCTGCGCCGTCAGCCATCCACACGTGAACAGCCATTCCTTGGCCTTCCGCACACCCAATTCGAACGGATGATTGAACAGCTCCGCGCCACACACGCCCATGTCGACGGTATTGTCTCGAAACGCAGCGTCATCACTGGCCACGATGAGGTCGCAAGCAAAGGCGAGCATATTGCCTCCAGCGATGCAACGGCCCTGCACCTGCGCGATGGTCGGCTTGGGCAGGGCGCGCCAGCGCTCCGTGATGTCGAGATAGAGTTCTCGCTCCCGCGCGAATCGGCCTTCCCAGCCCGGCTCGTCCGGCGGGCCCCAAAGCCCGAGCGGCGCAAATTCCGACGCATCCGCTTCGTAGGAGAGATCATGGCCGGCGGAGAAATCCTCGCCGTCCGCCGCAAGAATGATCACTTTGACATCGCGGTCATGCGCGGCGCGTTTGAACGCGGCGTCGAGTTCATAGGTCATCCGCACACCTTGGGCGTTGCGACGCTCGGGCCGCGCCAAAACGATGCGCGCAATGGCCTCCTCCGGCGCCTCGTATCGCACCTGCTCGCCAGCTTGATCCATGCGAGAACCTCCGAACGCGCTTGCCGTCATATGGAGACTATTATACTATGCCGTATAAACGATGGGCAAGCATTGTGACTGCGCCCGGGAGGATACGATGTACCCGTTCGAAGCGGGGCCGGGCTTCGTTTCCCGCCAGTGGCACATCGCTGCGTTTCGCGACGAGCTGACGCGAACGCCGATGGAGCGAACGCTACTCGGAAAGCGCGTCGTTCTTTATCGCACCATGGACGGCGAACCCATCGCGCTTCCAGGCTTATGCCCGCATCGCTTCTACCCTTTTGCGCTTGGGCGTCTCGTGGCCGACGACATCGAGTGCGGCTATCACGGCTATCGTTTCAACCCCGCTGGGCGCTGTGTAGCGATACCGGGTGTGGCGCATCCTCCGGCGGCCTATCAGGTGAAGCCCTATCCGCTGATTGAACGCGGCGCTTATGTCTGGATCTGGATGGCCGCCAGCGATCCCGCCTTCGATCAGATGCCGGCGATCGAAGAAGCAGGTTGTGCCGTGAGCGGTTGGCGCGAAGCGCGGCACAATGTGACGGCGATGAAGGCGCGCGCACAACTGCTCGTCGAGAACTTGCTGGACCTCAGTCACGTCTCTTTTTTGCACGCGCCGAGCCTCGGCTTGGTCTATGGCGACCAGGCGAACCAGCCCCCGCGCGTCGAGGACCGCAACGATCGGCTTTATGTTCGGCTTTGGCTAAAGGACCTGCCCACCGGCAATTCCGTGCTCTCTCGCGCCCTGCCCGAAGCGCCGCAGCGCGTGAATGTGGAAATGACGACCGAGTATTACAGCTCGGCGTTCATCAATGTGCGCGTGACTTATTTCGCCCAGGACGGGCGTCAGCTCGGCGCCATCAACAACATCCACGGGATAACGCCGGAGACGCCAACCAGCACACACTATTTTGCCTCGAGCACGCGCGATTTCGCGCAGAACGACGAAGGCTTTACGCAGTTCTTGGCGCAAACGGATCAAGCCGTGCGCCAAGAGGATATCGTGGGGCTCGAAGCTCTGGAGAGCGGTCTCGCAACCTTGACGGACTTTCGCGAAATGACGCGCCTTCACGATCTACCGATCAAATGGGCGCGGCGAAAGCTTCAGGACAAGATGCTCGCGGAGACCACCGACGCCTACGGTGAACGCAGGGAAGCCGCCCGATGAACTCGCCTCAAAACATCCCCTTGGCGCGACTCCAATCGCCGGCGCCTGCGTCTCTGCATGTTGGCGAGAGCGAACTTCCTTTCGTACCGCTTGCGAATGGCGCCCTCATGCAATTGCTGCATGCCGACCTCGGTCAAAACATGTCCATTTCTCGTATTCGGATGGCGCCAGGCTGCCAGGCGCGGCCGCATTATCATTCCGGCAGCGTCTTCAACTTCACGACGCAGGGCTGTTGGTACTACAAAGAAGCGCCCGACGCGCGAAACGGACCTGGTTCTTTCATGTTCGAGCCGGCGGGATCGGTGCACACGCTCGTTGTGCCGGCCGATCAAGACCGCGCAACTGAACTTTGGTCGATGGTCTATGGCTCGATCCTGATCCTTGACCAGGACAATCGCGTCGCTGAGATTCTCGACGCGCGCTCGATGCTCTCCTTCTATCGTCGGAGCTGCGAAAGCCTTGGAACGGATTCGACGCGGCTGCATGTCGTGGGCGAAGCGTGAGCCCCGAAGCGCAAGAACTCATTCGGCGTAGCCGGGAGGCGGCGGCGCTCCTGTCGCCGGATATGAGCGCGCAAGAGCTGCGGGCGCACCTCAATCAGCGCGAACTGGCTCTTACGGGCGTTCCTGACCATATCGACATCGAGCGAGCCGACGTCGGCGGCGTCGCCGGCGAATGGGTGCGATCGCGCCATATTCCGCCAGAGCTGAAGCGCACAATCATTTATCTGCACGGCGGATACGTCTATGGCAGCGCCGCGGCGCGACGGCCGCTGACGTGGCGACTGGCGGAAGCTGGACGCTGCGCCGTTCTCGCGCTCGATTTCCGCTTGGCGCCGGAGCATCCTTTCCCCGCAGCCCTCGATGATTGCGTCTCCGTATACGACGCATTGCTCGCGCATGGGGTTTCTTCAACCGACATCGCAATCGTCGGCGATTCAGCAGGCGGCGGCATGGCGTTTGGATTGCTGCTGCGTCTGCAGGACGAGTGCAAGCCGTTGCCGCGCGCGGTGATCGGCGTCTCGCCCTTTGTCGATGCCACGTTCGCCAGCGACTCGCTCACACGCAATCGCCACGACGATCCCGTTGGTGAAAAGGCGTTCTCTTGGATCAAGACGGCGCTGGCGGCTTATCTCGGCGACGCGCCTGCCGAGCATCGCTATATTTCGCCCCTCTTGCAGGATCTTCATGGGTTTCCGCCCGCTTGCATTGTCAGTTCTGCGCACGAGGTCCTGGCTGACGATTCGACTCGACTGGCGCAGCGCCTGCGCGAGAGCGACGTCGAGGTCGCGTTGCATATGGCGGCCTTCATGCCACACATCTTTCCGCTTTACGCAGATCAGTTGCCGGAAGCGCGAAACGCGATCCAAACGATGGGACGCTTCTTACTGAGACAATGGGTGACCGTCAGACGCTGACGGCCGTCACCGCTTGGCGGCGCCGCGTGCAAGGATACGCTTGGCCTGGGCCAAGTGCGGCGCATCCAGCATCGCGCCGTCGAGCGCCACCACGCCGGCGCCCGGTTGCGCTGCGAACGCGTCCACAACCGCTTTGGCGTGGGCGATCTGCTCGTCGCTCGGCGTGAACGCGGCGTTTATGATGGACACTTGGCTCGGATGGATCGCCATCATGCCGGAAAAGCCGTCGCGCGCGCCTCGCGCCGCGTAGGTGGCCAACCCATCCAGATCCTTGAACGCAGGATAGACTGTCTCGATCGCGGCGACGCCGGCGGCGGTCGCGCCAAAAAGCGCAAGCGATCGCGCCAATTCCAGCGGCGGCGTGTAGCGGCCATCGCTTTCGCGCGCGGCCGATGCGCCGACAGCGGCGGGTAAATCTTCGGCGCCCCACGTTAAGCCCATGAGGCGCGACGTGACGCCGCCATATTCGCCCAGTTTGAAGATCGCGGCAGGCGTCTCCGTGGCGATAGGAAGGATGACGGTTTCGCCGGGCGGAATATGATGGCGCTGCTCTGCTGCGTCCAAATGCCGAGCGAGCAGCGCGATTGAGCGAGCGCCTTCCGCTTTCGGCAGTACGACGCCGTCGGGGCGTCCGGGCATCACCGCGTCGAGATCTGCAGACGCTGGCTCACTCGATAGAGGATTGATGCGGACAAAACACTTCACGCCACGACGATCCACGCCGAGGGATTGCAGCACGTCCGTGCGGGCTTTCGCCTTGTTCGCGGCCGATACGGAATCCTCAAGGTCGAGGATGATCACATCCGCGCCGCTCGCCAACGCCTTCTCAAGACGTTCCGGCCGGTCTCCGGGGACAAACAGCAGCGAGCGCGGCGTCATACCGGCTTCCGATGCAACAGCGCCGAGCGCAGCATCTGGCAGACAACCTCATCGCGCTGGTTTTTCATTTCGTGGCGGAACGTGACGACGCCGGCGTTCGGGCGCGACTTCGATTCTCGCAACTCCGCGACTTCGGTTCGTGCGCGCAGCGTATCGCCGATGAACACCGGATTCGGCATGGTTACCTTGTCGTAGCCGAGGTTGGCGACAAGCGTGCCCTGTGTGGTGTCGCCGACGGTCACGCCGACCAGCAATGAGAACGTGAACGTGCCATTGACGAGAATGCGGCCGAACTCGCTCTTGCCCGCGTACTCGGCGTCGAGATGCAGAGGCTGCGTGTTGTGCGTCATTACCGAGAACATGAGATTGTCCGTCTCTGTGACGGTTCTGCGGATCCCGTGTTCGATCACATCACCAAGCGCCCATTCGTCGAAATAGCGGCCGGCCATCGCGCCTCTTCCTTGATTCGCGCCATGGTTACGCCGCGCGCCCACACAACTCAAGGCGCGCCGGACCAACGCAGCCTTTGCGGCCCAACGCTGTGACGCAGCGCCCTGGCGGGAGGCGGCGCGCGCGTTCATCGCCTCGCGAAGCAGCGGCGCAAACGCGTCGATGCGGCTTGTTCGCCGCGCCGCTCGACTGATTGAAACCGCGCGTGGCGATGGCGTAGGTCGCTGCATCGATGCGGCCCACTTGGGCGGAAACTAAAGCACTTCGAACAGGCCCGCGGCGCCCATCCCGCCGCCGACGCACATGGTGACGACGACGTAGCGTGCGCCGCGGCGTTTGCCCTCGATCAGCGCGTGGCCGACCATGCGCGAACCGGACATGCCGTAAGGGTGGCCGATGGAGATCGCGCCGCCATCCACGTTCAGAAGTTCATCCGGTATGCCGAGGCGGTCGCGGCAATAGAGCACTTGTACGGCGAACGCTTCGTTGAGCTCCCAAAGACCGATGTCGCTGATCTTGAGATCGAAGCGCTCTAGCAGCTTCGGCACGGCGAACACCGGACCGATGCCCATCTCATCAGGTTTCGTGCCGGCCACGGCCATGCCGACATAGCGCCCAAGCGGCGCAAGGCCCCGTTTCTCAGCGAGCTTGCCTTCCATCACCAGACACGCGGAAGCACCGTCCGAGAGCTGACTCGCATTACCCGCCGTCACCGTACCGCCAGGAATAACAGTCTTGAGCGAAGCGAGACCTTCGAGCGTGGTGTCGGCGCGGTTGCCTTCGTCACGGTCGAGCGTGACTTCGCGCACGCTGGTTTCCTGCGTCGCCTTGTCGACAACCTTCATCGCCGATTTTAGCGGGACGATCTCCGCATCGAAGCGCTTCGCCGTCTGCGCCGCTGCGGTGCGCTGTTGCGAGGACAGCGCGTATTCGTCACAACGCTCGCGCGGAATGCCGTAGCGCTTGGCCACAACTTCCGCCGTCTCCAGCATCGGCATCGTCACGTCGGGATGAGCCTCGATCAGCGCAGGATCGAACTCGACGCGCATCGCCGGCGTCTGCACCAGCGAGATCGACTCCACGCCGCCGGCGGCGACAACATCCATGCGATCGACGATCACCTGCTTCGCCGCCGTGGCGATGGTCATCAGCCCGGACGAACATTGCCGTTCGAGCGTCATGCCCGGCACTTCAACCGGGAAGCCGGCGCGCAGCGCGGCCATGCGGCCGATCACGTGTTGCCCGCCTTGCGGCAGCGAGCAGCCGATCAGGCAATCCTCGACTTCGGCCGGCGCGACGCCCGCGCGTTCAACCGCGTTTTTCAAAGCGTGCGCGGCCAGCGTCTGCGCCGACGTATCGTTGAAAGCGCCGCGATAGGCGCGCCCGATCGGCGTGCGAGCGGTCGATACGATGAAAGCTTCCCGGCTCATCGCTGCACCGCCGCGACAGCGACATTTGCGCCGGCGTTTCTCAACTCCTGCTCCGCTTGGGCGAAGCCTTGCGGCGGCACGATCTCGCCGCTGCGATCGGAAACCTCCGTCCAGCGCGCCATCAGGCGTTCGCCCGCATCTTCGCCGGCGCCGATATAAGCGCCGTGCGTCAGCGTCACGTTGGCCGTCGCGAAGTGCCCGGCGCCCGCGCAAATGATCGTGCGCGTCGGCGCATCTTCGCTGACCAGCGGCAACAAGGCAGGGCTCACCAAACTCGGATCCAATACCGCCAAACTGCCTTCCGAGAGAATGCCGTGCGTCATCTGCGTCGCCGCCGTCGGCGCCAGGCAATTGACGCGAACGCCATACTTCTCGCCCTCCAGCGCCAGCGTCTGCATCAAGCCCACGAGCGCCATCTTCGCGGCGCCGTAATTGGATTGTCCGAAATTGCCGTAGAGGCCCGAAGACGATGTCGTCATGACGATGCGGCCATAGCGCTGCTCGCGCATGATCTCCCACACCGCCTTGGAGCAGATCGCAGCGCCCATCAGGTGCACGTCGAGCACGAGGCGGAAATCGTCGATCGTCATCTTGGCGAAGCTCTTATCGCGCAGGATGCCGGCATTGTTGATCAGGATGTCGATGCGTCCCCACTCGGTCATGGTCCGTTGCACCAGCGCGGCGACCGCCGCCCCGTCTGTCACCGAGCCTGCAGCCGCGATCGCTTGTCCGCCCGCCGCCTTGATCTCGGCCGCAACGCGCTCCGCCATTTCCTGAGCAAGATCGTTGACCGCGACCTTGGCGCCCTTGCGCGCCAGATAGAGCGCGTGACTGCGGCCCAACCCTCCGCCAGCTCCGGTTACAATCGCGACACGCCCTTCAAGCGTCATTTCCCCCGTCTCCTCATCCTTTTGAAATCGCAGGCTTGCGCCCCTAACCGACCTTTTGTTCACTCACAAGAGAGTTAGCTTATTGGGACGCAGTTCCACTTTCTGCATATACAGTAATCGTCCTTACGCCAGCCCATGCAAAAGATATTCGCTCACACGTGAATTAATATTGACACGGCGGTCAGGCCAGAGCCACTGTCCGCTAATGCGCCAAAGAGCGCTGGCCGGTCCGGGCACAGGGAGGGACACGTGAAATTCAATGCATTGTGGCTAAGTGCGTCCGTGCTGACGCTAGGGTGGTGCGGCGCTGCGGCCGCCCAAACGAGCACACAATCCTCGGCCGCCAACGCCAGCGACACCAGCTCCGAAGAGGTGGTCGTCACCGCCGAACGCCGCACCGAAAACCTGCAAACGGCGCCGATCTCGGCGACGGTCATCACCGGCGACGATCTCGCCGGCAAAGGCGTCGCCAATGTCGATGCGCTGCAATTCATCTCCCCCGGCACGACGGTCAACAATTTCGGCCAAGGCAACAACTTCAACATTCGCGGCATCGGCAAGGGCGAGCACAACACCCAGACCTCGACCGGCGTCATCACCTATCGCGACGGCGTGGCCACTTTCCCCGGCTATTTCACGCTGGAGCCTTATTACGACGTCGCCAGCGTCGAAATCCTGCGCGGTCCGCAGGGCACCTTCGGCGGTCAGAACGCCACCGGCGGCGCGGTGTTCGTCACCACCAACAATCCGCTGATCAATGGCGGCCAGCATGGCTACATCGCGGGCCAAGTCGGCAATTATAACGACTTCGGGACGCAAGGCGCGGTCAACATGCCGATCAGCGACACGCTGGCGGCGCGCATCGCCTTCAACACCGAGACCCGCGACAGCTTCTACCACATCACCGGCCCGGGCGGATCGGCGTACACCGGCAATCCGGGCGATCTGCGTATGTATAGCGGCCGCCTCAGCGTGCTCTGGCAGCCCAACGCCTCGCTCTCGGCTTTGTGGAAGACCGACGTCAATTATCTCAATTTCGGCGGCTATCCGGCCGATCCTTACAATGCGCCGAACGATCCGTTCCATCCCTCTTTCAATTCGCCGCAACAGGCGCTTGATCGCGGCGTGCGGTCATCGCTCAAGGTTGACTACACGTTCGGCAGCGGGCTCACGCTACGGTCGACGACGGGTTACCAATACGCGCTCAGCCAGTACACCGCCGATCTCGACGGCACATCGACCACCAACTGGACGTTCGGCGACGTCGTTCCAACGCGGCTCTGGTCGCAAGAAGTGGACCTCATTTCGCCGGATAGCGGCCGCCTCACCTGGATCGTCGGTCTCTATGCGGACGACCTCAAGTATTGGTTCAGCGAACCGTGGCGCTTCTATATCGCGACGCCGCCTGGCAATAACCTCGCAACGCAATATCTGCTGCAGGGCACAAACCCAGAGCAACACGCGGCGGTGTTTGGCCAAGTGAGCTTCGATTTCACGTCGAACCTGCAGCTCCAAGTCGGCGCCCGCTACACCCGCGCGACGACCAAGAACCACGTCGACATCCTGCAAAGCGGCGCACCGATCAGCGACGAGCAATCGGCGGAATTCACCAACACCTCCGGCAAGGTCTCGCTGAACTGGATCATCAACGACAACAATTTCGCTTACGCCTTCGTCTCCAGCGGCTTCCGCCCTGGCGGCCTCAACGTGCCGGTCGGCCTTGGCCAGCCGGCGCCGTTCGACGAAGAAAAGGTGGTGTCCTACGAAGTGGGCTGGAAGAACATCGCCTTCGGCGGCCATCTGCGCACGCAGGTCGACGCCTACTATAACGACTACGACAACTTCCAGGTCACGGTTGGCTATCCCACGTTCCCGACTTTCGGCTTCGAACTCAACGTGCCGAACACTACGAAAATCTACGGGTTTGAATTCCAAACTCAGGCCAGCTTCGGCGATTTCTCCATGGACGCCGGCCTCGGTATCAATCACAGCTCGCTCGGCGACTTTTACGCGGTTGACACCAGAAATCCGGTTCCGGTGCTGATCGCGTTCTTCGGCGGCCAGTGCGACACCAGGACCGGCCCGAGCAACGCCGCGGTCACGCCCTACTGCCACTTCCTCGGCGGCCAGGAGCAAACCTACGCGCCGAACCTCACCTTCAACATCGGCGCGCAATACGATTTCCGAGTCGGCGAGCACGATACGATCACGCCGCGCGTCAATTTCGGCCACGTCTCGCGGCAATGGGCGACGCTGTTCGAAGACGAAGCGTTCGGCGACCGCATCGCCGCCCGCAACGTGTGGAACGGACAAATCGCCTGGACGCACGGCGACATCATCACCACGCTGTACGGCGCCAATCTCAGCGACGAACACTATGTCGGCGCTCTGAACTCGGGCCTCCGCTTTATGGGGCCGCCACGTCAGTACGGCATTCGTGTCGCAAAGCTGTTCTGATCGGCGCGTATGATCGGCCGCCGCGCTGCTTCGGCAGTCGGCGGCCGAATTTTTTTCTCACTCTCCTCCCCACGCGGTCATGCAGTCCTACGCTCTCACAGTAGACAAGTTTCTCGATCACGCCGCGAAGTGGTCGGGCGATCGCGAGATCGTCACTGCGGAAGCGGGGCGCGCTGTGGCGCGCATCGGCTACGCGGAATTGCGCGCACGCAGCAATCGCTTGTCGGGAGCGCTCGCGGCGCTCGGCCTTCGATTTGGCGACCGGATCGGCACGCTCGCCTGGAACAGTCAGCATCACCTGGAAATGTATTACGCGGCCATGGGAGCGGGCATGGTGTGCCACACGCTCAACCCGCGCCTCACCATCCAACATCTTGCAGCGATGATGAACGAAGCGGAAAATCGCGCGCTCGCGGTGGCCGCCAACTTGGCCCCCTTGGCCGCGGAGCTCGCGCCGCTCTGCCCAACGCTCGAACACATCATCATTCTCGACGACGAGGTCGCCGACATGAGCGCGATGCCGGCGCTGCGCGCACGGGTCTGGACCCATGAAGCGCTGCTATCTTCGCGCGGCGCACCTGCACGCTGGGGAGGGTTCGACGAAAACACGCCCGCCGGCCTTTGCTACACGTCAGGCACGACCGGCGCGCCGAAGGGCGTGCTCTACACGCATCGCTCCAACTACCTGCATACGCTGCGCGCGCTGCAGGCTGACGCCTTCGCGCCGACACGCAACGACGTCATTCTTGTCGCCGTGCCAATGTTTCACGCCAATGGCTGGGGTTTGCCTTTTTCCGCTCCGGCGGTCGGCGCGAAGCTGGTGCTGCCGGGCCGACATCTTGACGGCGAGAGCCTCGCCAAATTGATGCGCGACGAGCAGGTGACCGTCGCCGTCGGCGTGCAAACGGTGTGGCTCAGCGTGCTCGACCACCTTGATGCGACAGGCGGCGAGCTTCTCGACTTGCAGCGAATCATCATCGGGGGCTCGAAATGCCCCGATGCGCTGATCCAACGTATGGAGGAACGCCTGGGCGTTCGCGTGCAAACGAGTTGGGGCATGACGGAGCTCTCCCCGCTCGGAACTGTGGCGGCGCCGGATGCGCCGTTTTCCGATGCGCGTGCATCGGGCCGCCCGCCCATGGGGCTCGACCTCAAACTCACGGACGCCGAAGGCGTCGCCTTGCCCCAACAACGCAATGTGGTTGGACATCTCAAGGTGAAGGGCCCCAGCGTCGTCGACCGCTACTTCAAGGCGGACAGCGACGCGCTAGACGCCGAAGGCTATTTCGACACGGGCGATCTCGCCAGCATCGACGACGGCGGGAACCTCACCATCTGCGGGCGTTCCAAGGACCTGATCAAATCCGGCGGAGAGTGGATCAATCCAGCGGAAATCGAAGACATCATCGGCCGTCATCCGACGGTCGGCCTTGTGGCTGTGATCGGCCGCGCGGATGCAAAATGGGGCGAACGGCCGGTGCTGATCATCGAGCCGCGGCTGGGGCAGTTTGTGGAGGCGCAGGCGGTGCTCCGCTTGCTGCGTGGCGCTGTCCCCGATTGGTGGATCCCCGATCAAGTGGTGCAGATCAAGGCGATGCCGCTGGCCGCCACGGGAAAGATTGACAAGAACCAATTGCGTGCCGATTACGCAAATGGAAGAATCGCCGTCGAGGGCGCCAATCGCTGACGAATTCGACTTCAGCTCGCTCCCTCGCCAAGGGAAGAGTGGCTTGATGTCGGAACGTTCAGCAGCAAAGCCCGCCCGGCGCAGCAAGGCCCAACAGCGCGCGGAAAGCCTCGAACAGATTCTCGACGCCGCCGAGTACCTTTTTTCCAAGCACGGCTTTTACGGCGTGACGCTGCGCGACGTGGCGGCGCGCGTGGGCATCCACACGACGCTGCTGCACTATTATTTCGAGGACAAGCGCAATCTGTTCGAAGCGGTGTTCGCGCGCCGCGCCGGCGTCACCAGCGGACGGCGCATGGCCGCGCTCGAACACTATGAGAAAGAAGCCGGCGACCACCCCACCGTCGAAGGGGCGCTGCATGCGTTCTTGGACACCGACCTCGATCTCTATTTCGAAGGCGGCGAAGCCTGGATGAATTACGCCGCCTTCTGCGCCCGCGTCAGCAACACGCCCGAAGGCGCCGAGCTGATGGACGTGCACTTCGATCCGGTCGTGCTGAAGCTCGTCAGCATTTTGAAGCGCGCGCTGCCGGATTATTCCGAGGAAGACATCTTCTGGGGCTATCACTTCGTCACCGGCGCGCTGATGAACACGCTG
>DASZSK010000179.1:0-13889 GCA_035548735.1 Caulobacterales bacterium | reverse complement strand
TGGGTCAGCATGATTTCACGACGTTCCGCGACAGCCAGTGCCAGGCGCCAAGCCCGGTGAAGACGCTCGATCGCTGCGAGCTGGAGCAATCAGGCGAGGAAATCTCCATTTGGTGCGAAGCGCGCTCATTCCTGCATCGTCAGGTGCGGTCGATGGTCGGAACGCTCGTGGAAGCGGGTTTGGGACGCATGAGCGCCGACGATGTCGCGGCCGCGCTTGAAGCACGCGATCGCGCGCGCTGCGGCCAAGTGGCGCCGGCCGACGGGCTCTACCTGATGCGCGTGGATTATTAGCGCCAGCCGGCGATGATCGCACCGGCGACGAGGAAGCCGAGCAGCAGGTGCACGGCGTCCATGATCAGCAAGCCGAGTTTTTCAGGACTGTAGACGAAGGAATAGAGCCGCGTCGAAAGAATGAGGAAGAACCAGATTTCGAAGGCGATGACGACGCCGGTGGCGATGTTGGCGACGTGGGCCAGCTTGAACAGGATCGCCAGCCCGATCGCCGTCAGGATCGGCATCAGCGGGGAGAGCGCCATCTTCCATGCATGTGGCTTCAGCTGCTCCTTCGAGTAACCCGAAAGCGCGAGCCATTGCTTGGAGAAGAGCGCGCCGTAAATCAGAAAGCCCACGGCGTAGAACGCCGCAGCTGCCGCGACGACGGCGAGCCAATTGTCACCGGCGACGATCGCGTCCTGGTTTGGCATCTTCTCCCCCTATGCTGCGAAGTATTTCCTGAGCACCGCCTCGTAGCAGCGCGCCAGCGCGCGCACATCTTCGACCCGGACATTTTCGTCCACCATGTGCGCTGTCGCGTTGCGCAGACCGAGTTCGGCGACTGGGCAATAATCCTTGATGAAGCGCGCGTCCGAGGTGCCGCCGCTGGTGGAGAGCGTGGGGGCGACGCCCAGATGCTCGCGCACGGCGTCCGAGATCAGCGTCGTGAAGGCGCCGGGCTCAGTGTAGAAGGGTTCGCTGCGCGAAGCGATCGCCGTGCTGACGCGCGCGCCGTGCTTATTCGCCGCCTCGTCGACCGTTTTCTCGATCCAGCCGATCAGCGCTTCACCGCTGTGTGCTGTGTTGAAGCGGACATTGAGCTTGGCGCTGGCTTGTCCGGGGATCACGTTGTGCGCCGCGTTGCCGACATCGATCGTGGTGACTTCAAGGTTTGATGGATCGAAGCCCGGCGCGCCTTCGTCCAGGGTGCGCGCCTTGAGGGCGCTGAGCGCCTCGACGAGCGGCGTGACCGGATTGAGGGCGCGGCGCGGATAGGCGACGTGGCCCTGCTTGCCGTCCATTTTGACGACGACGTTCAGACTGCCGCGGCGCCCATTTTTGATCACGTCGCCGACGCGCTCTTCGCTGGTCGGCTCGCCGACCAGGCAATGATCGAGTTTTTCACCATCGGCGGCGATGGCTTCGAGCACTTTCTTGGTGCCGTCTATGGCGGGGCCTTCTTCGTCGCCGGTGAGCAGGAACGAGATCGAGCCGCGCGCGGGCGCGCCGGCGAGATAGCTCTCGGCTCCAACGATCATCGCGGCGATGGCGGTTTTCATGTCGGCGGCGCCGCGCCCGATCAGATCGTCGCCGCGAATGGTCGCGGAGAACGGATCGACGCTCCAGCCATCGCCCGGCGGGACCACGTCGAGGTGCCCTGCGAAACAGAAGTTGGGGCCGCTCTCGCCGCGTCGCGCATAGAGATTGTCGACCGCGCCATACTTGTAGCGCTTTACCTGGAAACCCAACCGCTCTAGCGCTTGCTGCGCCACGTTCATGGCGCCGGCGTCGGTGGGCGTGACGGAGGCGCAGCGCATCAGCGCCTGCGCGAGCGGGATGGGGTCTGACATTTGTTCCGCTCTAGCCGGTTCGCGGGCTATCCGCTACTGAGGCGCTCGCAGGGAGGACGACATGAAAGCGCTTTGGGCCGCTGCTATGGCCGCGGGAATGCTCGTCGGCGGCGTCGCGCACGCGGACGATGCGATGCAGACCGCGTACGGCAACACCGTCGTCGTCACCGAGCCGAACGGGGCGGTCCTGCGTTATTATTTCGAGCCCGACGGCACGTTCACGGCAAGCGCGCCCAATGACGTCACCCTGCGGGGCCGCTACGAGGTCGCCGGAGATCAGCTTTGCTTTCTTGCGCCGAGCGGGCAGCGCACCTGTTCGCCGCTGGCGGCTGGCAAGCATGTCGGCGACAGCTGGACGCAGACGGGCACGCAAGGTCAGGACATTACGGTGACGCTGCAGGCGGGGCGTCCGTAAGCCGCAGCTGGTTTTGAGCCAGATCAGAGCCGGCGCGCCGACGCCGATGTCTCCTTCGCGTTGAAGGAGCCTCGTTATGCATCAGAATTGGCCGGGCTTGGCCGCCGAACTCAACCCGCTGGTCGCCGACTTGCGCCTCAATGCGCCGGAGGTGATGGCGGCGTTTTCGCAGATGGCGCAGGCCGCCGGGAAAGCCGGCGCGCTCGACGCCAAGACCAAGGAGCTGATCGCTTACGCGCTCTCGGTCGCCACGCGCTGCGACCCCTGCATCACCTACCACGCCAAGGCCGCCGCGCGGCTGGGCGCGAGCAAGGAAGAGATCGCCGAAACCCTGGGGATGGCGATCTATATGGGCGCGGGCCCCAGCGTCATGTACGCCGCCAAGGCGCTCGAAGCGTTTGAGCAATATCGGGAAAAGCAGGCCGCCGCCTGACGCGCGCATCCGAAGCGAACGCCGACGGCATCCCCTCGATGTGAGCGCGCGAGAGCGCGCGATGCGAGGGGAGTGCGGCCATGCGAAATTTTGCTGTTTTGACCATGCTCGGCTTCGTGCTGTCGACCGCGCCAGCCTTCGCGGAAACGATGGACGCCATGTTCGGCAACACCGTCACCGTCACCCAGCCCAACGGGGCCGTGGACCGTTACTATTTCGAGCCGGACGGCGCCTTCGTTGAGCGCTCGCACGATGGCGCGACCTATGCGGGCCGTTGGGCGCGCCGCGCGGGCGACGTGTGCCTTACGGTGGATCAGCGCGAGGATTGCGAAGCAATTCCGGTCGACAAAAGTGTCGGCGACGCCTGGACGCTGGAAACCGGCGGCGGCAGCATCGCTATCGCCATCGTGCGCGGCCGCGCTTAGTCGCGCAGCAGTTCATTGATGCCGGTCTTGGCGCGGGTCTGCGCGTCGACGCGCTTGACGATGACGACGCAGGCGAGACTCGGGCCGCCTTTCGGATCGGGCAGCGCCCCGGGGACAACCACGCTATAAGCGGGCACTTCGCCGCGAAACGTCTCGCCCGTCGCGCGGTCGATGATTTTCGTGGATTGCGAGATGAACGTGCCCATGGCCAGCACCGCGCCCTGGCGTACGATCACGCCCTCCGCGACTTCGGAACGCGCGCCGATGAAGCAATCGTCTTCGATGATGGTTGGATTGGCCTGCAGCGGCTCGAGCACGCCGCCGATGCCCGCGCCGCCGGAAAGATGCACGCGCTTGCCGATCTGCGCGCAGGAGCCAACCGTGGCCCACGTGTCGATCATGGCGCCTTCATCGACGCGCGCCCCGATGTTCACGAACGAGGGCATCAGCACGACATTCTTGGCGACGTAGGCGCCGCGCCGGACGATTGCGCCGGGCACGGCGCGGAAGCCGGCCTGCTCGAACGATGCGTCGCCCCAACCCGAGAATTTGCTCGGGACCTTGTCCCACCACGGTCCGGGCGCCTGCGCATCGCCCATGATGCGGTTAGCGCTGATGCGGAAGGACAGGAGCACGGCCTTCTTCAGCCATTGATGCGTCGCCCAGCGCCCATCGGCGCCCGGTTCAGCGACGCGTGCTTCGCCGTCGTCCAGCAGGTCGAGCGCGGCTTCGATGGCTTCGACATCGGCGCCTTTGCTTTGCGGCGTGAGGCCGTCGCGCCGCTCCCAGGCGGCGTCGATCTGTGCGGCGAGGTCAGCGTGATTCATAGGCGTTTGAGCTAGGCGCTCGCGGGCGCGATGTCGAGAAAATCCGCAAGCAGCGCTTTCACGTCATGCGCGTAGTGATGCACGTACGCCGGCCTGGGCTCGGGATGCACCGGGCCCACCAGCGCAGTGAGGAAGCCCAGCTCATCGGCTGGCATCAGGTTGCGCAGCGTGTCTTCGACCAGGATCGTATGCGCGGGCTCAAGCCCGAAATGCGCCACGAGGCGCTCATAGCCATCGCGCTCGGGCTTCGGAGAAAGGCCGCCGAACTCGATATCGAACACGCCGTCGAACAGATCGTCGAGTTCGAGCCGTTTGAGGATGCGCTCGGGGTGCCCGCCGCCGCCATTGGTGAAGACGAATTTGCGTCCCGGCAGCTTTTGGATCAGCGCACGCAACTCTGCGTCGGGATGCACCAGGCTCTGGTCGACATTGTGCACGTCGCCCAGGAAATGCGTCGCATCGACGCCGTGATGACGGACGAGCCCGACGACGGTCGCGCCATATTCCACGAAATAGCGCTCGCGGAGGATCACCGCGTCCTCGGCGTTGAGCCCGGTCGTGGCGGCGATATAGGCCGTCATGCGATCGCCGATCGCGTCATAGAGCGTGCTGTCGAGCGGGTAGAGCGTGTTGTCGAGATCGAACACCCAATCCCGGACGCGCGCGCGCAACATTGCGATCGTCATCAGTCGCCGGACGTCGTGCTGTTCTCATCCGGCGCGGAAGAGGGTGCGAAACCCTGGTGACCCAAATTGCCTTGCGTCACGTCTGCGCCGGCGACGGTGGAGCGCAATTGCCGCGGCTGTTCGCCGGCGGCGAGGAAGTCGCGATCCTCGAATTCGACGACCAAGCCTTCACGCCCGCGCGTCGCGATCGGACTGAACAGGCCGGTGTCGTAATAGCGCTGATCGCAGTTCTCGCGACCGAGAATGGCGAAGCGCGCCGGGCTGGTGCAGAACGGCTCGCCGCCGGCGGCGAGGTAGCGCGGGCCTTCGTCGGTATCGAGCGCGGCATAGACGTAATAGACGTCCTGGATCAGCGTTTCATCGAGCGTGCGGACGCAGCCGCCGGGGCCCAATTGCCACCAGCCGCGGCTTTCCCAGCCTTCGCCGCGCCGGCGCGCGATCGCGGTCCAGACCCGGCCGCGCGTGCGGTTGCAAAGCGTGAGGCCAAGCTGATCGGCGCGGCGGCGGGCCGCGGTTTCGAGCGCGTCGATCAATTGGTTCTGGCTGGCGTTGGGTTGTAGCCGCGCCGCGGCGCGGAATTGGGCGATGGCCTGGCCGATGCGGCGCGGATCAACGCCGCCGCGCGGCCCGTAAATGTCGTAGCCCGCATCTTCCAGCAGGCGTTCGAGGCCCGCCTCCTGTGCGCGCGCAAGCGAAAAGCCGTCGGCTTCGGCAAACGATGTGCGCCAGCTGTCGCGCTTGTTGATCTGCACGCGGCGGAAGTGGCGTTCTTCGAGGCCCATGTTCGCGCATTGCGGCGGGTTCTCGATGGCGAACGAAGCGGTGGGATCGACGCAGAGCGTCGCGTCGCCGCCCCATTGCTGGCGTCCGCCATGATGAGCGCTCGATGTGCGCGCGTAGAGATAGTGCGTGCCGCGCGCGAGCGGCGCGGCCACTGCGAGGCGGCATTCGCCAGGACGCAGCCGAATCCAGCCTTGTACGAGGATGGCGCGCCCATCCGGACGCGCCGTCGCGGCCTCGAGCACGTAGCTCGTCTCGTTGCAGATCGACCAGCCCGCGGGCGTGCGCTGTTGTTGCGCGCCTGCGCGGTCGGCGAGCAGAAAGCCCAGCATCGCGCCCACGAACACGAGCGCGGCGAGGAGCGGCCTAGTGAATGAGCGTGCCAGCGCCATGCTCCGTGAACAGCTCCATGAGCAACGCATGCGGTTGTCGGCCGTCGAGAATGACGGCGGCTTCGACGCCGGATTCGATTGCGGCGATGCAGGTTTCGAGTTTCGGGATCATGCCGCCCGAAGCGACGCCGGTCTCGATCAGCTTGCGCGCGTCATTGATGCTGACGTCGCGAATGAGATCGCCGTTCTTGTCGAGCACGCCGGGAACATCGGTGAGCAGCAGGAAGCGCTTGGCCGAAAGCGCGCCGGCGATGGCGCCGGCGGCGGTGTCGGCGTTGATGTTGTAGGTGGCGCCGTCTTCGGCGACGCCGATCGGCGCGATCACCGGGATATAATCTTCCGGCGCGTTGATGAGCGCTTGGATCAAAGTGGGGTCGACGTCCGAGGGTTCGCCGACGAAACCGAGATCGACCGCTTGCTCGATCATGCTGTCGGGATCTTTGCGGGTGCGCACCGCCTTGGTGACCGTGATGAGCCGCGCGTCCTTGCCGGAGAGGCCAACCCCGCGCACGTCCGCCTCACGGCCGGCGGCGGTGATCAAGTGCGCGAGTTCTTTGTTGACGCTGCCCGAGAGCACCATCTCCGCCACTTCCATCGTATCGCTGTCCGTCACCCTGAGGCCGTCCACGAATTGCGATTTGACGCCCGCCTTCTCCAGCATCCGGCTGATCTGCGGCCCGCCGCCATGCACCACCACCGGATGGATGCCGACCAGCTTCAGGAGCACGATGTCTGCGGCGAATTTGCGCGCAGTTTCGGCGTCTCCCATGGCGTGGCCGCCATATTTCACCACCACGGTCTCGCGGTCGTAGATCTGAATGAACGGAAGCGCCTCCGCCAGGGTCTTGGCTTGGGCAAGGCCGCTTTGCAGGGCCGCGATGTGGTCTTTCGGGGGAAGCTTGGACACCGGCGCTCTCTAAGGCTTCGCGACGGTCACGCCAAGGCCGCGATTTCGGCCCGCAACAGCTCCAGTCCGGCGCCGGTTTCTGACGATGTTGCAATAATCTCGGGATGCGCGGCCGGCCGCTTGGCGATACGCGCCCGCGTCGCCTCGATTTGCTGCGCCAGCTCGGAGGCCTTCAGCTTATCGGCCTTGGTCAGCACCACCTGATAGACCACCGCCGCCTCATCCAGCGACGCCATGACATCTTCGTCATTGGGCTTGAGACCGTGGCGGGCGTCGATCAGCAGCATGACCCGCGACAGCGAGGGACGCCCGCGCAGGAAATCACGCATCAGGCCGGTCCAGCGGGCGATCTCCCCCTTGGGCGCTTTGGCGTAGCCGTAGCCCGGCAGGTCCACGAGACGCAGGCGCTCATCGAGCAGGAAGAAATTGAGTTCACGCGTGCGGCCCGGTTCAGCGGAGGCGCGTGCGAGCGCTTTTCGACCGGTCAAGGCGTTGATGAGGCTCGACTTGCCGACATTGGAGCGCCCGGCGAACGCAACCTCCGGCAGATCCGCAGGCGGCAGCGCATCCATGGATACCACTCCGCGCTCGAAGTTTGCTGTCTTCGCAAACAACAAGCGGCCGGCTTCAAGTGCTTCTTCATCAAAGGGCATTGCTTGCCTCTGCGCCTGCTTCAATCGCCAAAGCAATTGCCCGAATTGATAGTGTTGCGACCATTACGTTCTCAAGAAAATTAATCGGCGTTATTGTTGTAGCGCAAGAGATTCGCCCCTAACGTCCGCGCCCACATCTTACGTCGGTTCTTGCGGGGGCTCCGCCGTGCGCGAGTTGATCGTGGGCGAAATTGAAGGTCGCAGGGGCCGTTTGGCCCGCGCCAGCCTGAAACCTGGCGGCGGCTTCGACATCGACGATGAAACGCGATTCGCGCTCGCTGAGACCCGAACTTTCGAAGAAAAAGTGGCCGAATTCATCGGCGGCTCGACCGCCGAGGTGCGTGAAGCGGCGCTGGCGGTAGGCGGCCCGATCGAAGGCAAGCACGCGCGTCCGACGAAGGAGAGCTTCGTCGTTTCGGCGCGGCAATTACAACGTCAGCACAATTTCGCGCGTGTCACGTTGATGAACGACTGCATGGCGGCGGCGCGCGGCGCAGTCGAAACGCCGCCCGACGCGTTCAGTGAGATCGTGCCGGGCGACGGCGAACCGGATTCGACCATTGTCGTTGCGACCGCAGGCGTCGGCCTGGGCATGGCGACCGTGCGCACCGTCAATGGGCGCTGGCAGGCATTCGAAAGCGAGGGCGGCCACCAGGCCTACGCGCCTGCGGACGTCGATGAGATGGCGCTGTGGCAAGAGCAGGTGGCCGCGAAGCACTACGTCTCGTTTGAAGACATCATCAGCGAAGCGGGCGTCGTCGAGATGTATCGCGCGCTGTCGCGGGTCTCGGGCGCGCCGGCGACATTGCCGAATTTCGCCGCCGTCGTCGAAGCCGCGAAGGATCGTTCGTCTCGGCCGGCGATGAAAGCGTGCCAAATCGCGGCGCGTTCGATGGCGACATTCGCGGGCAACGCCTGCCTTGCAGCCGGCGCCAAAGGCGGCGTCATTCTCGGCGGCAGCTTGGCGCGCGCGTTGGAGCCTTTCCTCAAGGAGGAGGGGTTCCTCAACCGCTTCCGACGGCGCGGCGCGATGACACTTTACGTGTCCGACGTGCCGGTGCGCCTGATGAAGGACGACATGGCGGTGCTGCGCGGCCTTGCCGCGCACTGTTTGCTCGACGCGCCAGCCTGACACGCTCTATTCCGCAGGCGATTGCGCCTGCTTGCCGAAGCGCTTCTCAAGGAACTCGTCGAACTGCGTCTTCTGTCCCTGGCGGCGGGTGATCACGTATTGCTGCAGCACCGTGAGGCAGTTGGACCAGGAATAATAGATCACCAGGCCCGCCGGCAGCCCCGCGAACACGAAGGTGAAGATAAGCGGCAGCATGCGGATGACTTGCGCCTGCGTCGGATCCGTCGGCGGCGGCGCGAACGCTTGCGAGGCCCACATCGACAGGCCGTAAACGATAGGCCATGCGCCGACCAACAGGAACGCGCCAATCACCGGAATCGAGCCCGGGTTGAACGGCAGGAGCCCGAACAGGTTGAACAGCGACGTGGGATCGCGCGCCGAAAGATCGAGAATCCAGCCGACGAAATGCGCGTGGCGCATTTCGATCGTCACCGACAGCGTCTTATAGAGCGCGAAGAACACCGGCATCTGGAAGAGAAGCGGCAGACAGCCGGAGAGCGGATTGATCTTCTCGGTCTGATAGAGCCGGATCATCTCCTGCTGCTGACGCTGCTTATCGGCGGCGTAGCGCTCCTGAATCTCCTTCATCTTCGGCTGCAGCGTTCTGAGCTTCGCCATCGACTTGAACGACGTATAGACGAGCGGGAACAGCGCGCCGCGGATGACGACGGTCGAGAGAATGATGGCGACGCCGAAGCGATAGGCTTCGCTCACGCCCATTTGCCCGACAAAGATCGCCAGATGGTGCAGGAGCCAGAAGAACGGGCGCGTCAGGAACCAGAACAAATTGCCCCAATCCACGGCTTCGTCGAAGCGCGGGATATGCAGGTTCTTCTGATAGTCCTGCAGCGTCTCCACGACTTTGGCGCCGGCGAAGACGTGCTGCGTGTAGGTGATGGAGGCGCCGGGCGCCACGCTGCGCCAATTGCCTTCGTAGGCGGCGCGATAGGTGGCGTTGTCGACATTGGCGACGGCGCCGTTGGTGGCGTCGTACCATGAAACCGTGGGTTCGCTCTGGTCGGGGATGATGGCCGTCAGCCAGTAATGGTCGGTGATGCCGACCCAGCCGCCTCGGCCGTTCTCCTGCTTGAGGCGCGCGCCGGCCTCGACCTTGTGCTGATCGCGATTGGTCGCGAACTTCTGCGCGTCCTTATAATTTACGGTGACGAGGTGATTGTTCTCGCCAAAGGCGCCGACGAAGCCCTGGTGCACGTTGCCGATATTGAGAAGCCCTGGCGGCAGCCCATCGCGGCGGATCACGCCGAAGGGGCGGATCTGGCGCGCGGCGCGGCTCGTGTTGCGCACCTCGTCCGTCACCGTGAACATGTAATTGTTGTCGACGGAAATCGTGCGCGTGATCTGGAGTCCGTCGGCGTTCGTCAGCGTCAGCACCAGCGGGGTGTCGGGCGAAAGCTGCGCGCCTTCGGCCGCACGCCACGCGGCGTTGCGCCCGACGCCGTCCGCATTCGGATCGCGATCCTCCCAGCCGACGACGGCGTCGAAACCGTATTGCGCCGAGTTGGGGGAGAGCAGCGTCACTTCCGGGCTGTTGCGGGCGACGGTCTCGCGTTCGCGGCGCAGTCGGAGATCGTCGAAGCGCGCGCCCGCGAGAAGGATGGAGCCGTCCACTGCGCCGCTGGCGCCATGGTCGATATTGACGCGCGCGTTGCTGGTCTGCGCCAGCGCTTCCTCGCGCGAGACGATGGCGCCCGCGCCCGGCTGGGCGCTGTGCTGCGCTTCCTGTTGCGCAGTTTCGACGCGTGCGCGTTCGGCGGCCTGGCGCTGCTGCGGCCCCCACACGAAGAACTGGAAGATGATCAGGATCGCGGCCGAAATGGCGATCGCCAGAACGGTGTTGCGAGTGTCTTCCGCGTTGGGGCCGCGGTTCTGCATGGGCGTCAATCGCTTTCGGTCGGGGGCGCCTTGGGCCTGCGCTTCGGACGGGTCGTTTTCCCGGCTGGATTGGCCGGGTCAAGGTCGGCGCGGAGCCTTATCAGCGCGTTTCCGAGATCGTCAAGCAAGGCCGCCCAGTCGGCTTCCGGCGTGGCTGGACGCGCCACCAGCACGTAATCCACGCCAGGGGCGCCAAGTTGCGGCATGAGCTGGCGCGCCGCCTCGCGCAGCCGGCGGCGGGCGCGGTTGCGCGCCACGGCGTTGCCGACCTTCCTGCTGGCGGTGAGCCCCAGGCCGATGGCCCCGTCGGGGGCGCGGCGGAGCGCTTCGACGATGAGCGAGGGCCGGACGGCCTTCAGGCCCCGGCGGACGTCGAGGAATTGGCTGCGGCGGGTGAGGCGGATCAGGCCGACAGGCGCTTGCGGCCCTTGGCCCGGCGGCGGGAGAGGACCTTGCGGCCGCCTTTGGTCGCCATGCGCGCGCGGAAGCCGTGACGGCGCTTCCGCACCAGTCGGCTCGGCTGATAGGTCCGCTTGGTCGCCACGTCGCGCCTCGTTGCTCATAGGCTTCAGGAAGCGGCGGGGCTTAGCCTAAGGGAGGCGGGGGGTCAAGCCGGCGTCCGATTAACGGCGACCGGCTTTGGACAGCCGCGCCGACGCGGGCTACGCAGGGGGCCGGTCGGTGCATGTATCTGGGCGATGAAGATTCGCGATCGCGTGACGCGCGCCTGCTGACGCGCGTGCGGCGGTTCTTCGAGAGCCTGGCCGGCCGATTGCTGGCGCTGACCGCCGCGGTCGTGGTGGCCGGCGAACTGATGATCTTCGTGCCGGCTCTGGCTGATTTCCACGAGGGCTGGCTTCGCGAGCGCTTCAGCCTCGCCCAAACCGCAGCGCTCGCGGGGGAGGGCGAGCCTGATGGGCAGGTCACGGATCAACTCGAATACGAGCTGTTGCAGAACGCCGGCGTGCTGCGTGTCGCCATCCAGCGCCAGGGCGAGCGGCAATTGGTGCTCGAGGACGATTCCGCGCGCATCGGCGCGCTACGCACCTACGATTACACCAACGCCTCCTCATTCGAGCGCTTCAGCTGGGCGATGGAGACATTCTTCGCCCCGCCCGGGCGCGTGCTGCGGGTGCTCGCCAAGCCGCGGTTCGAGGCGGGCGACTTCATCGAAATCGTTTTGCTGGAGGAGCCGCTGAAGCACGCCATGGGCGATTTCTCCGCCCGCTTCGTGTTTCTCTCCATGCTGATCCTGATGGCGGCCGGCGCGCTTGTGTATGGCGCGCTGACGCTCGCCTTCGTGCGGCCGATGCGCGAACTGACGCAAGCGATCGAGCATTTTCGCGACCGGCCGGAGGACGCATCGATCTCCTTCGTGCGGAGCCGGCGCGCTGACGAGATCGGCCGCGCCGAACGGGCCGCGGCCGACATGGCCGAGCAAATCCGATTGAGCTTGCGTCAGCGCGAGCGCCTCGCCGCGCTGGGCGCCGCGGTGGCGCGCATCGGCCATGATCTGCGCAACATGCTGGCGACGGCGCAATTGGTGACGGACCGCTTGTCGAATTCCGAAGACCCCACCGTGCGTCAGATCGCGCCCAGGCTGGAGCGCGCGATCGGGCGTGCTTCGGAGCTTGCGGCGACGACGCTTCGCTTTGGCCGCGCCGACGAGCCCGCGCCGATGATGCAAGTTGTCGCGATTGCGGATGCGGCGGCCGATGCAGCCGGGGACGCGCTCGCCGGCTTTCCTGAGGTGGCCTGCCGGATCGAGTTTGGCGCCGAAGTGCAGGCCCGCGCCGATCCGGAGCAATTGCATCGCCTCTTCGTCAATCTCATGCGCAACGCCGCGCAGGCGATGACCAATGCGAAATCGCAGCGCCAACAAATCGTCGTGCGCGGCGCGGCCGGCGAGGCCTGGTGTCGGATCGAGGTCGCCGACAGCGGCCCAGGCGTCCCGGAAAAACTGCGCGAGCGTCTGTTCGAGCCGTTCGTCAGCGCCGATCGTCAAGGCGGCGGGACGGGATTGGGGCTGGCGATTGCCCGCGAACTGGCGCGCGCCATGGGCGGAGATGTGACGCTGCTGCGCTCGGGGCCGGATGGGTCGGCGTTTCAGGTGACTTTGCGCGCCGTTTGATCAGGGCAGCGTGCGCACGACGCCTTCGCGGCGCGGGTCGGTTCCGCCCGCATAGCCCTGCGGCGTGACCACGATGGCCTGCAGCCCGCTCTGCTCGGCGGCGATCTCCTGCACATGCCAGCCGCGCGTGGTCAGCGATAGCGCGACGCCAGGGGGCAGACGCGAACTCTCAACGCGCACCGTGTCGTTGGCGGCCACGACGTTGCCGGTGCTGACGGCGTCCTGCGGCGTTTGCCGCCAGTCGAGCACGCCGACGATGGTGCGCGCCACGTAAGCGATGATGCCGGAGCCGCCCGGTGAACCCACCACCATCACAAGGCGCCCGTTGCGGTCGGTGATGATCGTGGGCGCCATCGACGAGCGCGGCCGCTTGCGCGGCGCGACCGCATTGGCGACCGGCTTGCCGTTAAGCGTCGGAACGAACGAGAAGTCGGTGAGCTGATTGTTGAGCACGAACCCGGCGACCATGCGCTGATCGCCGAACACGCTTTCCACCGTCGCCGTCATGGACACAGCGTTTCCGTCGCCATCGACGATCGCCATGTGCGTGGTCCCGGGATGATCGCCGGTTTGATCGCGGCCCCAGCGTTCGAACATGTCGCGCCCTGCCGGTTCGCCGGGGGCGACATAGGTGGCCGCGTGCGCCGGATCGATCAGGCGCGCGCGCTGATCCAGATAGCCTGGCGCATAAAGCGCGTGCAGCGGCACCGGCACGAACTCATCGTCGCCGGCATAATGGTCGCGGTCGGCGTAGGCGAGCCGGCTGGCCCAAACGAAGGCGGACCAGTCATCGCCGCTGGCGACGCCTTCGGGATGCGGACGCGCGCGCGCGTAGAGACCAAGAATCGCGAGAACGGCTTCGCCGCCCGAACTCGGTAGCGGCGGCCCGCAGACGCGATAGATGCGAAAGGCGCCGCACACCGGCTCGCGCTTGCGCGGGGCATAAGCCTGCAAATCCGCGATGTTCAGCGTCCCCGCATAAGGGCCGCGCTGCGCCGCCGCGACGATGGCGTCGGCGATGGGTCCATGCGTCAGCGCTTGGGGACCTTCGCTGGCGATGCGCCGCAGCGTCTCCGCATAGGCAGGGTTCTTCAGCAGAAAGCCAGCCGCTTGTGGCGCGCCGCTTTCATCATAGAAATAAGCCCGCGCCGCCGGATCGTCGCGCAGATGTCCGTGCGCGGTCGCGTAAGCAAATGAATTGGCCAAGCGCGGCGAAACGACAAACCCATTCTCCGCAAGTTGGATCGCCGGCTCGAACAGGCGCGCCCAGGGCAAGCGACCATGCTCGTCGTGCGCCAGCTTCAGCATCGCATAGACGGATGGCGTGCCGACCGAGCGCCCGCTCGTTTGCGCGTCGATGAAGGGCAGT
>DASZSK010000178.1:0-1735 GCA_035548735.1 Caulobacterales bacterium | reverse complement strand
GGCGTCGCCGGCCTGAATGAACTCAGCCGCGCCGCGCACAGCTTATGTGACCTGCTGACAAGCGCGAGCCGAGGCGCGAACTTCGTCGCCGCGCTCCAGGTGCATGTGTCGGCGCTCGTCGCCCTCCGGCAGCCCGTTTCGGCCCAGGCTCAGGTCCAGCGCGCCGCCATTCTGACGGGTTTGGTCCGGCTGTCCCAAAAATGTGATCTTTGATTTCCAAAGGGAAATTGAGAAATTCTCCGTAATTCTCAAAATTGACGTTTCATTTAGAGGAATCTGAGAATAGTGGACGTTCGCAAGGATGTCCCGATGTGCAGTCGCGTCACCACCGGTTTCGAAAGCTGAGATCGCAAATGGCCGCCAAGGGGCCCTTTCCGGCGAACGAAAGCGCGCGCCTGGCGGCGTTGGCGGCGATCGGCCTGGAGCAGGGCGATGCGCATCCGTCGCACAACGACATCGCCGCGCTCGCCGCTGATCTCTTTCAAACCCCGATGGCGCACGTATCGATCGTTGCGCGCGATCATCAATGGTTCCTCGGCCGCCGCGGGCTGCAGTTCGCCGAAACGCCGCGCGACGTATCCTTTTGCACCCACGTGGTTGCCGCGAATGCGCCGGTCGTTGTGCTCGACGCCAGGCGGGATGCGCGCTTCGCGCACAACCCGTTCGTGCTCGGGCCGCCTTACGTTCGCTTCTACGCCGGCGCGCCGATCTTCTCGGCGTCGGGCCTTTGTCTAGGCGCGGTGTGCATCGCCGACAGCGCCGCGCGCGAGGCTTTTGGCCCGGTCGAGCACGCACAGCTGTTGCGTCTTGCGCGCCTCGCCGAAGCGCATGTGCAGGCGCACATGAATGAACGTCGTGTCGTCGATGCGGATGCGGACCGCGACGAAGCGGAATATTGGGCGCACGCTGTCCTGGACGAAGCGCGCGATGCTTTCACCGCTTGCGATCGCCTGGCCATTTCGCTGGACCGCCATCTGCGGGACGCAGTGCAGCGCGCGCAGCGCCAGATCGAAGACATGCGGGCGCATTGCGCGACACCGGAAGCACACGGGTTGCGCATGAACGTGGTCGCGGAAATTGCTGCAATGTTCGACATGAGCGACGAGATGGCCGCGATCGCGCGCCTTGACGCCCACACCGCGCGTCGCAGCGTGGCGATGTTCGCGCCGGCGCCAATGCTGAGCGATGTCGTGTCCGGCATCGAAGCGGTTGCGGCGATGCGGAAAGTTTCGGTCGTGCTTGGCGACGCGACCTGTGGCGACGCCATGTTGGCTGATCCCTATCGCTTCGAGGAATTGCTGGAGCAGCTGCTGAGCGATCTCGTCGCTCAGAGCGAGCACGCCACGATCGTCGTCGAGGCCGCGTTCGAACTGGCAGCGCCCCGCGGCGCGCGGCTTACGCTGCGGTTTCATGCCGAAGGAGAGTGGGAGACGCGCGTCGAAGGCTGGCGCCTTAGTCCACGCAGCCGTGAATTGATCGGCGCGATGTCCGGCGCATGGGACGTGCTCGCCGACCAGCGCCGCATGGCCGTCTCATTACCCGCCCGTTTGCGCGCCCCGGCGCGCCTGGCGCTGCGCAAACCTGCGTCGCACGACGCTTCTATTCACGCCAGCCGGAGAGAGAATGCTTATGAAGTCACCCTTTGATCCCGATTGGGGCCCGGGCAACTACACCGATCACGCCGGCGCCTCGACGCTCAAGGAGCGCATCGAGAGCTATTGGCGCGAGCGCGGTC
>DASZSK010000177.1:0-2928 GCA_035548735.1 Caulobacterales bacterium | reverse complement strand
CGTCGCCTGCGCCGCGAAGTCCTTGCCGACGACGCCGTCGCGATTGACGCCAATCTGCCCGCTGATGAACAACAGCTCACTTGCGCCTATGACATGCATCGCTTGCGCATAAGCGCCACCCGCGGGCTGCACGGCGTCTGGTGCATTGATCGGTGTGAGTTTCATTGGCGTTCAAACATCCAATAGATCAACGCCACCGCGACACCAACCGGCAGTAGGAACAACACTAGGCGTAGCGAGCCTGGGCGAATGCGCTCTGCCCAGGCGCAAAATGCAAACAGCGTCGCGACGGCGAGGCCGAGGACAATTGGCGCAACAAAGAGGATGCCCACAGACAGCCAGTTCAGCGTGGCCCGCCCGATCAACAGGTCCAACCCATAGATCAGCGTCAACATCACGCCGACCGTCAGCGCGATGCGCAGCGCGTCGTTGAGGAAGAGACGCAGCGCGTACTTCACATCCTAAACACGCCAAAGCGCGTCTCCGGAATTGGCGCGTTCAAGCTTGCGCTGATCGCCAGCCCCAGCACGTCACGCGTTTGCACTGGATCGACGATGCCGTCATCCCACAAGCGCGCGGTCGCGTGGTACGGATCGCCTTCGGTTTCGTAGCGTTCGCGGATCGGCGCTTTGAACGCATCCTCCTCCGTTTTCGGCCAATCCTTGCCTTCGGCCTCCATGCCATCGCGCTTGATCTGCGCCAGCACGCTCGCGGCTTGCTCGCCGCCCATGACGGAGATGCGCGAGTTCGGCCAGGTAAACAAAAAGCGCGGTGAATAGGCGCGCCCGCACATGCCGTAATTGCCGGCGCCAAATGAGCCGCCGATCAGCATCGTGAATTTCGGCACCTCGGCATTGGCAACGGCCATCACCATCTTGGCGCCGTCCTTGGCGATGCCGCCGGCTTCGTATTTGCCGCCGACCATGAAGCCGGAGATGTTTTGCAGAAACACCAGCGGAATGCCGCGCTTCGCCGCCAGCTCGATGAAGTGCGCCGCCTT
Organism: Caulobacterales bacterium; assembly: GCA_035548735.1. GTDB lineage: Bacteria > Pseudomonadota > Alphaproteobacteria > Caulobacterales > Aquidulcibacteraceae > Vitreimonas. Next base: position 1,928 of record DASZSK010000177.1, on the reverse strand, counting down.
CTGCGCGCTCTCGGAAAACAGAATGCCATTGTTGGCGAGGATGGCGACGGGATAGCCCCAGATGCGCGCGAAGCCGGTGACGAGCGTCGCGCCATAAAGCGGCTTGAACTCGTCAAACTCCGAGCCGTCCACCACGCGCGCGATCACTTCGTGCACATCGTACGGGGCGCGCACGTCGGGCGGCAGGATGCCGTAAAGCTCCGCCGCATCATAAGCCGGCGCCTGCGGCTCGCGCAGATCGAGACCCACACGTTTCGTCGTGTTCAGATTCGCCACAATGCGGCGAATCAGGAAAAGCGCGTGCGCATCGTCCTGCGCCAGATGATCGACAACGCCCGATTTGCGCGCATGCAGATCGCCGCCGCCCAGATCTTCCGCGCTGATCACTTCGCCGGTCGCGGCTTTCACAAGCGGCGGTCCACCGAGAAAGATGGTGCCCTGGTTGCGGACGATGACGGTTTCATCGCTCATCGCCGGCACGTAGGCGCCGCCCGCCGTGCACGAGCCCATGACGCAGGCGATCTGCGCGACGCCGTCGGCGCTCATGTGCGCCTGGTTGAAGAAGATGCGGCCGAAATGCTCGCGATCCGGGAAGACATCGGCCTGATGCGGCAGGTTGGCGCCGCCGGAATCCACCAGATAGATGCAAGGCAGACGGTTCTGCATGGCGATCTCTTGTGCACGCAGATGTTTTTTCACCGTGATCGGAAAATACGCGCCGCCCTTCACCGTCGCGTCGTTCGCAACGATCATCACTTCGCGGCCCGACACGCGCCCGACGCCGGTGATGATGCCGCCCGCCGGCGCTTCATTGTGATAAAGCCCGTAGGCCGCCAGCGCGCCCACTTCGAGAAACGGCGCGCCCGGATCGAGCAAGCGTTCCACACGCTCGCGCGGGAGAAGTTTCCCACGCTTCACATGCCGCGCCCGCGACTCTTCCGGCCCGCCCAGCGCGATCTCCGCCGTGCGCGCGCGCAATTGCTCCGCCAGCGCGCGATGGTGCGCAGCGTTTTTCTGAAACGCTTCTGAATTCGGATCGATCTGAGTCGTAAGTTTCATTCAGGCGGACCTACACCAATCCGTCATCCCGGGCGAGCGGAGCGAGAACCGGGACCCAGGGATCGTAGGCCTCATGCGCGCCCCTGGGTCCCGGATCGGCCTCCGGCCGTCCGGGATGACGGCGCGTTTCATGCCCCGATCAATTCACGCCCGATCAAGAAGCGACGGATTTCCGAGGTGCCGGCGCCGATATCGTAGAGCTTGGCGTCGCGCGCCAGGCGCTCGACCGGGAAGTCCTTGGTGTAGCCGGCCCCGCCGAGCGCCTGCACGGCTTCCAGCGTCATGCGCACGGCGTTCTCCGAGGCGAGCAGGATCGCGCCCGCCGCATCGAAGCGCGTGGTGCGCCCGGCGTCGCAGGCTTTCGCCACGGCGTACACGTAGGCCCGCGCCGAGTTGAGAGCGACATACATGTCGGCGATTTTCGCTTGCATGAGCTGGAACGAGCCGATGGCTTTGCCGAATTGCTTGCGCTCGCGCACGTACGGCAGCACGCAATCGAGTGCGGCCTGCATGAGCCCGAGCGGCCCGGCGGCCAGCACGACGCGCTCATAATCCAGGCCGCTCATCAGCACGCCGACGCCGCCATTCAGCGGCCCCATCACGTTCTCTTCCGGCACTTCACAATCCTCGAACACCAGCTCGCCCGTGTCCGAGCCGCGCATGCCCATCTTGTCGAGCTTCTGCCCGACCGAAAAACCCTTGAAGCCTTTCTCGATCAGAAACGCCGTGATCCCGCCCGAGCCTTCGCCGGTCTTGGCGTAGACCACCAGCGTATCGGCGTGCGGCGCGTTGGTGATCCAGAACTTGGTTCCGTTCAGCACGTAGCGATCGCCGCGGCTCTCCGCGCGCAGCTTCATCGACACCACGTC
>DASZSK010000176.1:0-12495 GCA_035548735.1 Caulobacterales bacterium | reverse complement strand
CGTTCGACCAGCCGGTCGCGGCGGGCCAGCACGTCCTGCAGATCGCCTATCACGGCAAAATCTATCGCGCTGCGCAGGGCATGTTCGCCTACGACTACCATTCCGATCACGGCATGGAACGCGTGCTCACGACGCAATTCGAAGCCGCCGACGCGCGGCGCTTCCTGCCCTGCTTCGATCAGCCCGACATGAAAGCAACGTGGGAGGTTTCCGCCATCGTTCCGCAGGATCGCATGGTGATCTCCAATATGCCGGCAGCGGGCGCGGATCAGATGGCGGGCGGCGTGAAACGCGTGCGTTTCGCCGAGACGCCAAAGATGTCGTCGTATCTGCTGTTCATGGGCGTGGGCGATTTCGAGCGCATCACCGCCAATGTCGATGGCGTCGAAATCGGCGTCGTCACCAAACGCGGCGATGTCGAGCAAGGACGCTTCGCGCTCGATAGCGCGGTGCAGCTTCTGCACTATTACAATGACTATTTCGGCGTGCGTTACCCGCTGCCGAAGCTCGACATGATCGCGGTGCCCGGCGGCGGCGGCTTCGCCGCCATGGAAAACTGGGGGGCCATTCTTTATTTCGAAGATTATCTCCTGGTCGACCCGCATCTCTCGTCGGAAACGGACCGCCAGACCATCTTCATCGATGTCGCCCACGAAATGGCGCACCAATGGTTCGGCGATCTCGTCACCATGCAATGGTGGGACGACATCTGGCTGAATGAAGGCTTCGCTTCCTGGATGGAGCGCAAGGCCGCCGATCACTTCCATCCCGACTGGAACACCTGGATGCAGGGCGCGCGCCGGCAACAGGAAGCGATGGATCTCGACGCGCGTGCGTCGAGCCACCCGATCGTGCAGCAGATCGATACGGTCGATCAGGCCAACGAAGCGTTCGACCGCATCACTTACGAAAAGAGCCGCAACGTCATCCGGATGATCGAAACCTATATCGGCGAAGATCGCTTCCGCGCGGGCGTCCGCGATTACATGCACGCTCACGCTTACGGGAACGCGCGCACCGCGGAATTATGGTCGGCGATCGAAGCGGCGTCCGGCCAATCCATTCAGGACATCGCCAGCGATTACACGACGCAAACCGGCGTGCCGATGATGACGGTCGAAGCCGGCCCTTGCCGCGATCGCGCGCGGATACTCACCGTGCGTCAGGGCCGCTTTGGTCTCGACGAAGCATCGCGTGCGCCACAGACCTGGCGCACCCCCGTCGCGGCGCAAGCCATCGGCGGCAGCGCCGCCGGCGGCTCGGTGACCAACCAGGCGCGCGTCGCCAGCTTCGGCTTGCCCTCCTGCGGCGCGTTCGTGCTCAATCCGAGCGAGATCGGCTATTATCGCACACAATACGCGCCGGCTGATTTCGATCAGATCGTGCGCAATTTTGCGCAAGTGCGCGCCGCCGATCAGCTTGGCTTGCTCTACGACACGCGAGCATTGGCGACGGCCGACATGGCGCCCTACGCAAACGTGCTTCGGCTCGCCGCGCGCACGCCCCGCGACGCCGATCCGTTCGTCTGGTCGTGGATCGCCAGCGAGTTCGCGCACCTCGATCGATACTATACGGGCGCGCCGGGCCAAGAAGAGTTCCGCGCTTACGCGCGCGGCGTCCTCAACCCGGAATTTGCCCGCATCGGTTGGGAGAAGCGCCCGGGCGAAGCCGCCAATGTCAGCGTGCTGCGCGAGGGCCTGATCGGCGCGCTGTCGCAGCTGCAGGACCCCGCGCTCGAAGCGGAGGCGCTGCGCCGCTTCAACGCCGATCAAATCCCCGGCGAGCTACGCGAGGCCACGCTCGACGCGGTTGGACGCGCGGCCAATGAAGCGACGTTCAACGCGCTTCTGAACAAAGCGCGCTCTTCAACCGATACGCTGGAGAAGGAATATTATTACGAGGCGCTGGCGCATGTGCGCGATCCGGCCCTGGCGCAGCGCGTGCTCGACCTGGCGTTCGACCAGGACGTCGCCGCGGCGCTCGGCCCGGAGATGATCGACACTGTCGCCATTCTGCACACACGCATGGCATGGGACTTCTCCAACGCGCATTCGCAGGAACTCAACGAGCGCCTCGACCCGCTGTCGAAGATGAAGTTCCTGCCGACGGTTGCGCTGGGCGGCATGGATCCGGCGATGGCGCCGTTGCTGCGGACCTATATCGACACGCAATTGCCGGCCGAACTCCGCCGCAGCGGCGAGTCCTATTATCTGCGGCTCAATGACAGCCTGCGGCTTCACAACGAACTGCCGCGGCAGGTGGATCAGTGGCTGTCGACGCGGCGGCGCAGCTAGCGGTGCTCAATTGCCTTGGGGCGCGGTTGTCTGGATCGACTTGAGATAAGCGATCAACGCATCCGCGCCCTGAGGATTGAACTGGAAGTCCGGCATCGGGTGCGACACCCGAATGCCCTGGATCAGCTCCTCCTCCAGCACCTCGCTGTGGTAGCGCGAGAGGACGGTGCGGAACGTCGGCGCGTCCGGATTGGGGCTGTCGCCATAGGTCCCGACCGCATGGCAGCCGGCGCATTCCGCTTCGGCGATGTCGCGCCCATCGCTGATCAGCGCCTCCTGCGGCGTTGGACTGGCGGCCGCTTGTGGCGCGGGCGCCGGCGAAGGCGGTTGTTGCGCCTCGACGCAGGCGCTTAAGAGCACCGCCGCCAGGATCAGGGACACGCCTTTGCTCATCGCTCCGCCTCCGCTTCGCCGGGCGCAGCTTAGCGCATGCGCGCGCCCGCGGCGCAGTATAGAAGCGAAGCCATGAGCAGAACGCAGCCGGAACTCGGCGGCCCTGTGGACGCCGCCCACCTCGCCTTGGCCGAGCGTACGCCGATCGTCATGGTCACCGGCCGCGCCGGCACGGGCAAAAGCCATTTCATCCGCGGCCTGGTGAAGCAGGACGAAGCGATCCCGCAGGCCGTGCTGGCCCCCACCGGCCTCGCCGCCATGAACATTGGCGGACAGACGGTGCATTCTTTCTTCGGCTTTCCGCCGCGGCCGCTGATCGGCCACGCCGACAAGCCCAATTGGTTCTTCACCAAGGCGGCGCGCGAGTTGCGCCGGCTGATCATCGACGAAGTGTCGATGCTGCGCGCCGATGTCCTCGACGCCATGGACAAGCATCTGAAGACCGCGCGCAAATCAGCCCGTCCGTTCGGCGGCGTGCAGATGCTGCTGGTTGGCGACTTCTACCAATTGCCGCCGGTGGTGCGCGGCGAGGAAGGCCGCCTGCTGGAGGATGCCGGTTACGCGAGCCCCTATGCGTTCTCCGCGCACGTGCTCAAAGACGCGATCGTGAGCGCCGTCGAGCTGCGGGAGGTGTTTCGCCAGACCGACCAGGATTTCATCGCGCTGCTCTCCGCCATTCGCGAGATGCGCGGCGTCAGCGACGCGGTCGCGCAATTGAACGATGCGTGCTGCGACCGCTCGCTGTCGCAGAAGCCGGTTCTCCTCTGCGCCACCAACGCCGTCGCGGACGCCTACAACTCACGCGGCCTCGCCGCGCTGCCGGGAACGGTGGCGCATTATTCCGGCGGCTTCGAAGGCCAGGCGCCGAAAACCCCAGCGCAAGGCGACCGCTTCCCCGCGCCGATCGATCTTGTGCTGAAGCCGGGCGCGCGCGTGATCTTCACGCAAAATGACTCCGAAGGGCGCTGGGTGAATGGCTCGCTCGGCACGGTGAAGAAGCTCGGCGAGACCATCGTCGAAGTGCGGCTCGACAATGGCGACGATGTCGATGTCGAGCGCGCGGTGTGGCCGCAGGCGCGCTGGACTTGGAACGACAAAGAGCGGCGCATGGAAGTGAAAGAGGAATTCAAATACGTGCAGTTCCCCTTGGCGCCCGCTTGGGCGCTCACCATCCACAAGGCGCAAGGCATGACGCTGGACGCCGTCGAGATCGATCTCGGGCGCGGCGCGTTCGCACCGGGACAGACCTATGTCGCGCTTTCACGCGCGCGCGCGATGGAAGGCCTGCGCCTGACGCGGCCGCTGAGCGAACGCGACGTGCGCGTCGATCCCGCGATCGCCGAGGGCTTGGCGCGCCTGGGGCTTTAGCCCCACTTCGTTCAGCCCCGCGCGCGCGCGTTGGCGATCGCCTTCAACAGCGCGTCGAAACCTTCGACGCTCTCCATCTCCGCGCTGGAAAAATGCACGCCGCAAAGTTCCTCGGCGCCGAACAGGATGTCGAGCGTCTCGTGCGAACTCCACGCGCCGACCGCACTTACAATCTCGTCTTCGCTCAAATCCGGGCGCTTCAACACATCGCGCACCATTTGGACCAGCGAGACAATGTCCTCTCGCGCAAGCGTCGTCGTCATGGCGCGCCTTCGAAGCAGCGCCCGCGCTCATCCTGCCTCAAGCGCAATGCGTTACTCAGGATGCCCGGCCAGTGGGTGCTGAGAGAGTCCATCCCGCGTTCAAGCGGCGGCAGCGCATCGATGCGGCCGTGCAGAAGCCCTGGCGCAACCCGCGTGACGCGCCCGACCTGACGCGGCTCATCCGCGAGGCTGACCCAGAGCAATGTGTTGTCGCCGAACGTGCGCAGCGTAGCCGCCAAAGCTTTCGCCTCCGCAGGTTCGACGCGCTCGCGCGAGCGAAACACGTAAATCCTGCGCGCGGCCGCGAGATCTTCCAGGAACTTGCGCTTAAGCAAAATCAGATTGCGATGCTCGCGCTTCAGCACCGTCTCCGGATCGCTTTCGTGCACATGAACGAAAGTGTGAGACACGGTCTGGAACACGGCGTGACGGAGATAATATTCCTGGCGCCGCCGATGCGGACTTGCGCCCTCTTCGATGCGAAGATTCTCAAGCTTGTCCACGCCTTCAAGCTTGCTTTCGATCGCGGCGATCAGCATGGGCACAGTGGTTGCGCGCCAATTGAACAAAGCGCACCGCTCCACGCCATTGGCTCTCTGCAGGCCGGCGAACTCACACACGTCGCCCAGACTTTCGAATTGCTCGTAGAGTTCCTTAAGCGGCTTTTGGCCGGTCTCGATCGTCTGCTTCAGCAAGGAGACGTTGCGGCGCAGGCGCCGATACGTGTCGTTCAGCTTCAGCGGCAGTTCTTTATCGAGCACCGTGGTCATGACAGCCCCAACAGATTGCGTACGCGCGCCGGCCATTGCTTCAGATCTTCGCCATGCCAGCGAAAAAACCCCAGAACCGTGCGTTCAAGTCCGATGCCGGTGCAGGCGGTGTGCGCGGGTTCGCCGGCGACATCGCGCAGATCGAGCGTCCGGCCGAACAGATCCATGTGATAATTGAAGCTCATGCACGCGGTCGGCGGCGCGTTGTCGTTGATCTCGACGACGAGTTCGTATTTCAGATTTTGCGCGCGCTGACCTTTGCGCAAAACCGGCGAAGCGCGTCCGAAGAACGGATCGTTCGCCTCGACGATCGCGCACGGCAGGGCCAGCGCTTCGAAGAAGCGCGGACCCTTCTCCACCCACTCGGCCTGAAACGTGCGCGCTTGCTCGGCCGAGCCGACGCGCACGAGTTCTTGCATCTGGAACGATTGCATGCGCGTCGGCTCAGCCGAAGGTTCGCGGCGAAAGCAGTGCGAGCGCACTTGAACGGTGTAGCCGTCGGCGGGCGCCGCGCCGCGCGCGGCAAGCGCGGGGTAGAGCGGATAACAAGCCGCCGGCGTCAGCACTAAGTCTGTCGGCTCATCGCCATCCGTCCAATGCGCGCTGTCCGCCGCCACCAGCGCGTGATGGGCGGTCTCGTCGCCGCAGAAACAATGAACCGAGCCCAGAAGCTGCGGGAAGTTTCGGAAATAGCCGATCTTGTTCAGCGTCCGGCGCGACATGAGCGGCGGGAAGCGGATGAATTCGTGCTCGACGCCGAAAACGGTCTCGGCCGCCCGCGAAAGGCCCTCCAAAACCGAGAAAAATCCGCGCGTCTGACCCGCAATCCCCGGTACGTCCCCGCTTGTCAGGCACGACCGGCCTGCAAAGCTTCCCCCCATGACAAATCCTGCCACATTATTTCATTGCGGCAATGAGGCACAGAAAACAGGGCCGAGCGCACCTCTGTCTTACGGACTATGCCGGACGCTAGGGGGCGACGCGGCGCATCTCCCGGTTGCAGCGCGTTAGCCGAACAACCGCCGCGGGCTGGCGTCGTGCTCAGCCAGCACTTCGTTCGCCGTCTCGTCGATCTCGATCAGGCGCACGTCATAGCCCCAGAGATCGGCCACGTGCTGGAGCACGCTTTCGGCGTCGTCTTCTTCCAGCAGCACGCCGTCCAGCACACGGTGCTGGAGCATCAGACGGCGGTCGCCAGCGAGATCGACATCAACGATTTGAATGTCGGGATCGCGGTACGCCACGTCATAATGCTTGGAGAGCGCGCGGCGAATTTTGCGATAGCCGCGTTCGTCGTGGATCGCTTCGACTTCGAGTTCGTCCGCCTCTTCGTCATCGACGACGCGGAAGAAACCGAAATTGCGGATCAGGGCCGGCGACAGGAACTGGCTGACGAAGCTTTCGTCGCGGTAGTTCGCCCAGATCTCGCGCAGCACGCCGTAGGCGTCGCCCTTGCCGGCGATATCCGGCATCCATTCGCGATCTTCATCGGTGGGATTGGTAACGATGCGCTCGATGTCGCTCATCATGGCGAAGCCGAGCGCATAAGGGTTGATGCCGGAGAAGCGGCGATCGTCGAAATCCGGCTGCATCACCACGCTTGAGTGCGAATGCAGGAATTCGAGGAACGCGCCGTCGTTGATCTGACCGGTCTCGTGCAGGCGCGTCATGATGCGGTGATGGCAGAACGTGGCGCAGCCCTCGTTCATCATCTTGGTCTGACGCTGCGGATAGAAATACTGGTTGATCAGCCGCACAATGCGAAGAATCTCACGGTGCCAGCCCTGCAGCCGCGGCGCCGTCTTCTCCATGAAATAGAGGAGATTCTCCTCCGGCAACCCCAGCAGAGCGCGCCGGCGCTGTTCTTCGTCCTTGGTGACCGCGCGCTTGCCCTTGGTCGGCACCGTGCGCCAGAGATCGTTGAAGAGTTGCTCGCCATGCTGACGCCGCTCTTCCTCGCGGCGCTGCTCGGAGCGCAGGTCCGGCATGCGTTTGCGCGGAAAGCGGTGCACGCCGTGGCTCTGCAGCGCATGCGCGGCGTCCAGCACGCGCTCGACTTCCTGCTGGCCGTAGCGATCCTCGCACTTGGCGATGTAGCCGCGCGCGAACTCGAGATAATCGAGAATGCCGTCGGCGTCGGTCCATTGCTTGAAGACGTAATTGTTCTTGAAGAAGTGATTGTGCCCGTAGGCCGCGTGCGCCAGCACCAGCGTCTGCATCGTCGCGGAGTTTTCCTCCATAATGTAGACGATGCACGGATTGGAATTGATCACGATCTCGTAGGCGAGACCCTGATAGCCCTTCCGGTACATGGCTTCGTTGCGCGCGAAATGCTTGCCGAAGCTCCAGTGCCGATAAAAGAGCGGCATGCCGGTCGAAGCGTAGGCGTCGAGCATCTGCTCCGACGTGATCACCTCGATCTGGTTGGGGTAGATGTCGAGACCCATCTCGCCGAGGCCGATCTTGGCGACGGCGTCCTCGATGCGGCGAATGGTGTCGAAGTCCCAATCGGGACCGTTGAACAAGAGCCGCGAATCCGGAGCGAGCAGCGTCATTCCGCGCCCGCCTTCACGCCTTCGGGGCGGCGCGAGAACAATTCACGGAACACCGGATAGATGTCGCGGCGATGGCGCACCTTGCGCATCGCGAACGGCGCATCCGGCGCGACGCGGCGATAGGCGCGCCACAGATTGGTGCTGGGTTCGGCCACGCCGGGCGGGCTGTCGTCTTCGTCGTCCATGCCGACTTCGACATAGGCATAGTATTGGCAGATCGGAAGGATCTGATCCCTGAGCACGGAGAGCACGACGGCGTTGTCGCTCGACGTGTTGTCGCCGTCCGACGCTTGCGCGGCGTAGAGATTCCACTGATCGACCGGGAAGCGATCCTTGACGATCTCCGCCATTTTCACCAGCGCGGTCGACACGACGGTGCCGCCGGTTTCGCGGCTGTAGAAGAAAGTCTGCTCGTCAACTTCCTGCGCTTCATGCGTATGGCGGATGAACACGACTTCGACGTGTTCGTAGCGCCGCTTCAGGAACAGATAGAGCAGCGAGTAAAACCGCTTCGCCAGATCCTTCATGTGCTCGTTCATCGAGCCGGAGACGTCCATCAGGCAGAACATCGCCGCGCGCGCGATCGGCTTTGGGGTCGATTCGAGTCGGCGATAGCGCACGTCGAGCGGATCGATATACGGAATGAGCTTGCTGCGACGGCTCAGCCGCTCCAGCTCGGCGCGGGCCTTCTCGATCTCGTCTCCGTTTGCGCCTTCGCGCTCCAACGCTTCGATCTTTTCAAGAGCGGCGGCCACTTCCTCCGGCTTCGGGCGCCTGAGCGCGATCCGGCGCGACATCGAATTGCGCATGGTGCGCCCGACCGAAATGCGCGACGGCGAGCCCGTGGTTTGATAGCCGGCCTGGCGCCATTCCACCGCAGCGACGCCGGCGACCTGGCGCTTGGCCAGGTCCGGCAGTTCGAGGTCTTCGAGGAAGAGATCGAGATATTCTTCGTCGGAGAGCGCGAAGCGGAATTCGTCTTCGCCCTCGCCGCTGTCGCTGGCGCGCGAACCTTGTCCGCCCGACGGATCAGGGCGCGGAATGGTGTCGCCTTCGATGTACTTCTTGTTGCCCGGCAGCAGATAATCGCGCGTGCCGCCCTGCGACGAACGCCGCAAGGTCGGCTCATGCACGCCCCCGGCGGGGATCGAGATTTCTCCGCCCTTGCCGGCGTCCTTGATGCTGCGATGGCTCGAAGCTTCACGCACCGCGCGCCGTACAAGAGCCCGCGCGCGGCGCATGAAACGCTGTCGATTGGCGAAGCTTTTCCCGCCTGGATTCAGTCGCCGATCGATGATGTGCATAGATTATCCGGCCTGCTTCACCCGCATATACCATTCCACAAGCCGGCGGACTTGTCGCTCGGTGTATCCGCGCTCCACCATCCGCAGCACGAATTCCTCGTGCTTCTTTTCGCTGTCGCTGTCCTTCTTCGAGCCGAAGCTGATCACCGGCAGCAGGTCTTCCACTTGGCTGAACATCCGTCTTTCAATGACTTCGCGGATCTTCTCATAGGAGGTCCAGGACGGATTGCGCCCGCCATGCTGGGCGCGGGCGCGCAGCGTGAACTTCACCACCTCGTTGCGGAAGTCCTTGGGGTTGGCGATGCCCGCGGGCTTTTCGATCTTCGACAGCTCCTGATTGAGCAATTCGCGATTCAGAAGTTGGCCCGTGTCTGGATCCTTGAAGTCGATATCCTCGATCCAGGCGTCGGCATAGTCGACATAGCGGTCGAACAAATTCTGCCCGTAATCGTGGTAGGATTCGAGATACGCCTTCTGGATTTCGTGGCCGATGAATTCCGCATAGCGCGGGCCAAGCTCCGCCTTGATGAATTCCAAGAGCTTGTTCTCGGTGTCCTGCGGGAATTGTTCACGCCGAATCGAGTTCTCCAGCACATACATCAAATGAACGGGGTCGGCGGCGACTTCGTTGGTGTCGTGATTGTAGGTCGCGGCCAGCACCTTGAAGGCAAAGCGCGTCGAGACGCCGTCCATGCCTTCGTCGACGCCCGCGGCGTCCTTGTATTCCTGCAGCGTGCGCGCCTTGGGATCGACTTCCTTCAGGCTCTCGCCATTATAGACGCGCATCTTGGCGAACAGGTTGGAGTTCTCGTGCTCCTTCAAGCGCGAGAGCACCGAGAAGCGCGCCAGCATTTCGAGCGTGCCCGGCGCGCAAGGCGCCTCCGCCAGCTCCGAGCCGCGGATCAGCTTGTCATAGATGCGCTTCTCTTCATCGACCCGCAGGCAATACGGCACCTTGATCACGAAAATCCGGTCGATGAAGGCTTCGTTGTTCTTGTTGTTCTTGAACGACTGCCATTCGGCCTCGTTCGAGTGCGCCATGATGATCCCTTGATAGGGGATCGCGCCGATATTCTCGGTGCCGACGTAATTCTGCTCCTGCGTCGCCGTCAGCAGCGGGTGCAGCATTTTGATCGGCGCTTTGAACATCTCGACGAATTCGAGCATGCCCTGGTTGGCGCGATTGAGGCCGCCCGAATAGGAATAGGCGTCCGGGTCGTTCTGGGCGTGCATTTCCAGCTTGCGGATGTCGACCTTGCCGACCAACGAGGAAACGTCCTGGTTGTTGTCGTCGCCCGGCTCGGTCTTGGCGATGCCGATCTGGCGAAGCCGCGAGGGCATCACCTTGGCGACGCGGAACCGGGTGATGTCGCCGCCATATTCGTCGAGCCGCTTGACGCACCACGGGCTCATCAAGCCGGTGAGACGGCGCAGCGGGATGCCGTAATCGTCTTCGAGCTTCTGGCCCCACACTTCGGGATCGAACAGCCCGAGCGGATGCTCGAACACCGGCGAGAGTTCATCGCCCGCCTTCAGCACATAGATCGGCCTGTCTTCCATCAGCGCCTTGAGGCGCTCCGCCAGCGACGACTTACCGCCGCCGACCGGGCCGAGCAGGTAGAGGATTTGCTTGCGCTCCTCCAAACCCTGCGCGGCGTGCCGGAAGAACGAGACGATCCGCTCGATCGTCTCTTCCATGCCGTAGAATTCCTGGAACGCGGGGTAGAACCGCACCGTGCGGTTCATGAAAATTCGACCGAGCCGCGTATCTTTCGCGGTGTCGACCATATTGGGTTCGCCGATGGCCGCCAGCAGGCGCTCATGCGCGCTGGCGTACATCATGGGGTCGTCGCGGCAGGCGTTCAGGAATTCCTGCAGCGACATTTCGGCTTCGCGCCGCTGCTCGTAAGATCGAGCATAAGAGCGAAAGAGATCCTCAGACATCGTGCCTCCGTCGCGCCCCCCGGCCGACGGCCGCTCTCACGGCCGCTGGCGCCCGACGCTAAACTTCGCCATCGAAAACATGGCCTTAAGAGGTGATCTGGGCTCCGTCCGCAGCTTCTCGCCCAACTAACGGAACCCATCATACATTGATTTGCCGTCCAGTTTCACGACTTCTATGCCGTGAAATCTGCAACAGACGCCTGTCGTTACGTCCGTGGGACGTCTGTGTTTCCAAAACGAGCAGTTTGGCCGCCCTGTTCCGCTGCCGCTTACGCAGCATGGTGGCAAAAGCGTCGAAACTTCGTTCGGCAGGCGATCAGAAGATGAGGATGTCGTCCGCCGTCAGCGTCGCGCCGTGCTGGAGGGTGGCGACAAGCACCTGGTCGGCGCCGCCCGCCCCATCGGCGTCATAATAGAGCGCGCCGGTCGCGCTGTTGAAGATCAGGTGATCGTTCGCGTCCGCCGCGGCGGCGCCCACCACGAATTGGTCGGCGCTGAGCGGACCGGCCGACAGCGCGCTGAACACCGTGTGGTCGAGCGAGATATGATCCTCGCCGCTGACGAAATCCCGCACCAGGTCGGCGTTGGCCGCGCCGAAATCGGAGAACACGAAATCGTCCGCCCCGGCGCCGCCGAACAACGTGTCGTTGCCCGCGCCGCCCGCCAGCGTGTCGGCGCCGTCGACGGCGTATAGCAAATTGGCGCCGCTGTTGCCGGTAAGGACGTTGTCGAGCGTGTTGCCGTAGCCGCTGATCGCCGCGCTGCCGGTGAGCGTGAGGTTCTCGAGCCCAGCTCCGAGGCTGCGCGTGACGCTGCTGAGCACCGTGTCGATCCCGCCGCCGCCATACTCGCTGGTGACGTCGCCGGCGTCGTCCACGACATAGGTGTCATTGCCGGCGCCGCCATACATCGCGTCCGCGCCCGCGCCGCCGTCCAGCGTGTCGGCGCCATCGCCGCCCTGCAGCGTGTCGACGCCCGCGTCGCCATAAAGCGTGTCCGCGCCGCCATTGCCGAACAGGTTGTCGGCGCCGTCCATGCCGTGCAGCACGTTGGCCGCGCCGTTGCCGTTCATGAGATTGTCGAGGCCGTTGCCCGTGCCGTTGATCGCGGCCGAGCCCATCAGCGAAAGACGTTCGACATTGTCCGACAGCGTGTAGCTGACCGTCGCCGTGACGTTGTCCACGCCGCCGCCGGCATTCTCGATGATGACATCCGCGGCGTTGTCCACCCGGTAGACGTCGTCGCCCGCGCCGCCGATCAGCGTGTCCGCGCCCGCGCCGCCATCGAGGATGTTGGCGTTGGCGTTGCCCGTGATGGTGTTGTCGAGACTGTTGCCCGCGCCGCTGACCGCCGCGCCCGTCAGCACCAGGTTTTCAAGGCTGGCGCCCAGCCCCCAATTCAGGCTGGCCACCACCGTATCGACGCCGGAGCCGCCATATTCGCTGGCGAAATCGCCGGCATTGTCCACGTAGTACGTATCGTCGCCGGCGCCGCCGAACATGGTGTCCGCGCCCGCGCCGCCGTCGAGCGTATCGGCGCCGCCATTGCCGAACAGCTGATCGACGCCGAGGCCGCCGCTCAGGACGTTGGCCGCGTCATTGCCT
>DASZSK010000175.1:0-24229 GCA_035548735.1 Caulobacterales bacterium | reverse complement strand
GGGTCGAGCAGTTCGGGCTTACGCCGTGCATTGTATTGCGTGTAGCGGGTCAGCAATTCGCCGATTCGATGCGCGTACTCTGGCCCGAATTGCTGCGCCGCCCAGCGCACGGGATAATCGTGCAAGCAACTCACGTCGCCGCAGGCTTCGGGATTCCACGCATAATCGAGGAAGAAGCTGATCGGAAATTCCATCGGCTTCAGGTCTCCGACATTGACGATCCAGATGCGGTCCGCGCCATACGCGCGCGCGAGATGCATCTGCTCCCAGGTGCGTTCGATCTGGTTGGTGTTGATCCATTTGTAATTGCGCGGCCCGCCCACATAATCGAAGTGGTAGTAGATTCCGTAACCGCCGGCCCGCGCCGGCGCGCCCAGCGTCGGCAGGCGGCGGATATCGCCCCAATTGTCGTCGGAAAAGAGCAGCGTCACATCATCGGGGACGCGCATGCCCTGATCGTAATAATCCTGCACTTCCTTGTAGAGCGCCCAAAGCTGCGGCGTCTGCGACGCAGGCCGGTGCGTGACCTCTTCGATGATCTGGCGCTGATCGTGAACGATGCGCTCTAAAAGCGCGATCGCCGTGCCTTGCGTCATCGGCTCATCGCCGTCGCCGCGCATGCCGATGGTGACGATGCTTTCCCGCTCGCCGCGACGTATGATGCCTTGCCTCCAGAAATCGCGCAGTGCAGCAGCATTGGTGGCGTAATTCCAGGCGCCGCCGTGACCATAGCGCTCCCATTCGACGTGGCTGCGCTGCATCGGTTCGTGGTGCGAGGTCCCGAGCACCACGCCCATCTCGTCGGCGAGATCGGCGCTTTGCGGATCGTCGTCCCACAGCGATTTACCCCACATCGCCGGCCACAGATAATTGCCCTTCAGGCGCAGGATGAGGTCGAAAACGTGTTCGTAGAATTGGTGATTGAGGCCGCCGAATTGTTCGGTCGCCCAGCCCTTGAGTGAAGGATCTTCGTCATTGAGGAAAATGCCGCGATAGCGTACCCGCGGTTCGTCGATGCGGCGCCCCGCGGTGGTATAAAGATCTGCCTGCTGGCGCACGGGCACGTCCGCCCACCACGTCCATGGCGAAACGCCCATGCGCGCGGAGAGATCGTACACGCCATAGATCGCACCGCGCTTATCGGCGCCGGCGATCACGAGCGCGCGCGCGACGCCGGGCAGCGGGTGCTCCACCACTTGCTGCACGAACGCTTCCCAATGTCCCGCAACGTTCGACACATCGAGCTTATGCGTCCGCACCAAATGATCGATGAGCGCGCTTCTGCCGATCGCGCCAACGATGATGATGCTTTCGCCATGCGGATGCTGCGTGCTGAAGCTCGCCTCCCCGCCTGCGACGCGGCCGAGATCGCTTTGAAGATTTCGCGCAGCGCGCAGCACGCCGGGCCAATCGTGCGCATCAGCGTAGATGGCGACCGGACGCCCCTCGCGAACCAGAGCCATGGCGCCTTGAGCTTGACCTGGACACACCGCCACGGGACCGGCGCATTCGGCGAAGCTCGGCGCGGCAAGGCCGAGGAACAGAGCTAGGCTGAGAAAAAACAAGCGCATTCAACGCCCCGCCCGAATTGGTCTGACCTCTTAGCAACACTTGCCGGGTCTCGCCAAATGGTTTGTGCGCCGAAAGCCTCGGCCCCGGGCCGTTCGGCTTGCCTCAGGCTTTCCCCCCGTTAAGGTGACAGCGAAAGACAACAAGAAGACGAGGGAGGCGCCAGTTGCAACGCGTGCGCTACGGCATGGTGGGCGGCGGGGAAGGCGCCTTCATCGGCGCGGTGCACCGCACGGCCGCTGACATCGCCGGCAATCTGACGCTCGTCGCCGGCGCCTTCAGCGCCGACCCGGCGAAAGCGAAGCGCTCCGGCGAAGCCATCGGCGTCCCACGCAATTACGGTTCGTATCAGGAAATGATCGCCCGCGAGCGTGAGTTGCCGGCGAATGAGCGTATTGAGGCTGTCTCGATCGTCACCCCCAATCATGTTCACGCGCCGGTCGCCATCGCCGCGTTCGAGGCGGGCTTCCACGTCATTTGCGACAAACCCATCGCCGACACGCTCGAAGCCGCGAAAACCATCGACGCCGCGCAAAAGAAGAGCGGCAAGATCCTCGCCGTCACCCACACCTACACCGGCTACCCGCTGGTGAAGCAGGCGCGTGCGCTGGTGGCGAGCGGCAGGCTCGGCGCCGTGCGCCGCGTCATGGTGAAATACACGCAAGATTGGCTCTCGCGCGCTGACGACATCGC
The DNA here is from genome assembly GCA_035548735.1 of Caulobacterales bacterium. Taxonomy (GTDB): domain Bacteria; phylum Pseudomonadota; class Alphaproteobacteria; order Caulobacterales; family Aquidulcibacteraceae; genus Vitreimonas. The sequence continues at coordinate 21,967 of DASZSK010000175.1, read as the reverse complement.
CGGCAACAAGCAAGCCGAGTGGCGCGTCGATCCCAAGCGCTCCGGCGAAGGCGGCGCCTTCGGCGATATCGGCACGCACGCCTTCAATCTCGCGGAATACGTCACCGGCCAGCGCGTGACGAAACTTTGTGCGGAGCTTGGGCATCTGCCGGGACGCGTGCTCGACGACGACGGCTCGGCTCTGTTTCGCTTGGAAAGCGGTGCGAAAGGCATGCTGGCGGCAAGCCAGGTCTGCACCGGCGACATCAACGAACTGGCGATCTCGGTCTATTGCGACGAAGCGGGCCTGCACTGGCGGCAGATGGAGCCGAACACGCTCCGCGTCTCGCGTCGCGATGCGCCGGATGAGATTTGGCACGCGGGGGGCAACCGCCCCTATTTGAGCGCCGATATCCGCGCCATTCAACGCACGCCCGCCGGGCATCCCGAAGGGTATCTCGAAGCATTCGCTAATCTCTACCGCGCCTTCGCCGAGGATGTGCGCGCCGGCAAAATGGCCGGTCAGCCCGGCTACGCCACGATGGAAGACGCGCTCGCGGGGATGCGCTTCGTGCGCGCCGCGAAACGCAGCAGCGATGCGGGATGTACGTGGATCAATCTCGATGACCTCTAATCCGTCATCCCGGCTGACCGAAGGGAGAGCCGGGACCCAGATGATCGGAGGACGAGACGGTGGCCCCTGGGTCCCGGATCGCGTTCCGCGCGTCCGGGATGACGGCGCGCAAAGACGGAAGGACGACGCATGAAAGGCCCCGCGATCTTCCTGGCGCAATTCGCTGCCGATACGCCGCCGCACAACACGCTCGACGCCATCACCAAATGGGCCGCCGCCTACGGCTACAAGGGCGTGCAAATTCCAACCTGGGATTCGCGCATCATCGATCTGGAGAAAGCCGCCGAAAGCCAGACCTATGTCGACGAGTTCAAAGGACGCTGCCAGGAGAACGGCGTCGAGGTCACGGAGCTTTCAACGCACCTGCAGGGCCAACTCGTCGCCGTGCATCCGGCCTATGAAGAGATGTTCGACGTGTTCGCGCCGCCGCAACTCAGAGGCAACGCGCAGGCGAAGCAGGACTGGGCGGTCGAGCAGGTGAAGCTGGCGGCGAAGGCTTGCCGGCGTTTCGGCGTGACCTCGCAGCCGACCTTCCCCGGCGCGCTCCTGTGGCACACCATGTATCCCTGGCCGCAACGCCCGGCGGGCCTAGTGGAGGAAGGATTCGCCGAACTGGCGCGGCGCTGGAAGCCAATCCTCGACGTGTTCGACGAAAACGGCGTCGACGCTTGCTACGAACTGCATCCCGGCGAAGATTTGCACGACGGGATTACCTACGAGCGCTTCCTCGACAATGTCGGCGGGCACAAGCGCGCGTGCCTCCTCTACGACCCCTCGCACTTCGTGCTGCAGCAGCTCGACTATCTGCAATTCATCGACTTCTACCACGAACGCATCAAAGCCTTTCACGTGAAGGACGCGGAATTCCGCCCGAACGGCAAGGCCGGCGTCTATGGCTCCTACTCCAACTGGGTGGATCGCCCGGGGCGCTTCCGCTCGCTCGGCGACGGACAGGTCGATTTCACCGCGATCTTTTCCAAGCTGACGCAATACGGCTACGAAGGTTGGGCCGTGCTCGAATGGGAGTGTGCGCTGAAGGATCCCGAGCAAGGCGCGCGCGAGGGCGCGCCTTTCATCGCCAAGCATATGATCACGCGCGCCAGCAAAGCCTTCGACGATTTCGCCGGCGGCGGCGCCGACAAGGCGCGCAATCGGCGAATATTGGGGCTCGATAACGCGCCCATGTGAACGATCGAAATAAGCAAAAGAACACGATGGGGAGACAGTGATGGCGGAGACGGGAAAGCCGGCGGACGGCTTCAAGCGCGGCGTGTTGTTCTGGATCGGCGTGCTGGCGCTCTTCACGGCGGCGATGGCGAACGCGTTGCGTGTCGCCACATCGGGCGCCATTCAGCACGGCGTGTTCGATCCGATCGACGCGGCACATTCCGGCCAAATGATCGGCGGCGCGCTCGGCGCGGCCTTCGGCGGTTTTGCGCTCTCACTGCTGGTCGTCAGTCCCCTGCTCGACATTGTCGGGGTCAAACGCGTCCTTATCGTCGCCTCGCTTGCTTATGTCGCGGGCTCGATCCTGATCATCGCCGCGCCCAGCCTCGGCGGCGATGTGCCGACGCTGATCACCGCCGGCATGGCCCTCACCGGTATTGGCTGGGGTTGCACCGAAGGCTCGATCAATCCGATGACGGCCGCACTTTATCCCGAAGACAAGACCCACCGCCTCAACGTCCTGCACGCCTGGTGGCCCGCAGGGCTCGTCGTCGGCGGCCTGCTTGGCGTGTTCCTGAATGCACAGAACACCGATTGGCGGATTGAAATCGCCCTCATCATTATTCCGGGCGCACTGCTTGGCGTCTGGGCGGCGACGCAGCAATTCCCGAAGACCGAAAGCGCCGCTTTGGGCGTGAGCTTCAACGCTATGCTTATGGAGCCGTTCAAGCATCCGACATTCTGGATCTTCTTCGGCATCATGTTCTTGACCGCCTCGACCGAACTCGCGCCCGGCGCCTGGGTCGATGTGGCGTTGACGCATGTGGTCGGCATGCAGGGCGTGCTGCTGTTGGTTTACGTCTCGGCGCTGATGTTCGTGATGCGCCACTTCGCGGGCGCGCTCGCGCACCGCATCTCGGACATGGGTCTTTTGTGGTTCTGCACGCTGCCAGCCGCTGGCGGGCTCTATCTCTTGAGCGTTGCCAATTCACCGACGACCGCCATCATCGGCGCGACGGTCTGGGCGTTCGGCGTCTGCTTCATGTGGCCGACCATGCTCGCGGCGGTTTCGCACCGCTATCCGCGCGGCGGCTCATGGACCATCGGTCTCACCGGTGTCGCCGGCGCCGGAGCGATTCAATTCGTGCTGCCCAAGCTCGGCGCGATTTACGATCAGGCCAAAGCCGCGAACGGCGGCAGCGAAGTGGCGGCGGCGGCGCAATCGTTCCAGTCCGTTGCGCTCATTCCCTGTGTGCTGTTCGTGATCTTCGGCATCGTCTGGCTTGCTGAGCGTCGCAAAAAGTTCGGCGACGCCACGGCCGCGAGCGTCGCCGCTGAATAGCGTGGGATCAAATCCAGTGCGTCAGCGTGCGTACGCGCGCCACTTTGTGCTGCGCGGTCAGGAACAACGTCTTTCCGTCTTCGCCGAACTTGCAATTGGCGATCGGACGGCCGGCGCCCGCCGTGATCATCCCCAGCAGCACGCCGTCCGGCGAAATGATCATAATCCCGCCGGGACCGCTTGCGAACAGATTGCCTTTGTAATCGATGGTCATGCCATCCGGCAGGCCGGGCGCGTCGTCCGCCATCAACGGCGCCGCATTGAAGAAGACGCGCGACGACGTCGGGACGCCACCGTCATCCAGTGAATAGGCCATGATGATCGGCCGCCGCGGGTCGGAGCAGGATACGTACAGCGTGCCGTAATCCGGCGAGAACGCGATCCCGTTCGGGAAGCTGAGCTTGTCGTCGACCATGGCGATCGCCCCGCTCGGGTCGAGCCGGTAGACGCCCATCCACGGCGTCTCACGCAACGGCGAGGCTTCAATCCCGGCGAGGCCATAAGGCGGATCGGTGAAATAGATCGCGCCATTGCGATGCGTGATCACGTCGTTGGGGCTGTTGAAGCGCTTGCCTTCGAAGCGATCGACTAGGACCTCGCGGCGACGCCGACCGAAATCGTAACGCGCGATGCAGCGATTGCCGCTGTCGGCGATCAGCAACCGCCCGCTGCGGTCGATGTTCATACCATTGGCGCCGCCTTCGCGGAGAAATGAGGTGTCCGTTCCCGCATAGCCAGACGGATGCATGAAGCGCGTTACGCCTGAACTCTCGTTCCACTCGTACATCGTGTTGCCGGGCACATCATTGAACAGCAAGAAGCCATGCCCGCGCACCCAAATCGGCCCCTCCGCCCAGGTGTACCCATCACCGATTTCTTCAACGACCGCATCAGCGGCGATCAGTTCGTCGAGTTCGGGACGTATTCGCCGCACGCCGCCAAGCGCCGGCCGCGCCAGGGGATGATGCGCGCATGCGCTGAGCGCCGCCGCGGCCGCGCCTGCAGCCATGACCGATCGACGCGTCCACCGCTGTTCCATGGGATCTCCCTTTGCTCGCGCATCTCTCGCCGCACGCTTGCTTAGACACTAAGAACTCAACCGGATCACGCAAGAGTGTTGGCCGCTCGACCTTTCTTGCGCCAAAGTAAACCAGAGAAGACGACCCATGACGGAAACGCCCCTCCTGCCTGACGACGCGGACCACGCCGTTCTCGTCGGCCGCGTTTGGCGGCCGGGCGTTGGCCCTTGCGTCGTCACCGTGCGCAACGGCGATCTCCTCGACATCACCGGCCGCGGCGCGCCGACTGTACGCGACCTATGTGAACTGCCGCAGCCCGTGGACTACGTGCGGAGCGCGCCGGGCGAATGTATCGGGACGGTCGCAACCATTGCCGCGAATTCATGGGAAACGACGCGCGACGAAACCGAGACCTACTTGTTGGCGCCGATCGATCTGCAGGCGGTGAAGGCCGCAGGCGTGACATTCGCCGTCAGCTTGCTGGAACGCGTGATCGAAGAGCAAGCACGCGGCGACGCGCGTCTTGCCGCCTCGACGCGCGCCGAAATCACCGCACTGATCGGTCTCGATCTCTCTCAACTGAAACCAGGTTCCGATGAAGCGCTGCGCGTGAAGCAATTGCTGATCGAACGCGGCGCGTGGTCGCAATATCTCGAAGTCGGCATCGGTCCCGATCCGGAAATCTTCACCAAGGCGCAGCCGATGTCGGGGGTTGGCTATGGCGCGCATGTCGGCGTGCCGCCCTTTTCGCACTGGAACAATCCCGAGCCCGAGGTCGTCCTGATTTGTTCGAGCGACGGGGCCGTGAAGGGCGCGACGCTCGGCAATGACGTGAACCTTCGTGATGTCGAAGGTCGGTCGGCGCTGCTGCTCGGAAAAGCGAAAGACAACAATGCTTCGGCGGCGCTTGGCCCCTTCATTCGGCTTCTCGATCAACATTTCACGATCGACGATGTGCGCGGACTCGATATCGCTCTCCGCATTACGGGCCAAGACAATTTTGTGCTCGATGCGGTGAGCTCCATGCGCCAGATCAGTCGCGATCCGCTCGATCTCGCACGCGCCGCCTGTGGCGCCCATCATCGATACCCGGACGGGTTTGCACTTTATCTCGGTACGATGTTTGCGCCCGTACAGGATCGTGACGGCGCCGGCAGAGGCTTCACGCATAAGCAGGGCGACCGCGTGGAGATTTCGACGCCCCGCCTCGGATCGTTGGCCAATATCGTGCACGAGACAACGGACACGGCGCCATGGACCTTCGGCGCCGCCGCCTTGATGCGCAATCTCGCGCAACGCGGGCTCATCTAACAAAGCGAAAAGACCATAATGCCGGGAGGGACGATGAAACCGATTTTGTTAGCGCTCTCAGTTGGCGCATTGGCGCTTGGCGGTTGCGCCACGCTCCCTACGCCATCAGACAGAACCTCCGCCGAAGCGCCGCATCGCTTCATCGTCGACAGCGTTGCGACGGCGCGCATCAACGCGACGCTGCAGGATATGACGCAATCCGGCGCGATTGTCGGCGCCTCGGCGCTCATCTACGAGCACGGCCGCGAGGTATATTACGGCGCGTTCGGCTACGCCGACCGCGAGGCGCAGCGCCCCTACGCGCGCAACACGATCGTGCAGATTTTCTCCATGACCAAGCCGATCGTCGGTGTCGCGCTGATGACGCTCTATGAACAAGGCAAGTTCAACCTCGACGATCCCCTGTCCAAATATCTGCCGGAATATGCCAATGTTCGCGTGTACGCTGGGCAAGATGCACATGGCCAGCCGATCCTCGAGGCGCCGCATCGCGAGATTCTGGTGCGCGACATCACCCGCCACACGGCGGGCTTCGCCAACGGCGCGGGCGATGACAATGTCGGGCCGCTCTACGCCGCCGCGGATCCCGGCAATTACAACAACACGCTGACGGAGCTGTCGCAAAGGCTCGCCAGCGTGCCGTTGCTTTATCATCCGGGGGAACACTGGCGTTATTCCAACGCCGTCGACATCCAGGCGCGGCTCGTCGAAGTGCTCTCTGGCGAGCCGTTCGACCGGTACGTGCAGGAGCATGTCCTGACGCCGCTGCGGATGAACGAGACGCGCTATTACGTGCCTGAATCCGACCGCGGCCGCATGGCCGTCATCTACGATCGCGCCGACGACGGCGCGTTCACGCGCAAGCCCGATGATGAGGACTATCGCTTCAACACCAATCACTGGGCGCTGACGCCCGGCAGTTTCGGCTTCACGTCGACGCTCGACGATTACATGCGCTTCGCCCGCATGCTGCAGAATGGCGGCGAACTGGACGGCGTGCGTGTTCTTCGGCGCGAGACTGTGCGGCTCATGGCAACCAACCAACTCGCCGACAGCGTCACCGAACGCTGGTGGCTGCCGAGCAAGGGGCAGGTAGGGTTCGGAATCGATTTCGCAGTGCGCATTCACCCGCCACAAACGTCCGCGGAGAATAATGGCGCAGTCGGCGAATTCTTTTGGGACGGCGCCGCCTCCACGCTGTTCTGGGTGGACCCCGTGAACGACCTTGAGGCCGTGCTGTTCACCCAGATGATGCCGTTCGACAAGGTCTCGCTGCACAAGCGCTTCCGCGACGCAGTCTACGGCCCGGCGCGTATTCCGCCCGTAGCCGGTTGAGCGCTATGCGCCAGGGCCGCAATCCATACACCGCTTCACGGGCGCGGGCGCGAGGCGGAGGTTGCGCGCGAGCTGACGCAGCGCGGTGCGCAACCCCTCCTCGAGAACCGGGTGATAAAACGGACTGTCGAGCATGTTCTGAACCGTGCGATTGCTTTGCCGCGCCCAGGCGAGCAAGTGGGCGATGTGCTCGGCGCTCGGGCCGATCATCTCGGCGCCGAGAAATGCGCCGGACCCGTGCGCGCCATAGACGCGAAGCAGGCCCTTGTTCTTGCCTGAGACCGTCGCGCGGCCCTGGTCTTCGAACGACACTTCGCCGATAGCGAACTTGCTCCCGCTCTCAACCAGCGACGCATAACTGGCGCCGGCCATCGCGATCTGCGGATCGCTGAACACGACGCCGACCGGCGTGCGCCGCACCCCGTTGCGCACATCGGGAAACCGCCCGGCGTTTTCGCCGGCTATGCGGCCTTCGTCGGCGGCTTCGTGCAGCAAAGGCAGGTCTTGATCGGCGTCGCCGGCGATGAAGACGTGGCTCTCGCCGACCTGACAGGTCAGCGGATCGTAGACCGGCGCACCGTTCGGCTGCAGCGGCAGCGTCGTATTTTCCAGGCCGATATTATCGACATTGGCTTTGCGACCGGTCGCAGCAAGCAGGTAATCGAACCGTTCTTCGCGGACGCCGCCCTTTTCCTTGAAGCGCACGACGACCTCGTCCCGCTCGCGATAAACGGAGAGCACGTCCGCGTCCGGCTGGAACCCGTAATCGTCCGCCAAGACCCTGGCCGCATACGCGCGGACCTCGGGATCGGTCAACGGACCGACGAAGCCGCCCTTGCCAAAATGGCGGATGCGCACGCCAAGCCGAGCCAGCGCCTGCGCCAACTCGATGCCGACAACGCCGCCGCCAAACACCACGATGCTCTTGGGCAAATCCGTCCAGGAAAACACGTCGTCGTTGACAATAACGCGATCACCCACGCTTTCCGCCCACGCCGCCGGGTAGGTGGGGCGGGAGCCCGTGGCGATCACGATGCGATCTGCGCGCACGACGATGTCGGCGCCGACTTGGAGGCGATGATCGTCGAGAAAGCGCGCCATCCCCCATAGGCGATGCGCTGGATCGAACTCCTCTTCCACCGATTGACGCACATAATTCACAAACACGTCGCGCTGTTCACGCACGCGCTTCATGACGGCGGGGCCATCTATGACAGGCGGCGCGGTGCGCACGCCAAAGCGCTGCGCGCCCGCAACCGCATGCGCGGCGTCGGCGGCGCTGATCAGAAGCTTGGACGGCATGCAACCCACCCGCGCGCAGGTGGTTCCATAGGCGTTGCCTTCAATCAGCGCGATGCTCTTGGTGTGCTGCGATGCGGTGCGGTAGGCGCCCATCCCCGCCGTGCCCGCGCCGATGATGGCGACGTCGACTTCCCGCTCCTGCATGGGGCGCGCTCCTTCAAACTGGTGAGCGCTGGTACGCGTCGGCTGGCCCCGGCGTTACGCGGCCGCCCTATTCGTCCCGCCATGCAACCTCATGCCCCCCATATGCGTAGAGCTTGGCAGGTAACGGATGGGTTTCGGCGTGCCCCTCAATCAGGATCACCGTGCAGACTTGCGCCAGCGCTTCCGCGCCGTGCGCGCCCGCTCGCTGGCCATCGCCGCGCCGCTCAGCGCCGAGGACATGGGCGCTCAGGCCATGGAAGACGCCAGTCCCGCCAAATGGCACCTGGCGCACACGACATGGTTCTTTGCCGAGTTCGTGCTCGCCGGGCGCGTCGCGACCGGCGCGCCGTCGGCGTGGCGATACCTGTTCAACTCCTATTACGAGGCCATCGGCCCCCGCATAGCGCGCCCTTCGCGCGGGCTGATCACGCGCCCGCCGGTTGCGGAGGTGCTGGACTGGCGCCGGCGCATCGATGACGCGCTTGATGATCTGCTCGACCAAGCGGGCGGCGCGGCGTTCGCGGAACTCGCGCCGCTGGTCGAACTCGGCCTCAATCACGAGGAGCAGCATCAGGAATTGATGTTGACCGACATCCTGGCGCTGTTCGCCGCCCATCCCGACACGCCGACCTATCGTGACGACCTCGCACCCCTCAGCGAGGACAAGCGAAGCGACAGGCAGTGGCTCTCCCGTCAGGGCGGGCTGACTGAGACCGGCGCCGAGGCGTCCGGCTTCGCCTTCGACTGCGAACGCCCGCGGCATCGCGTTTGGCTTGAGCCGTTCGCGCTCGCCGATCGGCTCGTCACGAACGCTGAGTGGCTCGAATTCATCGAAGACGGCGGCTACGCCAATCCACTTCTTTGGCTCTCCGAGGGCTGGGCCTGCGTGAAGCGCGAAGGCTGGAGCGCGCCGGGCTACTGGCGCTTCGTCGACGACGCTTGGCGTCAGGTGACGCTGGCGGGATTGGCGCCGCTCACTCCGGCCGCGCCCGTCTCGCATGTGAGCTACTGGGAAGCCGATGCATACGCCCGCTGGGCCGGCGCGCGGCTTCCGCGCGAAGCGGAATGGGAAGCGGTCGCCGCCGCAGAATCCGTGCGCGGCAACTTGCTGGGCGCCGATCGTCTACGGCCGACGCCGCGCGGCGAGACAGCGCAATTCTTCGGCGACGTTTGGGAGTGGACGCAAAGCGCGTTCTCTCCCTACCCAGGCTTCCGTCCGGCGCAAGGCGCGTTCGGCGAATACAATGGCAAGTTCATGGCCGCGCAATTCGTGTTGCGCGGCGGCTCATGCCTGACGCCCGAGGCGCACATCCGCGCCAGCTACCGCAATTTCTTCTACCCCCAACAGAGATGGCAGATGATGGGTCTGCGTCTCGCGAAGGATCTGTCATGATCGCAACGACGCTTCCCCGCCCTGAGCGCTATGCTGACGCGTTCGCCCACGATGTGCTGACGGGCCTGTCGTGCGCGCAAAAGACGTTGCCGGCGAAATGGTTCTATGACGCGGAAGGCTCGCGCCTGTTTCAGGAGATCACCGCGCTGCCCGAATATTACGTGACCCGTGCAGAGGTCTCGATCCTGCGCCAGCATGGCGCCGATATCGCGCGCTTCGCTGGAGCGAATGCAGTGCTCGTCGAATACGGCGCCGGCTCGAGCGAGAAAGCGGCGCTCCTCGCCGCCCAACTTGAGGCGCCCAAAGCCTATGTTTGCGTGGAGATCGAAGAAGGCGCCGCCTTGGAAGCGGCGCGGGGCGTCGCAGCAGCCGTTCGCGGACTCTCCACGCGTGCGATCGTTGGCGACTTCACCCGCATCGACGACGCGCCGGCCCCGCCGCCTGGCGACCGCGTTGGCTTCTTCCCCGGCTCCACGCTCGGCAATTTCGAGCCTGTCCAGGCGACGGCGCTGCTCAGAAGCTTCGCCCGTCATCTGGGTCGAGGGGCGCGCTTCGTCCTCGGGTGCGACCGGGTAAAACCCGCGAGCGTTCTCGTGCCGGCCTATGACGATGCGCAGGGCGTCACGGCTGCGTTCAACAAGAACATGCTGGTCCGCATCAATCGCGAGCTTGGCGGCGACTTTGATCTCGATACGTTCGCCCACGAAGCGCGCTGGAGCGAGGCCGAACGCCGCATCGAAATGCACCTGGTGAGCATGCTCGATCAGGATGTCTCCATCCTCGGACGCCGCTTCGATTTTGCGCGCGGCGAGAGCATCCACACCGAGAATTCCTACAAGTTCGACAGAGACCGTCTCGTCGCCATCGCTCATGCGGCCGGCTGGCATCTGGCCAAAACCTGGACGGACGCCGAAGACCGCTTTCTGGTGGCCGGCCTCGAATCCTGATCATGCAGTTTCTGCATCGACCTTCGGCGCTCTTGGCAATTCCAGGCCTCAGCGTCGCGCGGCAAAGTCCAGGCGGTTCAAGCCTGGGAGGCCCCCATGGAGATGCAGCAGGTCCGTTACTTTCTAGCCCTCGCCGAGAACCTCAATTTCACGCGTGCGGCCGAAGCCTGCAATGTCTCCCAGCCGGCGCTGACGCGCGCGATCCAAGGGCTGGAGGCCGAACTCGGCGGACCGCTCTTCCACCGCGAACGCAGCCAGACGCACCTCTCCGAGCTGGGCCGCACCATGCTCCCTTATGTGCAGGCCATCGCCGAGCAGGCGGAAGCAGCGAAGGCGCACGCCAAATCCGTCGGCACGATGCAGGATGTCGAACTGAAGATGGCGGCCATGTGCACGCTCAGTCCGCGCATTCTCTCGGATTTCGTCGCGGCCTTCCGGCGCGCCAATGACGGAGTTCAGCTGCAGGTCACGGACCTCGGAGCCAAGCCGCTGCTGGAGAAACTGACCGCCGGAGATGGCGAGATCGGATTGATCGGTCACAACGAGGACCTCGACGACCGTTTCCATGCGCTGCCGCTTTACCGCGAGCGTTTTGTCGTCGTGCTGCCGCCCGATCATCGTCTCACCCGCTCGAACGCCCTCAAAGTCTGCGATCTCGAAGGCGAACCTTATCTCAACCGCATCAATTGCGAAGTGTTCGACTTCGCCCGTCGCGAATTCGAAAAGCGCGGCGTCAGGTCGCCCATCGTCTTCCGTAGCGAGCGCGACGATTGGGTTCTGGCTATGATCCGCTCGGGGATGGGATGGGGCTTCTTCCCCGAATATTATTCGTTTCCACCCGACATCGTCGTACGCCCGCTCATCGATCCAGAATTCTGGCGCACGGTTTCGCTGGTCACGGTGCGCGGCCGTCCGCACTCGCCCGCCGTCGGCGCCTTCGTGAGGGCCGCGCGCAGCTTCGCGTGGCCGGACCAGCAAGCGCGATGCGCCGCGTGACGCGAGCGCCAGTAAAGCTCGCCGACTGCAACAGCCTCGTGCTAAGCTTGCGCCGTAAAGGCGGGGCATGAGCGATCAATTTCCAGTGGAAGGCTTCGAAGGCGCCATTCGCGCGGCGATGGCGTCGAACGCTCCCGCCGCGGAACGCCTGCGCATGATCGCCGACTATGTACGCGGCATGAACCCAGCGTTCGCCAATGGCGTCGATCGTTTCCTTACCCGCTTGAAGCAGGCGCAGTCCGGCGCTGGTGCGCCGAACGTCGGCGAGGCGATGCCGTCCTTTTTGTTGCCGGACCAAGATGGACGTCTCGTCGCGCTCGAGACGTTGCTCCAACGCGGACCGCTCATTCTCGCGTTTCTGCGCGGCCACTGGTGTCCCTATTGCCGGGTCGCCACGGCGGCGCTTGCGCAAGCCTCGGTTCGCGCGCGCGATATCGGCGCGCACATCGCCGCCATCAGCCCTGAATTCGCGCCCTTCGCCCAGAACCTGCGGACCGGCGCGGGCGTGGACTTCCCCATTCTCGCCGATCTCGACAATGGCTATGCGCTGTCGCTCAACCTCGCCGTCTGGGTGGACGACGACATGGCCAAGCTGATGAGCGGCGCGGGCGTCGATCTGCCGCGTTATCAGGGCAATGAATCCTGGATCATTCCCATTCCCGCGACCTTCGCCGTTAATCAGAGTGGCGTAATCGTCGAACGGCACGTCGATGCGGACTATCGCGAGCGCGCAGACCTCGACGTTATGCTGAGCGCACTGCAGCGGCCGGCGTAAGCGTGCTGCGCAGAAGATTGAGAAGCGTGTTCGCCACCGGCTCGCGGCGACGCCCGGAAACTGCGTAAACGTTGACCTTGCGCGTGACGTTGAGCCCTTCGATGGGAATGCGCCGCACGCGCGCCGTCACCGGGCTCGACTGTGCGACGATCGCCATGCCGACCCCTCTTTCGACCAAACCGTTCAAATCCTGCTGCGTCTCCGTCTCATGCGCATGCAGCAATTGGGGTTCGCGCCCAAACAGAGCCTGGACGATAGCGTCGTACATCTCGCAACCGGCGAGACATGCGATCGGCTTTCCCTCCAGATCAGCGCTGCTGACCGACGAAGCGTTCGCCAGCGGGTGGTCCTCGCCGACCGCAAGCTCAAAGCGATCTTCGAACAAGAGCCACTGATCGAGCCGCTCCCATTGATCCTGCAGCGGACCGGCAAGGGCGATGTCGGCGCGCCCCTGCTTCAGCGCCTCTAGGATCGCCGCACCATCGCCGCGCAGCAATTTGAGCTGCATCCCGGGAAACGCTTGAAACAATTGCGCCACCGCACCCATCGCCAATTCGGCGTTGACGCTATGGGCTATGGCGAGACTGACAGGCGCCAAGGCGTCGCGCGTCATCGATTGCGCCAACGCCTTCGCGGTGACCGCGTTGTCGTAGCACCGCTGCATCAGCGGCGCCATGCGCTTACCGAGTTCGGTCAAGTGCGAACCAGAATGTTCGCGACGGATCAGTTCGCCGCCGAGTTCGCCCTCGAGCGCTTTGATGGCGCGCGTCAGCGCTGACTGGCTGACATGGCATTCCTCCGCCGCGCGCGTGAAATTCAACGTCCGCGCCAATGCGAGGAAGTATCGAATCTGCTGCATCTCCATCGAGGTGATCGCTCCGCCCGAAACAACCATAGCTTAGCCGCGTCCCGCGGTCATCCGTCATGCGCGCGATGCATGAAGTCCAAAAGCAAACGGCATTTCAGTCCGCGCCGGGGATTTGCGAGGTTGTGCGTGTCGCGGCGACGCGCTGCGAGCCCAACCGGAGCCCGCTCTCATGGATCGGTCCAGCAAAGCTCAAATGACGCACGCCGCTCCCCCGACAATGCCGGCCCAAATCCCCCAGAGGGCCGGCGACGCCGGCGGCTGACCCCAGCCGACCTGCAGCGCGCGCGGCCGCCATCCCCGCCCCCACCTGCCCGGCGGCCGCGCGCTCCCTTTCCACCAGCGATTGTCCAAGGAAGCCGCCATGCCTGCCGCAGATGCCAACCTCCGCGAAACCCAACGTCCGCTACACGGTCGCGTGGCCGTCGTGACCGGTTCGACCAGCGGCATTGGTCTCGGCGTCGCCGAAGCACTGGCGGCTCAAGGCGCGACAATCGTTCTCAACGGCTTCGGCGACCAGGTGCAAATCGAGGACATCCGCAGAAATCTTGCTCGAACGCATGGTGTCGCCGCTTTTTATCATGGGGCGGATCTCTCCAAGCCCGCCGCTGTCTACGAGATGATGGCGTACGCCGCGCACGAGGCGGGCGACGTCGACATTCTTGTCAACAACGCCGGCATCCAGCACGTGGCGCCGATCGAAGAATTCCCCCTTGAGAAGTGGGACGCGATCCTCGCCATCAATCTCTCCTCGGCGTTTCACGCAACGCGCGCCGCACTGCCGGCCATGAAGCGCAGAGGCTATGGGCGCGTAATTAACGTCGCCTCCGCGCACGCCTTGGTCGGCTCGCCCTTCAAGTCCGCCTACGTCGCCGCCAAACATGGCGTGCTCGGCTTCACCAAAGTGGTTGCGCTCGAAGGCGCCGAGCACGGCGTCACCTGCAACGCCATTTGTCCCGGCTACGTCCTCACGCCGCTGGTCGAACGGCAAATTCCCGACACGGCGAAAGCACGCGGCATCAGTGAAGAACAAGTCGTGCGCGACGTCCTGCTTTCGGCGCAGGCGACCAAGCAATTCGTCACCACCCAGCAAGTCGGCGCGCTCGCGGCCTACCTCGCGAGCGAAGCGGCCGCGCAAATCACCGGCGCTCCGCTGCCCATCGATGGCGGCTGGACTGCGCACTGATTCATCGATCTCCCCGGCGCGTCCGAAGAGCCAGGCAGAACGCCTGGCTCTTTTCTTTTGCCTGCACGCACATGCGCAACACGCATCGAGCTCATAAGAGAGCGGCATTTCCGTTTGCCTATCGCGATCGGCATCCTCCTCTCGTCAGATGGAGGACATCATGCGCGAAGACGACATCGATTGGCTCAATGCGAGCTCTGACTACGGTCTCATTTCGCTCTGCGACGAACTGGCCGCACTGTCTCAACCCGTCGACGCCATCGCACGCTTGGTCGGTTCGCCGCGCCGGAACGCATCACGCATGCAGCGACGCACGCCGGTCGCGGTGAAGGCGCCGCGCGCTTCCTGCGCTTCAGTCTGAGAGACGTGTCATGACGCTTGAGCCCGTCTCCGTTTGCCCCGTCACGCCACAGCATCGCGATGACGGCGACGCCGCGCGCGTCGTCATCGTTGGCGCCGGATTCGCCGGCTTGGCCGCAGCAAAAGCGCTGGCCCACGCGCCGACGCGCGTCACCGTGATCGACCGGCAAAATCACCACGTGTTTCAGCCGCTGCTTTATCAAGTCGCCACCGCCGCGCTCGCGCCGACCCAAATCGCCACGCCTGTTCGCACGATCCTGCGTAAACAGGGCAATGCCGAAGTCATCCTGGGCGAGGTCGTTGGCGTCGACCTCGAACGCAAGCAGGTGCTGACGGCCGATCGCCGCGTATCGTTCGATTATTTGATCCTCGCGACCGGCGCTCGCCACGCTTATTTCGGTCACGACGATTGGGAGCATCATGCGCCCGGTCTGAAAACGATCGACGACGCGACGGCGCTGCGCAGCCGTATTCTTCTGGCCTTCGAACGTGCGGAAGTCGAGGAGGACGAAGCTGAGCGCGCACGCCTCCTGACGTTCGTCATCGTCGGCGGCGGTCCAACCGGCGTCGAGACTGCGGGTGCGGTCGCCGAACTCGCCAAGCGCGCGCTGCGTCGCGAATATCGGCGCATCAATCCGCAATGCGCGCGCATCATTTTGCTTGAGGCGGGCCAGCGCTTGCTGAGCGCATTTCCCGACGACCTCTCGGCGAGCGCGCTCGCCGCGATCGAACGGCTGGGCGTCGAGGTGCGCCTCAACACAGCCGTCACCGGCATCGATGCCGCCACCGTCGCATTGCGGGACGGCGTGATCCCGACACGCTGCGTCATCTGGGCCGCCGGCGTTCAAGCTTCGCCGGCCGCGAAGTGGCTCGGCGCCACCGCCGACCGCGCCGGACGCACGCTGGTCGGACCCGACCTTCGCATCGTCGGTCGCGACGACGTCTTTGTGATTGGCGATTGCGCTTACGCCATCGGCGCCGACGGCAAACCCCTGCCCGGCATCGCGCCCGTCGCCAAACAACAGGGCGCCTACGCCGCGCGTGCAATCAAATCCGCCATTCGCGGCGAAGCCGTCGCGCCGTTCACGTATGTGGATTTCGGCGCGATGGCGACGGTCGGACGCAAGGCCGCTATCGCCGAACTGCGGGGGCTGCGGCTCAAAGGCTTTGTCGGTTGGCTGACTTGGTGCGCGGCGCACATCTATTTCCTGATCGGCTTCCGTAACCGGATCGCCGTCGCCTTCGACTGGATCTGGTCGTTCCTCACCTTCGAGCGCGGCGGGCGCCTGATTCTGGCGCAACCGGCGCAACGGATGGACGCCAGCCCATCGCGCGAGGCCGCGTGAGCATTCGCGTCACCTTTTGGGGCGTGCGTGCAGGCGCGCCCGCGTCAGAAGGCGCCTTCGCCCATCATGGCGTGGAGACGTCGTGCATTGAGATCGAGAGTGGAACAACGCGCTTCGTGCTCGACGCTGGCAGCGGCCTGCTACGGCGCCCGAAAACCAATGCGCCGACTTTCATTCTGCTCACCGACGCCCGGCGCACCGAGGGTTTGCACGCCGCATCATCGGCGTTGATCCAGGCGCTGACGCCTCAGGCTTCGGCGTTCACCTATGGCGACCTCGCAATTCAGACCTACGCTCCGGATGCCGCGGGCGTGGCCGTCGTCGTTATGCACGGTGAGCGCTGTCTGTGCTACGTCGCCAGCGCGACAAGTCCTGCGCCCGAGATCGCAAACGCCGCACACGGCGCCGATCTGCTGATCTTTGGCGGTAGATGGCAGGATGGCGTGCGCTTCAAGCATGAGCTCGGCGCGAAACTTCTCGCCATTACGGATCATCCCGCCGCCCTCACGGACGCGGCGCTTGCGTCCAGCGCGGCGGACGCCGCCGCGCGTCATTCCAATCTGTTCTTCGCCCGCTCGGGCTGCAGCCTCGACCTCTGACAGGAGAGACCGATGAGTATCGCCGTCGCGTTCGAAAACTTTGCCTCTGCATCAACACGCAGCGCGCCTGCCAAGGGCGAACGCGCACCAAGCGCGGCCGTGGAGACCTGTTCGCGCCTGCGCATATTGCTGCTCGCCGGCCTCGAAGGCGACGCGGCCGCCCATCGTCGCTTTCTCGCGGAAGCCGCGCCGCTGTTGCGGGCATTCTTCCGCAACCGCCTGCGCAATGCGCCCGAAGATGTGGAAGATCTGGTGCAGGACACTTTAGTCGCGCTGCACGCGCGCCGCGGCAGTTACGATCCGCAATATCCGCTCAACGCCTGGATGTTCGCGATCGCCCGCTACAGGCTGATCGATCTCCTGCGCCGCCGCAAGACGCGGATGCATGAGGAGCTGGACGAAAGCGTGGTCGGTCAAACCGATTGCGCCTACGAAGCTGCCGACGCGCGGCGCGACCTGTTCGTCCTGCTCAATCGTCTCCCGCCCAAACAGCAAAAGGTCATTCGCCTAGTGAAGCTCGAGGAGCGTTGCGTCAAAGAGGCGGCCGCGCTGACCGGCTTTTCGGAATCCGACATCAAGATATCCGTGCATCGCGGCATCAAAACGCTGGCGCGTCTCGTCGCGCAAAATGCGGCCTGAGGATTTACGATGGCGCTCCACACGCACGATCCGCGGCACATCGTCAGCATCATGCCGCTTCACGGGCGATTGCGCGTCCGTTTCGCCGGCGAGACCGTCGCTCTCAGCACGTGCGCGCAGATCGTCTCGGAAACGGGATTGCCGGATCGCTACTATGTTCCGGCGCAGGACGTCACGATCGCGCTGGAAGGAACCAGCCGCCGCTCCACCTGTCCGTACAAGGGCGGTGCGCGGTACTGGACGTTGCCTGTCGGCGCGCATGCCGCGGAAGACGCAGCGTGGTCCTATGATCGCCCTACGCCGCTCGCCGAACCCATCCGTGACCACATTTGCTTCTACGATCACATCGTCCGCCTGGAGATCGAGCCCGCCTGAGGCGGGTTCACTTCTCGCTCATCATCGCGCCGGCCGCGGCCTCGTGCAGCACCAGGCCTTCCAACGGGTCGGCTTCTTCGGTCCATGGCGCTTTCGCCAGCACGCGCGAGGTGTCCGCGTAGCCCGCATCCCACCGCGCACGAATGCCGTTGGGACTGAAATCGATATCTTTCGCATGATCCTCACCCGCGAGCGGCGGCGCGAGCAAGCGCACCACATGCATGCGCGTCGGACAGCCATAGCTCGCGAGTTCGCGGACGCCCGGCGTGTTGCGTTGATCCTCCGGCATCGCCCGCACGAGTTCGGTGATCACGTGGCGCAATTTATGAAGTTGCCGCTGACGCGCGATCTGACTCTTGGCCCGGCTCGCATACTGCAGATCCTTCTGCCGCGCGAGCACGCGGCTGATGGTGTCCGGCTCCGGACCGCTCGGGCTCCACATGTGCACAGCGAAAACCAGGCCGCTCTTGCGGGGATTGTCGTCGAACACCGCCTCGACCGGCGTGTTCGAAAGCACGCCGCCATCCCAATACAGCTCGCCATCGATGCGCACGGCCGGAAACGCCGGCGGCAACGCGCCCGACGCCATGATATGACGGATCGTCAGCGGCTTGCTGCGGCTGTCAAAATAGCACATCTCGCCCGTGCGAATGTTGGCGGCGCCCACGGTCAAGCGGGTCTTGTTGTCGTTCAGGATATCGCTGTCGATCAGCTCGCTCAGCGTGTGCTCGAGCGGCGCCGTCGAGTAATAACCGGCCTGTTCGGGCCCGAGCGAAATGTTGCCGCTCAAAAACGCGAATGGATTGGGCTGGAAAAAGGCCGGCACGCCGTGTGCGATCGTCATCGCGTTGGCCGCCCACTGACCGACGCCCGGCGCCGTCGCAAGCCATTGGGAAAGCGGCGAATGCATCATGCGCCGCCAAAACTCCCGCATCCGCGGCAGGCGGTTTTCCGGCGCGTTGCCGGCGATGAGGCTCGCATTGATCGCGCCGATCGAAGTGCCGATCAGCCAATCGGGTTCGATGCCTGCCTCCTGCAGCGCCTGATAGACGCCGGCCTGATAGGCGCCCAGCGCGCCGCCGCCCTGAAGCACCAGAACCACTTGGCCAACGGCTTTCTTGTCGAATTCGCGCGCAGGCTTCGGCGCCGCACCCGGCGCATGCTCGATGAGCTTCATGGGATTCCGTCCCTGTGATTGCACTGCTTGCCAATTCGCGCATGCGCGATCCGCGGATACGGCGACGACCAGGAAATTTTCCGTGGCGCGCTTTTTGGCGCGCCGCTCGTAACGGCGTCGACGAACCGCTCGTATTGCCGCGCATCGTAACGGAGATACGCGATATGACCCCGATCAAAGCCCTGCAAACCCTCGCTTTCGCGAGCCTCGCCAGCGCCGCATTCGCGACGCTCGCAACGCCCGCTTTCGCCGCCGAATGCCCCGCCGCCAGCCAAGGCGTCGACGTGCGCACGTCCGGCCCGAACGCGCCATCCAAAGTCACCGACAATGTGATTTCGAGCATCGACCTCACTGGCTACAATGTCGCCGGCCGGCAATTGCGCTTGCGCCGCCTCGTCGTGCAGCCCGGCGGCGTCGTGCCGTGGCATAGCCACCAGGAGCGCCCCGCCAATATTTACATTCTGCGTGGCGCGATCACTGAATATCGCTCGACCTGCCGCGTCGGCATCACGCACTCAGCCGGCGAAGTGGTCGCCGAGTCGGGCAACCTCTCCCATTGGTGGCGCAACAATACGCGTCACGTCACGGTGCTGCTGTCGGCGGACGTTCTCCCGCCGCAGATGGCGGCCGATTCCTCGATGTGACCGAGCGCGGCGTCTGCGGCCATCGCGCGGACGCCGCGTTTCTCTGCCAGGAGCAACAATGATGACGAGCGCCGCCTCGATGCCCCATGCGCACGCCGAAGGCGGCGCTTCCATTTCCACGCTCGCAGTGATCGGCCTCACCGCCTTTCTCACGGTCGTCGATCTCTTCGCCACACAGGCCATTTTGCCCGCGCTCGCTTCTCACTATGGGGTGAGCGCTTCGGCGATGGGCGTCGCCGTCAACGCCAGTACGATTGGCATGGCGATATCGGGCCTCGCAGTCGCAACCTTCGGGCAGACTCTGGATCGCCGCCTGGGCGTCGCCGCAGCGCTGCTCGTCCTTGCTGTTCCGACTGCGCTGCTCGCCTCCGCGCCAAATCTTCTGGTTTTCACCACGCTGCGCTTGTGCCAAGGCCTGCTGATGTCGGCGGCGTTTGCGCTCACCTTGGCGCATCTCGGCGAACAATGCAGCGCGCGCGCTTCGGCGGGCGCCTTCGCCGCCTATGTCACCGGCAATGTCGCAAGCAACTTGTTCGGACGCCTGATCGCTGCGGGGCTGGTCGATCACTTCGGGGTCGCC
Source organism: Caulobacterales bacterium (assembly GCA_035548735.1). Lineage (GTDB taxonomy): Bacteria > Pseudomonadota > Alphaproteobacteria > Caulobacterales > Aquidulcibacteraceae > Vitreimonas. Next base: position 1,852 of record DASZSK010000175.1, on the reverse strand, counting down.
ACGAATTTCTACGCCTTCGCCGCACTCAATATCGCCGGCGCGTTGCTCGCCTTCGTCACCATGCGCGCCGCCCCAGCGCACGCCATGGCGATGGACGCCTCCCCTCTCGGCGCAATTCGCACGCACTTGGCCAACCCCGCGCTGCGCACGGCCTACGCCATCGGCTTTCTCATTCTCTTCGTCTTCATCGGCGTCTTCACCTACATCAATTTCGTGTTGGTGCGCCCGCCTTTGGCCCTGGGCATGATGGGCGTTGGTTTCGTGTATTTCGTGTTTGCGCCGTCTATCCTGAGCACGCCGCTCGCGAGCCGCGTCGTCGCCCGTCTCGGCGCGCGCACGGCCATTTGGCTGGGTTTTGCTGTCGCCGCGCTCGGACTTCCGTTGCTGCTCGCGCCGACGCTGCCCGCTGTGCTGGCCGGCATGGTGCTCGTCGCCTGCGGCACGTTCTTCGCGCAGGCTGTCGCCACCGGCTTCGTCAGCGTCGCGGCTTATGGCCATCGCAGCGCGGCGAGCGGGCTCTATCTCGCCAGCTATTTCCTCGGCGGCATGACGGGCAGCGCCTTGCTCGGCCAGATCTTCGATCGCTTCGGTTGGAGCGCCTGCGTCGGTGGCGTGGCGGCGGCGCTGGCGCTCGCCGCGGTGCTGGCGCGCAATCTGCGCGCAGCGCGGTAAGCTCCCGATCAAAAAAGAACGGCGCGCCTCGAAAGGCGCGCCGTTTGCCTCTGTACGCGCTGTGGCCCGGCTACGCGCTCGGCGCGCGCACGCTGTCCAGGATCGAGTTGATCACCATGTCGGCCATGTTGAACGCCTGCTGTCGGTTGGCGATATGGTGGCGGCGCTCCAGATAATGGAAGTCGTGATACACGGCCCAAATACGTCCGTCGGCGTCTTGATACACCAGCACCCGCACCGGCCAATCGAGGCCCGCGTTCGGATTGGCGGTGATGAATTGGGTGCCGAGCGGCGGATTGCCGAAGATGATCAGCGTCGACGGGCGCAGATCGATTTGCGCGCCTTGCGCCAATGCCGATTGCGGCACGACCGCGAACTCGCGGATGCCCTTGGCGGCGACGTCGGCGCGAATGCGGGCAATGGTTTCATCGAAACCGAACCGGCTCTGCACGCGAACCAAGCCTTCAGCGAGATAGGGCGTTGTCGAACGCGTCATCGCCGCCGGGCGCGTCATGTAGCCCGGCTGCGCTTGCGCACTGGCGCAAACCCCGAGGGACAGCGCCAGCGCAGCTGCCGTGATGTGAAGCAATCGCATGCATTTCTCCTTCCAGACTGAGAGTGGAAGAAGGGTACGGTCGACGCGGATCGCTCGTTACGAGCGAGCGGCTTGCGGGCGCGCGAACGCCGAACGCCGCTCACCCTCTGCGTGCCATGGTCTGGCCGCCCGGAGCGGCTGGAGCAGCGGTTCAACCCAGGCAGACGCCTGGGAGAGCCGAAACGCGGCAAAGGGGGTGCAATCCGTTATAAAAGATGATACAGCCCCGCGCCTTGTCGCCGAGGCATGAGCGGGAAGCGGGGTGGAAGCCGCTCTCTTCGCTCTTGGCGAAGCGACAAAAAAGCCTGTAGTTTCAAGGCACGCGCCCGTAGCTCAGCTGGATAGAGCACCAGACTACGAATCTGGGGGTCAGGAGTTCGAATCTCTTCGGGCGCGCCATTCAATCCTTTGAAATGTCTCGACAATCGAAGCGCCTCATACGGCGCCGCCGGCCTCCAGCCTCGCGCACACGCATTTGCCGACGTCGGTGCGCGACACGTCACCGATCCGATCCGTGCGAGGCCAGCAAACGGCGCGCCGCCTGCAATTGCGCCTCGAGCGCTGAGATGCGCGCGTCCTTGGCCG
>DASZSK010000174.1:0-4174 GCA_035548735.1 Caulobacterales bacterium | reverse complement strand
GGCTCTGCGTACGCACGCTGAAGTGTTCGCGTTCGCCTCGAAGCCAGGCGTCACCGTTGATTTCCCGATTTCGATGTATCCAGCCATCGATGCGCGTGATCCAGACAAGTATTGCCTTACCATCACGCATGCGGGCCTCGGTCTGCCGGATCGTGACTATTACCTGCGCGACGATGGTCAATTTCCGGAGCTGCGCAATCAGTACAGGGCGCACATCGCCCGGCAACTGACGCAGATTGGGCAGAGCAACGCCGAGGCAAAGGCCGCGGCGGTTCTGGCGCTTGAGACCGAAATTGCGCGGCGGCATTGGGCCATCGAACGCCGACGCGACGTGGTTGCGACCTATAATCCGAAGACGCGCGCCGAGCTGATCGCGCTCAACGCGCGGTTTCCGTGGGCCGCCGGACTTTCGAGCGCGGGCGTCGGCGAACTGCCGACCTTTGTGGTCGCCGAACTCGACACGATGCGCCCCTTGTCGCAGCTCGTGCTGGCGACGCCGGTTTCGACATGGCGCGCCTATCTCACGTTCCACTACATCCATGGCGCGGCGCCGGTGCTGCCGAAAGCGATCGATGACGAGAACTTCGCGTTCTTCGGTCACACCTTGAACGGTCAGCCGCAGCAGCGAGAACGTTGGAAGCGGGCGATTGCAGCGCTCGACGGTTCGCTGGGCGAAGCGGTCGGCAAAGTCTACGTCGAGCGGCATTTTCCGGCCTCGTCCAAGGCGCAGATGCAGGAATTGGTGGAAAACATGCGACGCGCTTACGGCGCGCGCATCGATGGGCTTGCGTGGATGTCGGCCGAGACGAAGGTGGCGGCGCGCGAGAAGCTGCGCACGTTCCGTCCGAAGATCGGTTATCCGGACAAATGGCGCGATTATGCGCCGTACGAGGTGCGCGCCGGCGATGCATTCGGCAACGCCCAGCGTTCGGCCGCGTATGAGTGGAATCGTCAGATCGAGCGCATCAATCAGCCGACCGATCGCGACGAATGGTACATCACGACCTTCACGGTGGATGCATATTACAATCCGACTTGGAACGAGATCGTGTTTCCGGCGGCTATCCTGCAACCGCCTTTCTTCGATCCGCAAGCGGATCCCGCCGTGATCTATGGCAGCATCGGCGCGGTGATCGGTCACGAGATGGGCCACGGCTTCGACGACCAGGGCGCCAAACAGGACGCGCGCGGCGTACTCAGGGATTGGTGGAATGCGGACGATGTCGCGCGCTTCACCGCGCTCGGGAACAAGCTGGCGGCGCAATACGATGCGTTCTCGCCGCTGCCGGGCATTCACGTCAACGGGAGGCTGACGCTCGGCGAGAACATTGGCGATCTGGGCGGGCTGCAAGTGGCGTACGAAGCCTACAAGCTTTCGCTCAACGGCCAGCCCGCGCCGGACATCGGCGGCATCACCGGCGATCAGCGTTTCTTCTTGGGTTACGGGCAGAGTTGGAAGCGGCTGACGCGCGACGAGGCGCTCAGGAATCTCATCCTCTCCGATCCGCACTCGCCGCCGCAGTATCGCGTGAACGGCGTCGTGCGCAATCACGACGCTTGGTACGCCGCCTTCAACGTGCAGCCGGGCGACGCGCTTTACCTCGCGCCCGCGGACCGCGTGCTGATCTGGTAGCGCGCGCCTAAGCCTTTGCGCTGAATCAAATGCCGCCGCGCCTGCAGGGCTACGGTCTCCTGAGGGAAGCTTCAGGAGGCCGCCATGGCAGTCGCGAAGGTCGTGGAATTGTGTTCCGCCTCATCGGAAAGCATTGAGGATGCCGTTCGCAAGGGCATCGAGCGCGCGTCCGAGACGCTCGATCAGGTTCAAGGCGCGTGGGTGCAAGACATCAAATGCGACGTCACCAAGGGCCGCGTCGTCGAATGGCGCGTCAATCTCAAAGTGACGTTCGTGCTGAAGTGAATTCTGCAAGGGAGAGGCGGCGATGACGACCGGTCTCGCGGTGTTCGACACCACAGTTCAAGACAGCAATCTATGGCTCAAGGACGTCGCGGGCCAACTTGGCGGCTGCGAGCGGCAGGAGGCTTATGCGGCGCTGCGCGCCGTTCTGCATGCGCTGCGCGACCGGTTGCAGCCGCAAGCGGCGGTAAATTTCGCGGCGCAATTGCCGATGCTGCTGCGCGGCGTCTATTTCGAGGGCTGGACCATGCCCGACGCGCCGTCGCGCACGCGCAGCGTCCAAGATTTCGCCGACGCCATCGCCGCATCGCTGCCGCCGCGCTTCCAGTACGATCCGCTACTGTGCGCACGCGCCGTGTTCGCGACGGCCGCCCGTTACCTGAGCGATGGCGAGGCGGACAAGGTTATGTCGCAACTGCCGCAATATCTTCGCGAACTGTGGCCGCATGTGGAGATCGTCTAAGTCATGCGTGAAATCGATCTTGAACCCGAGGCGGATACGCTGGAGATTTCACACGAGACGCTGGCGCGCATCATCCTCAAAGCGCGCGCGTATGACGCGCAAGCCGGCGTGAGCGATCCGGATGAGGGCTCCAATCCGAGTGATGACCGCGAGGTCTCGGTGCTTGAGGGGCAAAGCGACGATCCCACCGCGGCCGAACTTGCGGCCCTGATCAACGGCCTTTCGGACGATGAGAAAATTGCGCTGGTCGCGCTCACCTGGATCGGTCGCGGCGATTTTTTCGCGGCGGATTGGGAAGAGGCGAAGGCGATGGCGCGCCAGCGTCGCAGCGGCTCCACCGCGCGCTACCTGATGGGCATGCCGTTGCTCGGCGATTATCTAGAAGAGGGGGCGGCGGAGCGCGGCGTCAATCTTACAATTGACGAGGACGACGCGCTCGAACATCCCGAGCATCGCCGCGACTAAGGGGCGCCGTCGCCTCCTTTTCTTTCGCGATCGTTCAGCTTCGCGCGCTGACGCCGTAAGCGCGCACCGAACTGGCTTGCGGTCCCTGGTCGCCTTCCTCTTCGTCGAAATCCACTTCTGCGCCGACACGCAGCGCCTTGAAGTCGGTCAGCACTGAATTCTGGTGGAAATAGATCTCGCGCCCGTCGTCAGCGCGGATGAAGCCGTAGCCGTCGTCCGGGAAGAGCTTGGCCACCAGACCGTGCGGCTGGGTCGGCAGTTCTCGGGCTTCGTCACGCCGGGCCGCGACCGCTTCCTGCAATTGCCGCTTCAGCGCATCGAACACGTCGCGGATGGCGACGTAAGCGTCTTCATGCGCGTGATCCTGCGGCGGGTTACGGGTGGCTTCTACGTGCTTGCCGCCCGGAAGCGTGAGCCAGACGCGCACGGCGTAAAGTCCGCCCTGGTGCTGGCGATGGCTGCGGCCCTCGACGACGACGCGGCATGACGTGATGCGCCCATATCGGCGTTCCAGCGCATCGACCTCGCTGCGGATCTTCTGCTCGATGAAGTCCGAGGGCGCGAGATGTTCGAACGAAATTTGCACTGGCGTTTGCATGACTGCCTCCAAGTGACGCTCAAGGGCGCACTTCCCGGCGCGATCTGCGTTGATCAGAATCAAGCGCCGCGCCGGTGCAAAGCTTGATCCGCCTCAAGCGCCTGCCGGCCGCGCGGGTCTATGCACCCTCCGCGCGCTCCGGGCGCGCACTGAATCTCAAGGAGAGTGCCATGAGAGAAGTTGCAACGACCAACGGCGGCTCGATCGCGCCGTTCAGCACGCTGCGTCGGGAAATGGACCGTCTGTTCGAAGATTTCGGAACACGCTTCATGGATGTCGGCGCGTTCACGAACGGCCGCTTCCTGCCGGACATCGATTATGCCGAAACGGACAAGGACATCGTCGTCACCACCGAATTGGCCGGTGTCGACCCGAAGGATGTCGAGATCGCCCTGACCAATGACGTTCTCACCATTCGTGGCGAGAAGAAGTCGCAGCGCGATGAAAAGAAGGAGCATTACCAGTACGCTGAACGCTCCTACGGCTCGTTCGAACGCGCCATCAGCGTGCCGCCGGGCATCGACGCCGCGAAGGTCGACGCGAAGTTCGACAAGGGCGTGCTCAAGGTGACGTTGCCAAAGCCGGCCGAGCTGCAATCGAAGCGGCAGAAGATCGAAATCAAGTCCGCTTCCTGACGTCCTGTTCGTGAAGGAGCTGTAATGGCGCGGGTCGCGATCGTCACCGGCGGAACGCGCGGCATCGGCCGCGCCAGCGCCATTCAGCTCCAGCGCGA
>DASZSK010000173.1:0-14385 GCA_035548735.1 Caulobacterales bacterium | reverse complement strand
TCGGCGGCGATGAGAATCTCCGAGCCCGGTCCGAGATAGCAGGAGAGTTGGCGCACGATCTCGCAGCCGCGCCGGTTCCAACCCAACACGAGCGCGCGCTCGACGGCCGGCGGTTCGGGCTTGGTGTCGCGCAAGGCGGCGACCTCGATGGGGCCGGGCTCGGCGACCGCGGCGCTGTCGCGGTCCTCGGCGATGACGATGGCCAGCATGCCGTCTTCGATCGTCTTGCTCATATCCGGATTGAGCTCGACCGCGCCCGCGCTGTCGCAAAGGCCGATCAGGGCGCCGGGTTCGACCAGCGCAAGCGCTTCGCCGAACGTCTTGCCGGAAAGGGCCGGCAGCGGCAGCGAATAAATCTCGCAGCCTTCGAAATCGAGCAATTCGGAATAAACGGCCGAGAGGCCGGCATGGCGGCTCGAATGCACGATGATGCGGGAGATGAGATCGTCCGGCACCACGGCCTGAACCTCGTCGCCGCCGACGGCGCGGGCGATTTCAGCGTTGCGCGCATCGCGAAACTCGGCGGCGATCTGATATTTGCGGTCGCGCCGGTCGGGCTTGTGCACGAGCGCCATCGCGATCTTGATGTTCTGCGAGTCCGGATCGTCGGTCTCAGGCGAGACGACGATAATCGAACGCGCGGTTTCCAGATTGACGATGTCGAGATCGCCCAGATCGCTTGGGTCTCCGCTGCGGCAGACGATGCGCACGTTGTGCGGAATTTTGACCTTGGCGGCGATTTCGTCCTGCATCTCGACCTTGTCCTTGTCGGCGAGGATCACGATCGAAAAGCGCCTGTCCTTGGCGTGAGCGATGATCAGTTCGGCGATGATGTCGAAGATCGAGTTCGACCAATTGAGGATCACGGTGTGATCGCGCTCGAGCACGAACGAACGGCCTTTGCGCAACGTGTCGAGCCGCGCCTGCACGCCGGCGCTTAAAATACCGATCAGCGTCGACACCACGAAGATGCCCCAAATCGTCACCAGGAGCATCACCAGCCGGAAGTCCCAGCCGGTGTCGCCGCCGACATTGCCGGCGTCGATGGTGCGCATCGCCGCTTCCCACATCGCCTCGACGAAGCCCAAGCCATTGGAGCCGTCAGGGGCGATGCGGGTGACGTGAATGACGAAGCCGGCGATAACGACGACGATGGCGGAAGCGAGCCCGAGCCAGCCGATCAGCGAGATCGGACCGGCGGTCATGCTGAGATCGAACTGGTAGCGGGCGCGGCGCCAGGCGCGCTTCAGCCACGCGCCTGCCTCGCGCGCCCATTGGGCCGAGCGCGCGCGCAGCTCACGCAGCAGGTCGCTTTCCATATGAGCCCCCGGGGCGCCGCTTCGAAATGGCGGTTTTCGGATAGTGGACCCAAGCTGGGCCGGCTCAGAACTCAGCGCATTGCCGCAGGCGAGCGCGAGCCGCTGGATCGCCCCTCAGGGGAAAGGCCGTCATTCGAAGAGCGCGTCCGTCTCGACCCGCTTCTTGCGCCTGGTCTTCTCCCAAACGACGCCGGGAAAGCCTTTGAGCGGCGAAAGCGGTGCGCCGAGATAGGTCCACTCCTGCAACTCCTCGATGCCCAGATGGTAGAGCGGCTCGCGCCCGGTGCGCACGCTGAACAGGGCGCGCGGAATGTTGACCATCTGCTTGGCGTGCGCGCGCTCATAGAGGAGCGGCGTCCCGCAGCGGCTGCAGAAGCTGCGCGCATTGCCGGTCGCCGGCTCGACAAAACGGGTGATGTGCGCCTCGCCCCTCGTGATGCGAAAACGGCTCCGCCAAGATCCGACATAAGTTGCGTACGCCGCGCCGTGGGCGAGGCGGCTGGCGCGCTTGTGGTCGTGCCAGGCCCAACGCGCGGGGACGCTCACTTCCAGTTCAACGCCGCCGCACAAACACTGGCCTTTGGCGCTCTTGGCGAAGGGCGCGGTTTTCCTGGGTTTGGTCGCAGGCATGCGCACGAGCTTAGCGTCAAATAATTTCGCGCGCAGGTCTTGCGGGAGCGGCGCCGCGGCCCAAGCTAAGCCGGCTTATGCGCAAGGATATGGCCAAAGTCATCGTCGAGCGTCCGCGTCGCGGCCGCTCCTGGGCGAAGGCGGCGAAACCCGGCCGCACGCGTGTCGTCTTGGATGACGACGGCGCACCCACCGCCGCGCGCGCGCCCGTCGGTCGGCCGGCGCGCACCAAGGAACTCAACGAAAACCTTTCGCCGTTGAAGCGCTTTCTCGCCTCCCAGGTCGGTCGGCCGTGGGACAAGGTCTATGCGGATATTTCGGAGCATCTGAAGCCGACCTCGACCGTGCAGCAGCACGTGCGCGACCATCTGGAGGATTTCGTCGCCATCAAGTGCCGCATGCGCGATGGCGTCTTGCATTATGTCGCCCGCTTCGGCGGCGAAGAAAAGCTTGGCGCCTATGGCCCGCACTTCTTTGTGCACCCACGCACCGGTCTCTTGAAGCGCAACCCGCTGCGCACGCGGCGTTGAAACGAAAAGCCGCCGCGCTTGCGCACGGCGGCTCCGTCGTTTGATTTGGAAGCGCGATCAGCCGGTGAAGGCGCTGATATACACTTCCACGCGGCGGTTGCGGGCGCGGCCGGCTTCCGTCGAATTGTCGGCGATCGGGCGGGTTTCGCCGAAGCCGGTGGCGACAATGCGCTGACGCATCACGCCGCCATTGATGAGGATGCTGGCGACGGCCATGGCGCGGCGTTCGCTCAGCGCCTGGTTATAATCTTCCGCGCCGGTCGAATCCGCGTGGCCGTACACGTCGACAGTCGTCTGCGGGTACTGGCTTAGAATGTTGCCGACATCGCGCAGCGTGGGAACGAACTGGCCCTTCACGTCGGCGCGGTCGAAATCAAAGGTCAGGTCGGCCGGGAAGTTCAGAAGGATCTGGCTTTCGCTGACGCGCGTGACGCCGACGCCCGTGCCTTGCAGGCGCTGACGCAGGTTTTGGTATTGGCGATCCATGTAATTGCCGATCGCCGCGCCGGCGAGGGCGCCGACGCCGGCGCCGATCAGCGCGTTGCGGCGGTCATTGCCGCCCGCCAGCGTGCCAAGCGCGGCGCCGCCGAGCGCGCCGATAATGGCCCCGTTGGCCGTCCGGTTCGGCGTCCGTTCGCCGGTCACCACGTCGGTGGTGGTGCACCCCATCAACAACAAGGCGGCGAGGCCGCCGGCAATAAACTTGCGGAACATGCTGTCCCTCCATGACCCGCGCCTTGCGGCGCTTTCCAAACTAGTCTGACGCGCCCTGGCTGAGCGCTAGCTGAACGGCCGCGCCTTAGCTAGGCGCGCCCGTCTCCGCATAACGGACGAGCCGGGTCAATTGCTCCATCGTCATTGAAGCCGGCGGCGGCGCCCATGATCGAGATCAAGGTTAATTCGCCTTCGATACAAACCCGTGGCTCGGCTACGATCTTTCCAAGCGTTAACCCGGTCTCAGGTTTGACCCGCCAAAAGTGGCAGGGTGACTGAAGCCGCGCCTCTGCTCCTGGAAGAGCGGCCAGCGCTCGGCCTGCCGGACCGGCGGGCGCGGGACCTGGGCGCTCTGGCGCGCGCACGGATCGCCAATGTCTGGGTGCGCCTCTCAAGCTGCGCGCTGGTCGCGTTCGTGGCGCTCGCCGCCATGGGCAATCTGGCGCCCTTGCTCTGGTTCGCGGGCCTGCTGCCGATCCTGTTTGTCGAGCGAACCATTCTTCTGCACCTGAAGGCGCGCTGCGCGCGCGATGAGCCGCCAAAACAGCTATGGTGGCCGGCCTCCTGGATCGCCCTGCAATCTGCGTACATCGGCGTGATGGCGACGCTGCTGTGGTTTGCGAAATACGCGCACGGCGAAACCCTGGCGATGGTGCTTATGCTCGGCAGCCTCGCCAATGCGGCGGCGACGCTGCGCGCTTCCAAGACGCTGTCGCTGGCGGCCGCCGTCCCCACGGTGACGCTGCTGGTCGCGCTGCCGGTGGCCGATTATTTGCTGAGCGAGTTTCTCAATCCGCTCGACATCATCCCCGCGATCGGCGCGCTCGTGTTCGTGGGCTTCGGCCTTGGACTTTGGAAAAGCTTGCGGGATTCCGACGAGGCGCAGGCGCGCGCCGAGGTCGCGGCCATCCGCGAGCGGCAGTCGGCCGCAGCGGCCGCCGCGGCGAAGTCGGACGCGATCCAGCGCATGCAGGATGAATTGCGCACGCCGATGATGGCGCTCATCAGCGCGGCCGAGCACCTCCGTCGCGCGGCCGTCTCGCCGGAGGCGCGCGCGCATATCGGGGCGTTGGCGCAGGCGGGCGAGGTGCTGCGCCTCGTGCTCGAAGACCTCTCAGACCTGGACCGGCTGGAGAACGGCCAGCTTCGCATCAATCCGCAGCCCTGCGATCCGCGCGATCTCGTGCGCGGCGTCGTGGGCGCGTTCCGCGCGGCTGCGCATGACAAGCGGCTCGAACTTTTCCTCGACATCGCGCCGGACGTACCGGCGCTGGTGGAGCTGGACGACGCGCGCGTGCGGCAGATTCTGTTCAATTTGCTGGCCAACGCGGTGAAGTACACCAGCCATGGCGGCGTGCGTCTGCGCTTGCAGGCGCAAGCGGGCGAAGCGCCCAACCGCGTGCGCCTCGGCTTCGCCGTCGCTGACACCGGCGCCGGCATGTCGCGTTCGCAGTTGGCGCTGATCTTTGGCGCACGCGCGCGCAGCGAAGCGGCGGGGCGGGGCCTGGGGCTGGCGATCTCGCTGCGTCTCGCGCGGCTGATGGGCGGCCGGCTCGGGGCCAAGAGCGAGGTTGGCGAAGGCTCGGTGTTCTCGTTCGTGATCGAAGCGCCGGTGTTGGCGACGAAGACAGTCGCCGCCTGATTATCGCAAGAAGCGATCGAGCTTGCGCGACAACGCATCAGCGTCGCGCGTTTCGCATTCCCAGATCACCAGCGTGCGCCAACCCTGCGCTTTGAGCGCGGCGAGCGCTGCAACATCGCGCGCACGATTGCGGGCGATCTTCGCTGACCAGTAGGCAGCGTTGTCCTTTGGCGCGCGTGCGCCGCGCTTGCAATCGTGGCCGTGCCAGAAACAGCCGTGCACGAAGATGGCTCTGTGCATGGTCGAGAAGACGAGATCGGGCTTGCCGGGAAGGCCGCGTCCGCCCAGGCGATAGCGCCGGCCATAACCAAGCGCGCCGACGGCGGCGCGCACTTGGCGCTCCGGCGCGGTGTCCTTGCTCTTGACGGCGCGCATCACGGCGGAGCGCTTCTCGGCGTCGAAGACGTCTGAGCGCGCGCTCATGGCGCAGCGCGTCTCGCTTCGCTTTGCGCGCCCGCGAGCGGCGCCAGCAGATGTTGCGACAGCCAGCGCACCACGGGCGCGCAAACGGCGTCGCCAAAGAGGTGCAGCGCCGCGGTAGCGCTGTCCGGCAGCGGATAATGATCCGGGGCGCCCATCAGACGCGCGGCCTCACGCGGTGAGATGAGGCGCGAACGGATGTGCTCGCCTTCGACGAAGAGAAGCGTCTGTTTGCTCGATCCGCCCGCAGGCGTGCGCAAACAACCGGCGAGACCGTCAAAGCGTGCTTCGGCCCGCTGCACACGCACGCCATTCTCGGTGCGGATGCGCCGGAACAGCGCACCCACCTCGGCGCGGCCCGATTTCTGGATCGCCGCGAGACGCGCGCGTTGCAGCGGACTCATCATCGCGACAAGGCGCGCGGTTTTTTCTTCGCTGTCCCAAGTGTCGTTCTCATCGAGGATGTCGGCGAGACGCGTGTTGCGCACGGGCGGCGCATCGAGCCGCCACCAGACCCAGCGCGCGCGCAGCGCAGCCGGCAATTGCTCCACCGCGGTGCGCAGAGCGGACGTGTGGAAGGGCGCCTGCGGGGCGTGCAGCGTGAACGTTGCGCTGGGCGGCGCCAGCGTCGCCACCACAAAGAGGCGCGGGCGCGATTGCGGCGTGAACAGCGCGGCGTCGATTTCAAGTGCGCCGACATGATAGCCGAGCCCGCTCAGCGCCGACACGAGCGCGGCGAAGTCGGCGCCGTGGTGCGAGGAGAGCAAGCCGCACACATTCTCGAGCGCGAGCACCGACGGCGCGCGTCCTTCGCGCGACAAACGTTCGATCAGGCGATGGAAACCCCAGAACGCGCCGGAGCGCGGCGCGGCGAGGCCGGCGCGCGCGCCGGCAAGCGAGAGGTCCTGACAGGGGAAGCTGGCCCAGGCCAGAGCCGCCTGGCCCGGCAGATCGGCGGCTGAGAGTTTCCAGATGTCGCCGACGCGCATCTCAGCGCCGCCGAAGGCTTGAGCGTAAGCGGCGGCCTTGACCGGGTCGATGTCGTTGGCGAAGGCGCAGCCGAATTCGGGCTCAAGCCCCAGTCTCGCGAGGCCGCCGCCCGCGAAAAACTCGTACAGTGGGGCGCCGGAATCACGCTGCATCAGCCTATAATAATCCGGTATGATGACTTTGACCTCGGTTGAGGCGTAATGGGGCGGCTACGGGGAGCAGGCATGCGGACGGGTTTCCGCCCTCTGAGACGGATCGGCGCCGCGCTTGCGCTCGCGGGCGCGCTGGCGCTTTTGCCGGCGTGCCAGCCGCAGCAGCCATCCGGCTCCGGCGACGAAGCCAGCTCGACCGCGCCCACCGACGAAGAACGCGAAGCGCAGATGGCGGCCCAGCAGCTCGCCGCTCTCGGCGGGCCGGCGAACGCCGAAACGCAGGCCCTTTATCAGGGCGACTTCCAAGCGTCGGGGTCGCTCGATGCGAACGGCGAAGGCGCCTGGGAGCTTCGCCTCCTCAACGATTACGCGCAGCTCAGCCGGCCCGGCCTCGGCGAAGACGGCGGCGTGCCCGGCCCGCGCGACTTCCACGAGAAGGGCATGCGCGTGGTGGCGGGGCCGCTGACGATTACGATTCAAGCGCAGACCTGTCCGATCTCGAACGGCCAGAATTTCGACTACACGGCGCACGTCCTGTTCGAGGGGGTCGATTATGAGGGCTGCGCCCGGCGTGGCGTGAGCGAGGGCGATTCGTCGACCTGGGCGTCGGTGCTGCCGGATCTCATTCCTGCCATCGATGCGTGTCTGGCGCGCGCCTCGGCCAAACCGGCGCGTGTGACGATCGCCAGCGCGCTCGACGAAGGCCAAGTCAGCGTCCGGCTGCGCGAAGCGGATGGCGATCGGCGCGAATGCATCGTCACGGCCGACGGTGCGACTGTCAGCGCCTATGAGTCTTTGTCGGACGTCGATCGGCGCAATGGCGAAAGCGATCCGGAATTCCAGCGCGGCGGAAGTGCGCCGGCTGCGCGCCATTGCCAAGCTGTGACGGAGGCAAAGTCGGCCAGCGGCGCAAGCCTCGGCTGGCTGATCTCCCGCAGCTGTTAGCGTCAGACGACGCCGACCCAGGCGCCAAGACGTTCGAGCACTTCAAAGCCCAGCTTCGCGCCAAAATAGAGTGCGGCGGCCGAGCCCGCGGCGGCTGGAACGGTGAGCAGCATGAGGATGCCGTCGCGCTGCAAGAGCGCGAGCGCCGTCAGCGCTACGGTGATTCCCGGCGGCCAGTTCGCGCCCCAGACCGGCAGGATCAGGATGATCGCCATCATAAGCGTCTGAAGTCCGACATAAGTCGTCACCGGCCAGCGCGTCAGAAACCCAAGGCGCGGCCGGATCAGATATTCGAGGCGCTTCAGCGTCGGGATCGCCGCCGACAATGCGCGATGCAAGCCGTCGCGCGGGAAGGTCCAGCCGCGGGCGCGCTGGGGCACCCACAAGCGACGCTGGCCAAGCGCCAGCTGGAGCGCCGGCGCGAGCATCAGGAAGCCGAAAATCGTCGAGATTCCAGGCACGTTGGGGATGCACATGGGCAGTGCGAGGATGAGCAGCAGCACGCCATGCGCGCGGCCTTCAAGCTGATCCACCAACTCGCCGACCGAAATCCGGTCGTTCGGAAACGCGTCGACCAATTCTTCGAGCACGGCCGAAGCGCCTTGCGGCTCTAGCGTATGGGCGTGATCGTTCATGTGAGGGCTGCTGTCACATGGGGCGCCGCAACGTCTTTGCCCAGAGGGTTCCGCGTTCAGACCTCATCAACCAAAATCCGCGTAGCCAAATTGTCTCATGATGCGCGCGCGAAACTTGGCGATTTCGGCGTTGTGCCTTGTTGCGTCCGGCTGCGCGGCCGGCCGCGCGCCGGTGCAGCTGGCCGGCCTTTGGAGCGCCGGGCCCGCCGCCTGCGAAGCAGGCATGGGCGTTCGGTTCGACAGCGACGAAGTGGCCATCGTTTATGATCGCCAGCGGCAGGTCCTGTTCGATCGGCCGCACTATTCGGTGGAGGAGATCGGCGCGCGGACGTTTCGCGTGCGCATCCGTTACGATCTGCCGCATCAACCGGGCGGGGCGCAGGTCGCGGGCGCGTATGGGGTTCTGGTGCTGGAGGGCGAGCCGGACGGCGGCTTGCATCCGATGTCGCACAATCTGGTCGATGCGCGGACTGGCTCGGTGCGCTTGCGGATCGATAACGATCCCGCCATCAGCGCGCTCTCGCTGCGCTCTTGCGAGCGGACCAGCAATGGCGGCCCTGAGGAGCTGCGCGGCCGCACCACGCTTTGAGCGCGCTGCGGCCGCGAGCCGTGTGTTTGGCTTAGTTGCGGGCTTGTTGGGTGGCCGTTTCGCCGTTGCAGCGGGCGAGTTCGTCAGCGCTGAGGGCGCCGTAGGCCGTCACGGCTTGGCCGGCTTGGCGAACGAACTGGCGGCAATCACGCACGGTGGCGTCATGATGCGAGCTGGCGACGCAGGTGTCGCCCTCGCAGCTCCACAGCGTGTTTTCGGCGATGACCCGGGTTTGCTGAGCGACCGGCGTCGCCAGGCGGGCCGTCACGACCTGGTCGCGAGCGCTTGCCACGCCGGCGAAGCTGGCGGCGAACAGGGCGGCGGCGAGAACGGTCTTGGCGACGGACGTCATGGAAATCTCCTGGATATTCGTGCGCGTTGGGGAGGCGCGAGCGGAACCATGCCGGAACCGGTAATGGCTGACAAGAGAAAATTGAACAAAACAAAAAATATTCAATTCGCCGTTGCCGTAAGGCCACGAACGGAAATCATGCCCATTTTGCGATCAAGGCGGCGCAAATGGCAGCAATATGCACGAATGCATCTGTGAACGCTGAGCTATGCGTTCACGAATGCGACCGGCATTGCGGGCCGCCGCTTTCAGATGCTTTGTTCTGAGCCTAGCTTCCGCACAAAACCGTCTGGGAGAGAAGAATGCGCCGCGCCGTGATCGTTTCTTATGCTCGAACCGGCCTCGCGAAGTCCGGGCGCGGCGGGTTTAACGACACGCATGGCGCGGTCATGGCCGGGCATTGCATCAAACACGCGGTGGCGCGGGCGAAAATTGAGCCCGAGGCGGTCGAGGACGTGATCTTGGGGTGCGGGTCCCCGGAGGGTGCGACCGGACACAACGTGGCCCGCTTGGCGCTGGTGAAGGCGGGTCTGCCATTTTCGACATCCGCGGCGACGATCAATCGGTTCTGCTCTTCCGGCCTGCAATCGATCGCCCAGGCGGCGCATTACATCATGAACGAAGGCGCGCAGACGGCGGTCGGCGGCGGCGTCGAGTCGATTTCGCTCACGCGCCTCAGCGGCAGGATGGCGCCGACGACCGATGCAGACCTGATGCGCGAACATCCGGAACTCTGGATGCCGATGATCGAAACCGCGGACATTGTCGCCAAGCGCTACGGCGTGTCACGCGCGCATCAAGATGAATATTCGCTGCGCTCGCAGCAGCGCATCGCCGCCGCGCAAGAGAAGGGGCTGTTCAAGGACGAGATCGTCCCGCTCAGCGTGAAAATGAAGAAGGTCGACAAGGAGACGAAAGCGGAGAGCTTCGTCGATGTCACCGTCTCGCGCGACGAATGCAATCGCGCCGACACAACGCTCGAAGGGCTGGCTTCTCTCGAACCGGTGCGCGGGCCGGATCAGTTCGTCACTGCCGGCAATGCAAGCCAGTTGTCCGATGGCGCCGCGGCCGTGGTGATCATGGAAGAGAAAGAGGCGGAGAAGCGCGGGCTCGAACCGCTTGGGGCCTTCGTCGGCTTTGCGGTTGCTGGCTGTGCTCCCGATGAGATGGGAATCGGCCCGGTGTTTGCCGTGCCGCGTCTGCTGCAACGGCAAGGACTGAAGATCGACGACATCGATCTGTGGGAATTGAACGAAGCTTTCGCCTCGCAATGCCTCTATTGCCGCGACAAGCTCGGCATTGATCCGGAGAAGTACAACGTCAATGGCGGCTCCATCGCCATCGGCCATCCGTTCGGCATGACCGGAACGCGGCTGGTCGGCCATGTGTTGATGGAAGGGCGTCGTCGGAAGGCGAAGCGCGCTGTCGTCACCATGTGTATCGGCGGCGGCATGGGCGCGGCGGGATTGTTCGAGGTGTTTTCGTAAGGCGCCCGCAAGTCCGCCTGCGGACTTAGCCCTCGAGCTTGTGCACGGACATGGCGCTGGCGACGCGCTGGCCGTCGGCGCTCTGCGCGTCACTGGTGACGAAGACGAACGCGCGCGTCTTGCGCTCGATCTTCGTGCGGACGCTGGCGATCTCCGCGCGTGCAAACATCTCGATCGAAATCGAGAGCAGTGCGGATTCAGCGCCCGCCGCCTGGCTCGCTTCCGCCGTCAGCCGCGCGGCGATGTCCGCATCGCTCATTTGGGCTTCCGCTCGATCGCGAGATTGATGCGGTCGTACGTGGCTTCGAGACCCGCCCATTCGCCGACGCTTGCGCTCTTGCCGGGCTCAAGGTCCTTATAGTGGCGGAAGAAGTGGTCGATCTGCGCCACCAAAAGCGGCGGCAGGTCCGCATAGGTCTTCACATTGGCGTAGAAGGGATTGAGCGCGTCCGTCGGGACCGCGAGGATTTTCTCATCGACGCCTTTTTCGTCGCTCATCAACAGCACGCCGACGGGCCGCGCGCGGATGACGCAGCCGGCGACCACGGGCATCGGCGTCACCACCAGAATGTCCAACGGATCGCCGTCTTCGCCCAGCGTGTTGGGAATGAAGCCGTAGTTCGACGGATAGATCATCGAGGTGTGCAGGAAGCGATCCACGAACAGGGCGCCGGAGCGCTGATCCAGTTCGTACTTCACCGGCAGACCGCCCTGCGGGATTTCAACGAAGGCGTTGACTTCCTGCGGCGGATTGCGGCCCGGAGAAATAAAACGAATGTCCATCACATTTTCTTTCTGCGCGGCATCAAGTCCGGAAAGTTCGGCTCGCGTTTGGCGCTCTTAGCGGCGAACGCTTCCATCAGATGCGCGGGCGAGAACATGCCCGCCTGCCAGGTGGCGATGTAATCGAGCGCGTCAGCGGACGAATGATCGCGCGCATAATTGATCATGCGCTTCGAGCCGGCGACGGCGACTGGACTTTTTGAGGCGATCTCGCGCGCGAGCTCGCCAACGTGCGCCAGCATCGCGTCCTGCGTCGCGAACACGTCGTTGACGAGGCCGATCTCCTTCGCCTTCGCGGCGGGGAGGCGCCGGCCAGCGTACGCCAACTCGCGCACCCAGCCCTCCGGGATAAGCTTGCACAAACGCGGAAACGTGCCGACGTCCGCCGTCATGCCGATATTGATTTCGTGGATTTGAAAGAAGGCGTCTTCGGTGGCGTAGCGGATGTCGCAGGCCGCGACCATGTCGACGCCCGCGCCGATGCACCCGCCTTGCACCGCCGCGATCACCGGCATGCGCGCCTCGTCGAGGCAAGCGAACGTGTGCTGCAGCGTCAGAACGAATTGCCGGAACGCTTCGGCCTTCGCAGCGGGGTCGCCCTCCATGGAGGAAAGCCCTTCGCCGTCGGTGAAAACGGAGAGATCCATGCCGGCGGTGAAGTGCTTGCCGGTGGAGGCGAGCAGGATGACGCGCGCTTTTGCGTTGTCGTCGATGTCGCGCACGATTTCAGGAAGTTCGTTCCAGAACGCACGGTTCATCGCGTTGAACGCCTTGGGGCGGTTCAACGTGATGGCGGCGATCCTGTCTTCGATCTTGACGTCAAAGCATTCGGGCATCGGGCGGGCGCCTCCGGCCCGCGTGGCGTAGCACGCGCCCAGCGCGCCCCTCAATCCGTGGCGTCGAGGAAGGGCGAGAGCGCGAGCCGCACGCGCGAGGCTTGGCGGACAACGTCGCGATAGGCCGTCGGATGATCGGGCGCCGTGCTCTGCGGCCAGAGCGCGATGAAGCGATCGATCTCGGCGGCGGCTTCGTCATAAGCGCGCGCGTTCTGGCGGCGCATGGCGTCACGGCCAGCGACGAGCGCGTCTTTCGCCGAAAGTGCTGCGCCCAGACTGTGCTGGTATTCCGTCGGATCGACGAAATCGCTCTGGTTCACGTTCTGATAGAGCCCAGTGGAGATATCGATCATGCGCGCGGCGAGGTCGGCGTGATTGACCGAGAGGTGTGCGCGCGCCGCATCCACGACGGCTTCGGCGTCGTGGATTTTCGGCGCGAGTTGCGCGCTGGTTTTGGCCGAGCCGTCGCTGGCGGCGCGGAGCTTCGACACATCGAAGGCGCCGAAATCGGCGGCCTTTTCCTCATAGCCTTCGAGGACGCCCTGGCCGACCAGCACGCCTGCTTCTTCGGGGTGGTTTTCGCTATTCATGCGGTCGGCGATAAGCAGGAAGCCCTTGAGGTGCTGGAGATGGAGCGCCAGCCGCGCATCGCCCGAGAGGCCGTCGAACGCTTCGGCGACGCCAGCTTCGCCTTGCTCGCCGCCGCCGCCGGATTCCCCGCTCGCGCCCGCCGGGGGCGGGGGTTCCGCCGCTGGCGCGCTTGTGGCCGCCGGTTGGCCGCAAGCGGCGGCCGCCGTCAGCATCGCCGCCGCACCGACATGGCGCCACAGCTTGATTTTCCACGTAATCATGCGTCCCTCCGCAGCGAGGCCAGCGGGAACCTGGACCAAATGCAAATTATTCGCAATAACAAATTGCCATGATGCTGATCTTGGAGAAGGTCCTGGAAGGCGAGGATGTCGCACGCGTGCGGCGAGAGCTAGAAGCTGCGCCTTGGAAGCCGGGCAAGCGCACGGCGGGGCCGGCCGCGCGGGGGGTGAAGGAGAACCTCCAGGCGGATGCGTCCGACGCCCGCGTGCAGGCGCTGGAGCGCTTCGTCTCTGACGCTTTCAAGCAGCATCCGATGTTCGGGATGGCCGCGCGCCCGCGCCGGCTCACCCGCATCATGTTTTCCCGCTACGAGCCGGGCATGACCTATGGCGCACACACCGACGATGCGGTGATGGGCGGCCCCGAGACGCCGGTGCGCACCGATCTCGCCTTCACGCTCTTCCTGGCCGAGCGCGAGTCCTACGACGGCGGCGCGCTGACGGTGGAGAGCGCCTTGGGTGAACAGGCGATCAAGCTCGAACCGGGCGACGCCGTGCTCTACCCGGCGGGCTCGATCCATTTTGTCGAGCCGGTGACGCGTGGCGTGCGGCTCGCGGCGGTGGGCTGGGTGCAGAGCCTCGTCGCGGATGCGACGCAGCGCGAGATCTTGTTCGAGCTTACGCTGGCGCGCGCGCGCCTCGCGGAAGGCGGCGTCGCACGCGAAGAGCTGCTGCGGCTGGATAAGGCGGTGTCGAACCTGCTGCGGCTCTGGGCGCAGGTTTAGGCGGCGGCTTTGCTGGTCGCCAGTTTGAGGACGTCCCAATAGCCCGGCGCGATCTGCATGCGCGATGCGTAGCCCTTTTGCATCAGGAGGCGGTGCGTCTCGGGAAGCTTGTAGCAGGGCAGATGCATGAAGCAGTGATGCTCGGCGTGATAATGCACCCAGAAAGGCGCGATCAGCAGCCGCTCGATCAGGTTCGCCTTCGTCGTGCGGGCGTGGCTGAACGGGTCTTCCTTGGTGTCGACGCAGGCGTGCTCAGCGATGTTGCGCAGCCGCGTGACCAGCGGGAACCAGGTCGCCATCGGTACGATCCAGAGCGCGAAATAAGCCCACCAATAGCCGGCCAGCGCCAGCGCGGCGAGCAGGATCGCGTTGACGATCAGGAAGGAATTGACCGCGCTCGACGTCACCTTGCCGCCGGTGCGCTCCTCGCGCTTGGCGAACAACGGGCCGAACCGTTGCTTGACGAAGGTCTGTCCGGTGAGGTCGCGGACGATCTTGCGCATGAGGCTGGCGCGCGTGATCGGGAATGGCGCCGAGAGGCCAAGATCGGGATCCTCCGGTTGCTCGGTGTAGCGATGATGCTTCAGGTGATAGGGGCGATATTGGTCGAGCTTGGCGCCGACAGGCGCGGCGCAAAGCCACTCGCCCAGCCAATCATTGACCTTCTGGTTTGGGTGAAGCGCGCCGTGCGCGGCGTCATGCATCAGGATGGCGAGACCCAATTGCCGCGCGCCGATCAGCATCACGGCCAAGAGGTAGGTGAGCGG
>DASZSK010000172.1:0-23363 GCA_035548735.1 Caulobacterales bacterium | reverse complement strand
CAGCCGCTCGGCATGGCCGGTCCGCTCGACGATCTGCAATTGCGCATGAACCGCGGCGCCGAGGCGGCGATGCCGCAGGCCAAGCGGCTTTTCCTCAACGCCATCCGCACCATCACCATTCAAGACGCCGTCGGCATCGTCAGCGGCGGCGATGACGCCGCGACCCAGTATCTGCGCGGTCGCACCGAAGGCGATCTCACCACGGCGCTGCGCCCGCCCATGCGCAGGACGCTCGACGGCGCCGGCGCCTTCACCGCGCTTGAACGCGCCACCCATTCGCTGCGCTCCACCGGCCTCGTGCCCAGCGGCGAAGACCTCCGCGTCCAAGTAGTGAACTTCGCCGTGTCCAAGGCGCTCGACGGCGCGTTTCTCTATATCGGCGAGGAAGAACGCCGCATCCGCCACGATCCGGTGAAGCAAACCACCAGCATCCTGCGACAAATCTTCGGACGCTAAATACTCTTGGGCCGCCGGCGCGCTCGCCGGCCCAGGCAAAAGCCGCGCAAACATTGACATTTGGCGCGAATTCCACCACATCCCGAGCGTCCGTTGTGCGCGCCGAAAGGGCGTGCGCCCTTTTGCCAAGGCCCCCTGTCTCAATCCGGAGATGGATGTCGGCCGGAAGCGCCAACCCAGCGTGACCGCTGCTGTCGTCCGACGAGAGCATGAGGTCGCGCCGAATGAGAGACTGAATGCCATCTGACATCGCGTCTTCCGACGCCCAAGCGACGCCCGCCCAAATTACGTTCGACGATCTGGGCCTTTCCCCCGAAACCCTCCGCGCCGTCCATGAGACGGGTTACACGACGCCCACGCCGATCCAGGCGCAGGCGATCCCGGTCGTGCTGCAGACGCGCGACGTACTCGGCATCGCCCAAACCGGCACCGGCAAGACCGCCGCGTTCGTTTTGCCGATGATCGATATTCTGGCGAAGGGGCGCGCGCGCGCACGCATGCCGCGCACCTTGATCCTCGAGCCGACGCGCGAACTCGCCGCACAGGTCGCCGAGAATTTCGACAAGTACGGCAAGTATCAAAAGCTCACCAAAGCGCTGTTGATCGGCGGCGTCTCGTTTGGCGATCAGGACGCCTTGCTCAGCCAGGGCGTCGACGTGCTGATCGCAACGCCCGGGCGCCTGCTCGACCATTTCGAGCGCGGCAAGCTCTTGCTGACCGGCGTGCAGGTGATGGTCGTCGACGAAGCCGACCGCATGCTTGACATGGGCTTCATCCCCGACATCGAGCGCATCTTCAAACTCACGCCCTTCACGCGCCAGACGCTCTTCTTCTCCGCCACCATGCCGCCGGAGATCACGCGCCTCACGCAGCAATTCCTCTCCGACCCGAAACGCATCGAAGTCTCGAAGCCCGCAAGCACGGCGGCCACGATCACGCAGCGCATCGTCGCGCTGCCGTCCGGCGATCCGCGTACGCGCCGCGCCGCACTCCGCGCCGTGCTGCAGAACAGCGGCGAGATCAAGAACGGCATCATCTTCTGCAATCGTAAGAGCGATGTGGATGTCGTCGCGCAAAGCCTGAAGCGGCACGGCTTCAACGCGGCGCCGATCCACGGCGATCTCGATCAAAGCTTGCGCATGAAGACGCTCGACCGCTTCCGCTCCGGCGAACTGACGCTGCTCGTCGCCAGCGACGTGGCGGCGCGCGGGTTGGACATTCCCGATGTCGGCCACGTCTTCAATTACGAGCCGCCGCGTCATGCCGAGGATTACGTGCACCGTATTGGCCGCACGGGCCGCGCCGGCCGCTTGGGGCAGAGCTTCACGCTGGTCGCGCCGGCTGACAAGAAGAGCCTGGCCGCGATTGAACAGCTCACGGGCAAGATCATCGAACGCGCCGAGATCGAGGGCGTGCCGAGCGAAGCACTGGGCGGACCTGACGATCGCGGCGGACGCGGGCGGCGCGCCGAGGAGCTGAAGCGCGAGCACAGCGACCGGCTGAGGTCAAAGAAGGAGCGCTTCCAGAAGCGCGACGACAAGCGCCCGACCGCGGCGACTGAACCCGCCAGACGCAGCGAACCCAAAGCCGACAAGCCACGCGAAGCTCAGCCCAAATCCGCCACGCGCCGCGAAGAACCGAAGGCGCCGCGCCACGCCGACGACAACGGCGTGCGCGGCTTCGGCGACAACGCGCCGGCGTTTTTGAAAATCAAGAACTGAGCCCCCGCTTCCTGATCTACGGCTCTCCAGCCGGTTGAGCTGGCGTCTTTCTAGCCCGCTTTTTTTCGCACGACTTTGCGCTCATGGAGTGGGTCTCGTTCAGTGATAAAGCCCTGAGCCTTTCCGCCCTTAACGGCAGGAACTTCCTGCCATCTCGCCCGAAACGGCAATTCATATTCTTCCTCAAAGTCCTCGATCCGGAAATATCCATAAAACCAGATGGTGCGCTCCCCCGTCTTGAGGTCGCTCCACTCCGGCTTGATCTCCAATGGCATGAAGTTGAGATCGACGGTGGTTCCGCCCGCGCCCATCAAGGTTTGTCCTATGAGGCGGCGCTCGTTCGGACCGGGCTCGCGAATATCTTTCGCGGTCGGCTCACCGGGACGTGCATGCCAAAAGGCGGTGACCTCAAGAAGAACTGCACTCGCTTTGCCGCCGTTGGTGACCGAGATTTTTGGATATACCCACCTTTTAGTTTCAAGCTGTCCGCCAGAAACCTCTTGCCCTCCACAGCTGCGCTGCCTTTGGTCCAGTGCAGCGAGAACTTCCATTCCTCAGAATGAAAGTTTGGGCGCTCCACGGCCACGAGCAAGTTGGTCTGTCGCGCGAAATCCTTGGCCTGCCGCTCTGCGCCCTTTGCCAATCTTCGAGTTTCAATCCAAAGCAAAACCGTCGCGATGGAAAGGACGAGCGTGAAAGCGGCGATGAGAGCGTCGCCAAGGTTGATATCGAAAAAGTGGCGCCACCAGCTTCGCCAGGGCGAGGGATGATCTTCCTGACATCGCCTGAAGGCGCCTTGCTCGGCGGGCGTGCCGGCACGACCGGACAGAAGTAAGGAGAGCGTATTTTCGGATATTGGTTGGCTGTAGCCAGCATTCTCGCAATAGTGCTGCTGGTGCCGTTTCTCTAGGACGGCTCCAGCTCCCCAGGCCCACACAATGGCGAGCAAAACGGCAAAACTAAACGTCCGCCACTCGAACATCCTCCAGCTCCAACGCTGACGCCATCGCGATTTGTCGCCAGAAACGACGCGCGCTTTAGCTTGTTCTCTATTGAGGCGACTGGTTCATCCGGTCTGCTGGCGCAAGCGCGGGAAGACACCCGCGTCCCCGGCCCTCCATCTGGAAGGCTCAAGCGAACCCGTTGCTCGCATCCAATTGCGCGCACCGGATCAGCCGGCTCGTCTCCACCGCCGCCTGGCGATGCACGACCGCGCGCTTGTAATCCTCGTCGGTCACCATCGCCATGAACGCCGTCGCACTCGGATAACGGGCGATGAACACGGCGTCCCAACGTTCATCCGCCGGACCAATCACCAGCGCCTGCATCGCGCCGCGCCAGATGATCGTCCCGCCAAGCCGAGCGAAGATCGGCGCGCTCGTGCGGCCGTATTCGCGGTACGCCTCGGCGCCCGAGCGCGCGAGCGCGGCGTCGGCATGACCATCCGGGTAAGCCGCGCGCGCGCGGAAGCGCACGAGGTTGAGCATGAAGATCGGCTCGTCCCGCGGCAGCGCTTTGAACAGTTCGAACGCCGCGCGCGTCGGATCAACGTAATGTTCCTGCGCCATCAAGGCTTCAGCCGCGCTTCGACCTGACGCTTGAAGGCTGCACCGTAAGGCGGGCGGAACATGGCGATCAGTTCGCTCGCCGTCTGCCGATAGACCGCCTTCCTGTGCGAGAACTCGAGAAAGCCGTTATGACCGTGATAGGCGCCGATGCCCGAAGGGCCAACGCCGCCGAACGGCAGATCGTCCTGCGTGAAGTGGAAGATCACGTCATTGACGGTGACGCCGCCCGATGTCGTGCGTTCGAGCAGCGCCTCGCTCTCGGCGGAATCCTCGCCAAAATAATAGAGCGCCAGCGGACGCGGACGCGCATTCACATCGCTAATGCTCTCGTCGAAACTGGTGTAGCGGCGGATCGGCAATAGCGGCCCGAAAATCTCCTCCTGCATCACACCCATCTCGTCGGTGGCGTCGAGGATAAGCGTCGGCGGAATCTTGCGATGCTCCTGCTGGCTGAAGTCCTCCTTGGCCGGATTGAGTTCAACGATCTTGGCGCCTTTGGCGCGAGCGTCCTCGACGAGCCCGCGCAGACGATCGTAATGGCGCTGGTTGATGATCGAAGTGTAGTCCGGGTTTTCCTTGATCGTCGGGAACATCTTGGCGACGGCGTCGCCCGCCGCCTTCACGAACAGATCGACGTGCTCGCCGGGCGCCAGGACGTAATCCGGCGCGAGGCACACTTGACCGGCATTCATCGTCTTGCCCGCCATCACGCGCGCGGCCGTCCTGGCCATGTCCGCGCTGCGGCCGAGCACGACCGGGCTCTTGCCGCCGAGTTCGAGCGTGACCGGCGTCAGATTCTCCGCCGCGGCGCGCATGACGTGACGCCCGATCGCGGTCGCGCCGGTGAAGATCAGATGATCGAATGGCAGCGCCGAAAACGCCGCGCCCACATCCGGCCCGCCATTGATCACGGCGATCTCGTCCTCATCGAAGAAGAGATCGAACAATTGTTCGAGCAGCGCCGAGGTTTGCGGTGTGAATTCCGACGGCTTCAGCATGACCCGATTGCCCGCGGCGAACGCGCCGGCGACTGCGTCGCAGGCGAGCTGCACCGGGAAATTCCAAGGCGTCATCACGCCGACGACGCCCTTGGGCTGAAAACGCACCTCAGCGCGCGCGCCAAGGACGCCGAGCGCAGCCGGCGAGACTTTGCGCCGCTCGGGCTTCATCCAGGCTTCGAGATTGGCCCGGGCGTACTTCAGCGGCGCCACGGCGCCGGCGATATCTGTCAGCGCGCTCATGTCGGGCGACCGCGCGCCGAAATCGGCGTTCATCGCTGCGATCAGATCGTCCTTATGCGTCAGCAGCAGGGTGATCACGCGCGTGAGGCGGTCCTTGCGCTGTGCCGCGCTGGGCGGACCAACCCGCAGGTGCGCCGCCTTTTGGATGCGCAGCACCTCCTCCATCCGGGCCTTGCTCTGTTCAGTTGCGGGACTGACCGGCTTGTTCATGGGCTTGCGCTCCAATCGTGGCTAACCACCCTAACCCCTCGCCGCCACGTAAAGGCAATTACGGAATTTAACGGTTCGACAGGGCTCGTTTACCACTCGTCCATACCCTCCCCTTTAGCGTCAACCCGCTGCGCCCACGACTCACGGGATGGCCTACGCGTGACTGAGCAAGACCACCTTATGCAGGGGACGGCGGGCCCCTCGCTCGCGCAAGAGACCCTGGAGCTCATGCGCCTCAATGGCGTCGCGCCGACGGGACAGAATTACGAGGTCTGGCTGTCCTACCGGCTCGGCTCCAACGCGACGCTGCGTGAGGTCATCGACGAGCGCATCGCCTCGCGCGAAGCCTTCACGCCGGACTTCAACACCGAGGTGTTCGAGCGCTTCTTCACGGGCGCCCGCGCTTCGGCGCAGTTGGTGATCGCCGGCGAGCGCATCGCCCGCGATATTGGGCAAGTCATTTCGTTCCTGAAATCGGCTGAGGAAAAGAGCGGCGATTACGGCCGCACGCTGGAGAACGCCGCCACCGATCTCGGTCGTGGTCTGGCGCCGGAACAAATCCGGCAGATCGTGTCGAGCCTGGCGGCGGCCACACTCGATATGGCCAATCACAATCAGCACCTGACCGAGCAATTGCAGAAATCGACGCGTGAGATCGAAACGCTGCGCACGAGCCTCGAATCCGTGCGCGTTGAGTCCCTCACCGACAGCCTGACCGGGCTCTCCAACCGGCGCATGTTCGATGAAACGCTGCGCATGCGCATCAGCGAAGCGCGCGCGCAACGCACGGAGCTTTGCCTGCTCATGTGCGACATCGATCATTTCAAGCGCTTCAACGACACTTGGGGCCATCACACCGGCGACCAGATTCTCCGCTTCCTGGCGAGCACGCTGCAATCGCATGCGCGCGGCGACCACCTGATTGCACGATACGGCGGCGAGGAATTCGGCGTGATCATGCCGCGCACAAACCTGAAGGCCGCGTCGCAAACGGCGGAGGCGCTGCGCAGCGTGATCCAAACCAAGCGGCTGCGCCGCCGCTCCACCAATGAAGATCTCGGCCAGGTCACCATCTCGGTCGGGATCGCGCGGCTTCAGCCCGGCGATACGCCACAGGGCTTGGTCGAGCGCGCTGACGCCTGCCTCTACGCCTCCAAGCGAAACGGCCGGAACCAGGTGACGACGGATTCGACACCCGTTCTTTACGTCGCGTAGCGCTTCCCTTCCGCGCCACAGGCCCTAGTCTCGCGCCATAGGGAGCGCGGACAATGGCCTATTCGAAAATCAAGTATGCGGTCGAAAACGGCGTCGCGACCGTCACGATGGCCGATCCGCAGACGTTAAACGCGGTCGCGCCGGACATGGTCGGCGAACTCGCGGACGCGTTCAACAAAGCCGCCCGCGAAGCACGTTGCGTTGTCTTTACCGGCGAAGGACGCGGCTTCAGCTCCGGCGCAAACTTGTCTCCGAGCGGCGAGATCGCCACCGAGAGCGGGCGCATCGATGTCGGGCAACGCCTGGAGAGCCACTATAATCCGTTCGTCACGTTGCTGCGCGATCTGCCGATCCCCTTCGTCACCGCCGTCAACGGCGCCGCCGCCGGCGTGGGCTGCAGCTTCGCATTGATGGGCGATCTCATCATCGCCGCCGAAAGCGCCTACTTCCTGCAAGCATTCCGCCGCATCGGCTTGGTGCCGGACGGCGGCGCCACGTATCTGCTGCCGCGCATGATCGGGCGCGCACGCGCCATGGAGCTGATGCTGCTCGGCGAAAAGCTCCCGGCGCTGAAAGCGCTCGAATGGGGTCTCATCAATCGGTGCGTGCCGGATGCCGATTTGCTGGCGACGGCGACAGCATTGGCGCTTGAGTTGGCGAGTGGGCCGAAGGCGCTTTCAATGATTCGCAAACTGGCCTGGGCCGGTCTCGACGCCCATTGGCTCGATCAATTACAGGCCGAACGGGACATGCAGCGCGAAGCCGGCCGAACGCAGGATTTCATCGAGGGCGTGTCCGCCTTCTATCAGAAGCGTCCCGCGAAATTCACTGGGAGCTGAGCGCGTCTAGCTCTTGCGTTTGCGCGCCGTCTTCATCTTGGTCTGTGCAACGGCGATCGCCTTACGCGCCCACGTCTGCGCAAGTTCGGGATCGTCGAGCGCGGCTTCCGGCAGGCGCCAATAGCTGAAATCGACCCGCTCGCCGGCGCGCGGGCCGCTCTTGGGCTCCCACACGAACGGGCCAGAACCCTCTTCGGTCAGGGCATCCTTCAGCGCATCGTCCACCTTGATGTGGATGGTCTCGTCGGCGATCAGGCCGAACATGACGCCCTGCGAATAGATGCCAGCGCCGCCGAACATGCGCTTGATGGTCAAGCCGGGCACGCCGCGAAACAGCTCGCGCACAAAATCGTGGAATGTGTCGGCTGCCATCAGCTCTCTGCGGAGGCCGGCTGGATCGTGACGCTCTCGCCGCAGCCGCAGGCGTCCGTTTCGTTCGGATTGCGGAAAACGAATTTCGAGGAAAGCCGGCCGGTTTCGTAATCAATCACGGAGCCCAGCAGGAACAGCACCGCGTCGGCCTTCACGACGATCTGCACGTCCTGATCTTCGACGACCTCGTCGAACGGCTCGGGCGCGTCGGCGTAGGCCATCACGTATTCCATTCCGGCGCAGCCGCCATTCTTCACGCCCACGCGCAAATACGGTTTCGCTGACGCCGCCATGATCTCTTTGATCCGACTGGCGGCGGCCTCGGTTAGGCTAACGACTTTCGGTCTCGGTCTCCGGCTCATGGCCCACTCACAACATGTTCAGTTCGAGCTTCGCCTCGTCGCTCATCCGCGCTGTCGTCCATGGCGGATCGAACACGAGGTTCACTTTGGCGCTCTTCACGCCCTCAACCTTCAACGCCGCCTCCTCCACCCAGCCCGGCATCTGCCCCGCCACCGGGCATCCCGGCGCCGTCAGCGTCATGTCGATCTCGACGTGGTGGTCATCGTTGATATCGACCTTATAGATGAGGCCAAGTTCATAAATATCCACCGGAATCTCCGGATCGAACACGGTCTTGAACTGCGCGACCAGATCATCGGTGATCCGATCGAGCTCCGCCTGCGAGAGCTTGGAGGGGGTGGAGACAGCGCCGTCCATGGTTCAGCCCAGCATCTTTCGCGCTTTCATGAGCGCCTCGACCAGCACGTCGATCTCCTCCAGCCGATTGTAGCAGGCGAAGCTCGCCCGCGCGGTCGCGGACACCCCCAGACGCTGCATCAGCGGCTGCGCGCAATGGTGTCCGGCGCGGATGGCGACACCCTGGCGATCAAGGATCTGCGCCACGTCATGTGGGTGCGCGGCGTCAATATTGAAGGCGACGATGGCGCCCTTGTCCGGCGCCTGGCCGAAAAGCTTGATCCAGTTCAGGCCGCGCAGGGCCTCCATCGCGCGATCGCGCAGCGCCGCCTCATGCGCTTCCAACGCAACGCGATCCTGGGCGCTCACCCAGTCGATCGCGGCCTTGAGACCGATCGCTTCGAGGATCGGCGGCGTGCCCGCTTCGAAACGATGCGGCGGATCGTTGTAGGTGATGCGCTCGCGCTCGACCGTGTCGATCATCTCGCCGCCGCCCTCAAAGGGCGGCAACGCCCCGAGTCGTTCCGGCTTGCCGTACAAAACGCCGATGCCGGTCGGTCCGTAGAGCTTGTGGCCCGTGAAGGCGTAAAAATCGACGTCGAGCGCCCGCACGTCGACGCGGCCATGCACGGTGGCCTGACAGCCGTCAAGCAGAACCGGAACGCCCTTGGCGTGCGCCAGCGCGATGGCGTCCTTCGCCGGCGTCTTCGCGCCCAGCACGTTCGACATGTGCGTCAGCGCCACCATTTTGGTGCGCGGCGAAATCAGCGCATCGAGCGCGGCGAGATCGATCCCGCCGTCATCATCAATATCGAGCCATTTCAGCATGGCGCCACGGCGCTCGCGCAGGAAATGCCAGGGCACGATGTTGGAATGATGCTCCATCACCGACAGCACGATCTCGTCGCCCGGCTTCACGTCGAGCCCGGCGGCCGCGATATTGATCGCCTGCGTGCCGCCTTTGGTGAAAACAATCGTCTCCGGCGACGCCGCATTAATGAAACGCGCAACGGTCGCGCGTGCGGCCTCGTACGCTTCGGTCGTCTCGTTCGCCAGCGCGTGCACGCCGCGATGCACGTTGGCGTACGACCCTCGCATAGCGTTCGCCATCGCGTCGATCACGGCGTTGGGCTTTTGCGCGCTGGCGGCGCTGTCGAGATAAACGAGCGGGCGGTTGTTCACTTCCCGCCCAAGGATCGGAAAATCCGCGCGGATCGCTTCAACATCAAATGGGCGCTTGATCACCGGCGCATTCATGACGGGCGCCTCCGCAGCCAAGACTGGATGCGCGAAAGCAGCTCCGCATGGAGTTCCGCGGGCAACCCATCCGGAATCGCCTCGACGAGAAACGCCTCCACGAGCAGCGCCCGCGCTTCCGCCTCCGGCACGCCGCGCGAGCGCATGTAGAAAAGCGCGCTCTCGTCTAGACCACCAGCCGTATTGCCGTGCGCGCATTGCACGTCGTCGGCGTAGATCATGAGTTCTGGCTTGGCGAAAATCTCCGCGCCATCTTCAAGCAAGAGACCGTGGTGGTACTGGCGCGCGTCGGTCTTCTGCGCGCCATGCTCAACCACGATCTTGCCCTGAAACACCCCGCGTCCGCCCTTGCGCGCGACGCCTTTGGTCAGCTGTCGCGTGACGCCGCCGCCCGTCTTGTGCGTGATGACGGACGTGAGATCGGCGTGGCGGCCAGCGTCGCACAGATAAACGCCGTTGAGTTCGACCTGCGCGCCTTCGCCTTCGACGCCGACATGCGTCTCGATCCGGGCAAGCTTCGCGCCCTCGGCGAGCACGAACTGAGTGAAGCGTGCGCCGGCCGCGACATGCACACGCGCCATCGACAAGGGAAACGCGGTGCTGTCTTGCACGATCACGCGCGTCAGCGTCGCACCAGGCTCGATGGTGAATTCGAAGGAGCGCGCATCGCGATACGGCGAATCCATGCGCTCGACGAAAAGACGCGTCTCTCCCGCCGGGATCACCATGCGTTGCACGCCCGGCGCCAGGCGCTCGATAACGTCCCGCCCTTCGCTCAAGACGACCTGATCGTCCGCCAGCGCCGCGCGCAGATCGGAATATTTCCACGCCTCGTCGCGGCGATTGGGGAGCTGGGCGACAGCGCTCACGCCGCAGCCTTCAGATATTTGTCGTAACCCTCGCGCTCAAGCTGAAGCGCAAGCTCGGGCCCGCCGCTGGCGACGATGCGCCCGGCGACCATGACGTGGACACGATCCGGTTTGATATAGTCCAACAGGCGCTGATAGTGCGTGATCACCAAGAGCCCGCGCTCCGGCGAGCGCAACGCGTTCACATTGTCGGCGACGATGCGGAGCGCATCGATATCGAGACCGGAATCTGTTTCGTCCAGGATCGCGAAGCGCGGCTCCAGCACGGCCATTTGCAGCGCCTCGAAACGCTTTTTCTCGCCGCCGGAAAAACCGACATTCAGCGGCCGTTTCAACATTTCCGGATCGATCTTCAGCGCCGCCGCCTTCGCTCGCACGAATCTCAGAAAGTCGGGCGCGGACACTTCCGCCTCGCCCCGCGCCGTGCGTTGCGCGTTCAACGCTGCGCGCAGGAAGGTCAGCGCCGGCAAGCCGGGAATTTCAACCGGATATTGAAACGAGAGAAACAACCCCTTCGCCGCACGCTCCTCCGGCGCAAGGGCGAGAATGTCCTCGCCGCCCAGCGTCGCTGCGCCCCCCTTCACGTCGTAGCCGTCGCGGCCCGCAAGCGCATAAGCGAGCGTCGATTTGCCGGCGCCGTTCGGTCCCATGATGGCGTGCGTCTCGCCAGCAGGAACGCTGAGCGAAAGTCCCTTGATAATCTCGGCGCCGTTCACGGCGACATGGAGGTCGACGATCTCAAACACGCGCTTTGTCTCCGCGATACTCCGCGACCGTGCGCGAATGATCGCCCTTCTTGTGTGTCGTCTGGATAAGCCAAAGAGCTCCGGCGAACGGCAAGGCGACGAGGCTCGCCACGCCCATGGCCGGCCGGTCGTTGTTCATGCACCAGACTGCAATCCCGACCGCAGCAACCAAAATGGCGCCATAGACCGCGCGCACCGCCCAGCCCTTCCAATGCACGGGCGTCATGCCGCCCCGCATCGCCCCGATCGGGTGGCGGCGTGCAAACCAATATTCGCTCATCCCACGCTGCCTTCGAGGCTGACTTCCAACAGCTTCTGCGCTTCCACAGCGAACTCCATCGGCAATTGCTGCAGCACCTCGCGTACGAAGCCGTTCACAAGAAGCGACACCGCCTGCTCTTCGGGAATACCGCGCGCACGCAGATAGAAGAGCTGGTCTTCCGAGAGCCGCGTCGTCGTCGCTTCGTGCTCGAACTGCGCGCTGGCGTTGCGCGTTTCGACATAAGGGACGGTGTGCGCCGCGCTCTCATGGCCGATCAGGAGCGAGTCGCATTGCGTATAGTTGCGCGCGCCTTGCGCCTTCGCATGCGCTGACACAAGCCCCCGATACGCGTTGGAAGAACGACCCGCCGATATGCCTTTGGAGATGATCTTCGAGCGCGTGTTCTTGCCGAGGTGCACCATCTTTGTGCCGGTGTCGGCCTGCTGGCGGCCATTGGTGACGGCAATCGAATAGAATTCGCCGACGCTCTCATCACCACGCAGGATGCAGCTCGGATACTTCCAGGTGATGGCGGAGCCCGTCTCCACCTGCGTCCAGGAAATCTTCGAGCGCGGTCCGCGGCAATCGCCGCGTTTCGTCACGAAATTGTAGATGCCGCCTTTGCCTTCGCTGTCGCCCGGCCACCAATTCTGCACCGTAGAATATTTGATCTCGGCGTCGTCGAGCGCCACGAGTTCGACGACGGCTGCGTGAAGCTGATTCTCGTCGCGCATCGGCGCGGTGCAGCCCTCGAGATAGGAAACATGGGCGCCTTTGTCCGCGATGATCAACGTGCGCTCGAACTGGCCCGTACCCTCCGCGTTCATGCGGAAATAGGTCGAGAGCTCCATCGGGCAACGCACGCCGGGCGGGACGTACACAAAGGAGCCGTCGGAGAAGACGGCGCTGTTCAGGGTGGCGAAGAAGTTGTCGGTCGTGGGCACGACGGAGCCGAGATAGTGCCGCACCAGATCAGGATGCTCGCGCAGCGCCTCGCTGATCGAACAGAAGATAACGCCCGCCTTCGCCAGCTCTTCTTTGAACGTAGTCACGACGCTGACACTGTCGAACACCGCATCCACCGCGACCTTTGGCGCGCCCTCGACGCCAAGCAGCACTTCCTGCTCCCGGAGCGGAATCCCAAGCTTCTTGTACGTGTCGAGAATTTCCGGATCGACTTCGTCGAGCGACTTATATTTCGGCGCGTTCTTCGGCGCTGCGTAATACCGCGCGGACTGGTAGTCGATCGGCGGATAATGCACGAGCGCCCAACTTGGCTCCTCCATCGTCAGCCAACGGCGGAACGCGTCGAGCCGCCATTGCAACATCCAGTCCGGCTCATTCTTTTTGCCGGAGATGAAACGAACAATGCTTTCGTTGAGGCCCGGCGGCGCCAGCTCTTGTTCGAGCTTGGTGACGAAGCCGTGCTTGTACTTTTCAGCTTCGAGCGCGCGCGCCGCTTCGACGGTTTCTTTGACGGCCGCCATCAGGCCGCCCCGGCGAGCGCGCGACGCGCGGTGATCTTGGTGAGGGCCGCCAAAGCCGCATCCACATGCGCCTCGCTGGACGCCCAGCCAAAGCTGACGCGCAGCGCGCATTTTGCGAGATCCGGCGCAACGCCCATTGCCGCGAGCACGCGGCTTGTGCGCACTTTTCCCGAAGAACACGCCGCTCCAGAACTGACGCACACTCCCTCGAGGTCCATGGCGATCACGGCCGTTTCGGCCGCGAGACCAGGCAGCGCAAAGTTTGACGTGTTCGGCAGACGCGACGCATTCTTGCCGAACACCACGGCGTCGCGCGGCAAACCCGCTTCGAACCGGTCACGCAGCGCTGCGAGCCGCTTTGTTTCGGTCGTTTGGTCATGCGCCGCAAGTTGAGCCGCGACGCCAAAGCCCGCATACGCCGCTGCATTCTCGGTGCCGGGCCTACGACCGCGTTCCTGCCCGCCGCCAAAGCGGGTGGTGGTGAACGGCGCGCCAGGCGCCAGCACAAGGGCGCCGGCGCCGGGCGGGCCGCCAATCTTATGGCTGGAGAGCACAAGGTACGTTGCATCCAAATCCGCGATGTCGAGCGGAATTCGTCCCAGCGCCTGCGCCGCGTCCACCAGCAGCAAAGCGCCGTACTGGCGCGCGAGCGCGGCGATTTTCGCAATCGGCTGCACAATGCCGGTTTCGTTGTTGGCTAGCTGCGCCGCAATCAGCGCGGCGCGAGGCGCCGCACGCAGAATGGATTCGAGTTCAGAAAGATCGATCGCGCCGTCAGCCTTTACAGGCGCAATGATCGCGTCGGAACGCGCACGCATCGCTTGCTCGTACAGCGCGTCGTGCTCCACTGCGGAAAGAATCATGCTCTTGGCGTGTGCCGAAGCAAGCGCGAGATGCAGAGCTTCGGTCGCGCCCGATGTAAAGACCACATTTTCCGCGCGTGCGCCGACAGCGTTTGCGACGTGCTCGCGCGCTTCTTCCATGGAGGCGCGGGCTGCGCGTCCTACGCCATGCACGCTCGAAGGATTGCCCCCCATCGCCAACGCGCGCGCGACCGCCTCCGCAGCTTGCGGACGCACCGGCGCACCGGCGTTGTAATCGCAATAGATCGGGGCGCGAGACATCAAAACTATTCCGCAGCCACCGCGGCGGTGGGGCTGAAGCGCTGCGCGAGCAGGTCGGCGAGCGTCACCGATGCAAGGAACGTGTGAATATGCGCGCCCAGTTCGACCCAGAGCCCGTGCGCGATGCAGCGGCCTTCCTTGCCGAGACAGCTCTTGGTCGAACCATCCCTGCAGCGCGTGGCTTTGATCGGCTCGTTCACCGCCGCGATGATATCGGCGATGGTGGTGGCGCTTGGCGCCTGCGCCAAACGATAACCGCCGCCTGGTCCGCGCACGCCGGCGACAAGCCCGGCGCGGCGCATGCGCGCGAACAATTGTTCGAGGTAGGAGAGCGAAATCTCCTGCCGGCGCGCCACTTCCTGCAATGGGACGGCGCGCTCGGCGCCGCCGTGCAGGGCAAGGTCGGCCATCGCCATCACCGCGTAGCGGCCTTTCGAGGTCAAACGCATAGACAAGCCTTTCAGCGCACTCGCGCGCGCTCAAAATCATGCTAGAAGGCGCGCCTTTCCGAGCGGGCCGTCTTAGCGCGGCATGGATTGTAGCTAAGATGCCCGAGTGTTTTGGTCAAGAATTCGCGAGGGCCGCCAAGGCCCCGCCCGAGGCTGGGATTTCCGAATGCCTGAAGTGATCTTCCCGGGGGCCGCTGGCCGGGTCGAAGGCCGTTATGCCGAGCCCAAGCGCGAGGGCACCCCCATCGCGCTCATTCTCCATGGCCACCCGCGCGCCGGCGGCTCGATGCAGGACCGGGTCACCGTGCAGCTCTACAAGCTGTTTACCGACTTCGACTTCGCCGTCCTGCGCTTCAATTTCCGCGGCATCGGCCGCAGCCAAGGCGTATTCGACAACGGCATGGGCGAACTCTCCGACGCCGCCTCCGCCCTTGATTACCTGCAGAGCATGAACCCCAATGCCGAGCAGTGCTGGGTGGCGGGCTATTCGTTCGGCGCCTGGATTGGCCTGCAATTGTTGATGCGGCGCCCAGAGATCGATGGCTTCATCGCGGTGTCGCCGCCGGCCAACCATTATGATCTCTCGTTCTTGGCCCCCTGCCCGGCCTCGGGCCTCATCCTTTACGGGACGCGCGACACCGTCACCAACCCGACGGACATGGAGCGCGCGGTGCAGCGCATCCGCACGCAAAAGAACATCAAGGTGGATTACCAAGCGATCGACGGGGCCGATCACTTCTATCGCGGCCGCGAACCGGGCGAAGACATGCTGCCCGAAGTCGAGGCCAAGGCGCGCGCTTACCTGGAGCGACGCTTGGCCGCGCCGCCGCCGCCGCCCGCCTCAAAGCGCTGACGGCTTAGTCTGAGCCGAGAAAGGCGGGCTTCGGCCCGTGCGAAAAGCCTTCGCCTGAACCGGCTTCGCCCTCGGCGCGCTCACGCGGAGCGCGTTCGCGGCGCCCCTCGCCTTGAGGCCGCGGTTCGCGCGGTTCGCGCTCTGCGCGTGGCTCACGCGGCTCACGTTCGGCGCGCTGCTCGCGGGGTTCGCGTTCTTCTCGCTGCTCGCCGCCTTCGCGCGGGGCGCCTTCGAAGCCGCCTTCGCGTTCGCCTTCCGGACGGAAGCGATTGCGGCGGCCGCGGCGACGGCGGAAACCGCCCTCTTCGCGATTGCCGAATTCCTGCTGTTGCGACCGCTGCTGTTGTTCGCCCGGAAATTCGACCTCGGGTTGTTCGGCGTTGGCTTCGCCGACAGCGCCTTCCATTTCGCCGCCTTCGCCTTCAGCGCCTTCGTCATCGCCCTCGAAATCCATGTCCGAGCCGAAGCGATCGGTTTGCGGCGGCGGCATCGCCGGCTGCATCGCGCGTAAAACGCGGAAGTAGTGCTCGGCGTGTTGAAGGTAGTTCTCCGCCATCACCCGGTCGCCTGATGACGAAGCGTCGCGTGCGGCCTGGAGATAGCGCTCGTAGATGTACGACGCCGGCCCGCGGACTTTCCCATCCGGACCCGAGCTTTCCAGGTTACGGTTCGGCTGATGATGCCCGCCCGGCTTGTTGCCCCGGCCGCGGCCACGCTGACGCTTCATTGAAAATCCACCATGCTTTCCGTGGTTCATCGGAGGCTCTCGCCTGCACACGTGCGCTTATGCGTGCACGCGCTCCCTGGGCCGCCTCGCATCCTCAAAGCCTCAAGGGCTCCAAGCTCCAATCCCGCTTCTCATGCCAAACTGGCTCGGCGCTCTGCGTTACAATCCTCAAGATCGTAGCGAATTCTGGAGTGCGCCCACCGCGAAATCACCGCAAAAACCGCTTTGGCGAGGCCGAACAGGCGGCGATTCCGGAGTGCAAGGTAATGCTTTAAGGGCGGCGTTCCAAGGGTTTTTTCAGCCCCCGAACGCCCGCGCGCGGCGTTCATGGGGATTTTCGGTTCCTGCCCCACACAACGCGCGAGCGTCCAGCCAGGTCCCGGCGCACGTCCTGCGGCCTCAGCGCGACATCGTCAGCCAGCGCCCAGACCGCCTCGGCCTGCCCCTCCCCGATCTCAAAGGCCCAGACGCCCTCCGGCATAAGCAGATCCGGCAGCAGCGGCATGATGGCGCGGTAAGCGTCGAGCCCGTCGCGACCGCCGTCGAGCGCCAGATGCGGCTCGTACTTCGCGACCTCGGGCGCGAGCAGATCAATGGCGCCCGAACGGATGTAGGGCGGATTGGATACGATCACGTCGAACGCGCCGCGGGCGGCCGACCATTCGCCCTCGATCCACTCCGTGCGACCGTCAAGACCAAGCGCATGCGCGTTGGCCTTCGCGACTTCAAGTGCGGCGGCGCTCTTGTCGAGGCCCACGCCATTCGCGAGCGGACGCGCGTTCAGCAACGCGCAAAGGATCGCGCCCGACCCCGTACCGAGATCGAGCACGCGCGCTGAATGCGTGAAGTCCATGTGCTCCAGCGCGAGTTCAACCAGATGCTCGGTCTCGGGCCGGGGCGTCAGCACATCGGGCGTAACGCTGAGTTCGAGCGTCCAGAACGCCTTGCGTCCGAGGATGTGGCTTATCGGTTCGCGCGCCGCGCGGCGCGCCACCAACGCTTCGATGCCGGCGAGTTGTTCGTCGCCGAGAACGCGCTGCGGATCGGTGACGATGTCGAGACGGCTGACGCCGGCGCCCGCTTCCAAAAGCAGGCGCGCGTCAAACACCGGGGTCTCGACGCCGGCCTCGCGGAGACGATCGCGCACAGCCGCCCAGGTGGACACCAGAGTGCTCATGCCGCCTCGATCGCATCGCCGACGCGAAGCGCGCCCGGCGCCTCGACGCGCAAGTAGACGCCGCAGAGAACGTGGCCGTACGCGCGACGTAAGCCGTCCAGCACGTCGAGATCGCGCACACCTGCGCCGGGATGCACGTGTGTGGCGACGCAGCGCGGAATGGGCTTCACCACGCGCGCCCGTGCTTGGCCGAGCTTCACCTCGTCCTTCAACTCAAGTTCGCTCCAGGGCGGCCAACCCTCGATATAGAGATTGGCGCGGAACCGCAGCGGGT
Organism: Caulobacterales bacterium; assembly: GCA_035548735.1. GTDB lineage: Bacteria > Pseudomonadota > Alphaproteobacteria > Caulobacterales > Aquidulcibacteraceae > Vitreimonas. The sequence continues at coordinate 5,817 of DASZSK010000172.1, read as the reverse complement.
CGATGTCGCGGTCGATGCGGCGGCCAAGCTCGCGCACGCTTTCGAGATTGATCAGTGAAATGAATCCGGCTTCGTCGTCATAGAAGCGATGCGCCCCCGGCGCCGGAAGGACGCGCAGCGGTCCGCGGATCGCATCGCCCAGTACGTCCGTCAGCCAAGCGGCGAAAACGTCGCGACCATCCTCCTCATTGAGCTTCGTCGCGATCGGCGCCGCGTTTGGAGCGGTCGCGTGCAGCGTGTGTGTAGTCTCGTCGAAGCGCGTGCGGACGCGGGCGACCTCGGGAATTTTCGCCAGCACCGTGAAGCACATCTTCGAGATGTGCGCTGGCGCAGCCGGATCAAAGCCGCTCGGTCCATCCTCCACCGCGTACGCGCGATCGAAAGGCACACCCTCGCCCGCATACAAATCGACGCGGTCTAATGCTTCCGGCGTGAAGCCCTTCACCGGGTGCCGGCAGAGCGAGGCAAGGACGCCTCTCACGCGTCTTCATCCTCCAGCGCCGCCAAGCGCCGCGCCTGTTCTTCGGCGTGCAGCGCATCGACGATCGGGCCCAAGCCCGCGCCATCCATCACCTCTGGAAGATTGTAGACTGTCAGATTGATGCGGTGATCAGTGACGCGTCCTTGCGGGAAATTGTAGGTGCGGATGCGCTCGCTGCGATCGCCCGAACCGACTTGGCCTTTGCGCTCAGCGGCGCGAGCGGCCGCCTGACGCTCACGCTCGGCGTCGTAGAGCCGCGCACGCAATACTTTCATGGCGTTCGCGCGATTTTGGTGCTGCGACTTTTCCTGCGCGATGACGACGATGCCGGTCGGCAAGTGGGTAATGCGCACGGCGGAATCCGTCTTGTTGACGTGCTGACCGCCCGCCCCCGAGGCGCGCATCGTGTCGATGCGGATGTCCTTGTCGTCGATATGGACGTCGACCTCATCCGGCTGGGGCAGCACGGCCACGGTGGCGGCCGAGGTGTGAATCCGCCCGCCCGCTTCGGTCTCCGGCACACGCTGAACACGGTGCACGCCGCTTTCGAACTTGAGTTTGCCGAACACCCCGACGCCGCTTACCGTCGCGACGATTTCCTTGTAACCGCCAAGCCCGGTCTCAGACGCGCTGTCGATCTCGACGCGCCAGCCATTTTGCGCCGCGAAGCGCTGGTACATACGGAAGAGATCGCCGGCGAACAGCGCCGCTTCGTCGCCGCCTGTCCCCGCGCGGATTTCAAGAATGGCGGATGCGGATTCGTCCTTGTCTTTCGGCGCAAGTAGAACCAGCGCGGCCTGCTCAAGCTCCGGCAAGCGCTGGCGCGCAGCTTCCCATTCTTCACGCGCAAGCGCGGCGACCTCAGGATCGGCGTCCTTCGCCATCGACGCCAAGCCCTCGATCTCAGCACGCTGCTTCGCCAGAGCTGCGACCGCGTCGGCCAGCGGCTTCAGTTCAGCATGTTCCTTGGCCAGTTTGGTGATCTCCGCGCCGTCCGAGGCCGCGGCCATGCGCGCTTCCACGCGTTCGAAGCGTTCGACCGCCTGCATGAGGCGGCGTTCCAATCGCGCGATGTCCGGCATGAAACTACGGAAACTCGTCAGACCACGGTGGTGAAGATCTCGGGTTGCACTTCCGTGACCTTCGGCTCGTCGAAATCCAGCACGTCGCCAATGCGACGCTGGTACGGCACGATCACTTCGATGGCGCGCCCATTGGCCGCTTCGATGTGGAAGCACAGCGCGCTGGCGTCGTCGCTCGATGCGCGGCCGTCGAACACCAGGCCCGCGGCCATCAGGCCGTGCTGCTCGTCATCAAGGCGAAAGCCCGCGATGAGGCCCGAGATATGATCGGCGGGCACGCTTTTGGCGATGTCGAGATCGACATTGGTGTGAATCTGCTCGCCCGTCTTGCGGATGCCGGCGCCAAACGGCGCGAACGAGCCGCCTTCGAGCAACGCGCGATGCGCCGCGTCGAAGAGGTATTCGTAAGTGTCCTGCAGATGCTGCTGAAGCATCAGCTCTTCGCACGCAGCGAGCGCGCGCGCTCCTCAACCAAGTCCACGATATGCGCGATCATGGCGTCGTTGTCGACCTTATGATCAGGCTTGCCGGAAACATAAACCATTCCAGCGCCTTTGCCGCCGCCAGTGAAGCCCAAATCGGTCATCAGCGCTTCACCGGGTCCGTTCACCACGCAGCCGATGATGGAAAGCGTAATCGGTTCAGCGATGTGCGCGAGGCGCTGCTCCAGCGCCTCGACCGTTTGAATCACGTTGAAGCCCTGGCGCGCACAAGAGGGGCAGGCGATGATGGTGACGCCGCGCTGACGCAGGCCAAGCGATTTCAACAGGTCGTGGCCGACTTTCACCTCCTCCACCGGATCGGCGGCGAGTGAAACGCGGATCGTGTCGCCGATACCGGCCCACAGAAGCGAACCCAAGCCGATCGATGATTTCACCGTGCCGACGCGCTGCGCGCCAGCCTCGGTGACGCCCAGATGCAGCGGCGCATCAGTCGCCTCCGCGAGCGCCTGATATGCGGCCACCGTGAGGAATACGTCGGACGCTTTGACGCTGATTTTGTAGTCCTTGAAGTCGTGCTCTTCGAGCAGACCGGCGTGGAAGAGCGCGCTTTCAACCATCGCGTCTGGGCATGGCTCGCCATATTTCTCCAGAAGATGCTGTTCGAGCGAACCGGCGTTAACGCCGATGCGGATCGCGCAGCCATGGTCCTTGGCCGCTTGTACGACTTCCTTCACCCGCTGCGGCGAACCGATATTGCCGGGATTGATGCGCAGACACGCCGCGCCCGCGTCGGCCGCTTCCAGCGCGCGCTTGTAGTGAAAATGAATGTCAGCGACGATCGGAACCTTGGCCGCTTTCACGATTGCCGACAGCGCCTTGGTGGATTCTTCGTCCGGACAGGACACGCGCACGATATCGGCGCCAGCCTCCTCCAGAGCGCGAACCTGATTGATGGTGGCGTTCGCATCGGCGGTCAGCGTGTTGGTCATCGACTGAACGCTGATCGGGGCGTCGCCGCCGACTTCGACCGCGCCAACGCGGATCTTTCGCGAGCGTCGCCGGTCGATATGCCGCCATGGGCGGATGTGGTGGAGATCGGCCGCAGCGCCGTCCATGAGCGTGGTCCTTTGAGCCAGCAGATAGCGCTTCGGCTGCACCTATGCGAGCCCTGGCGCGGTTCACCCGCCCGGCGTGTTCAGCGCTGCTTGCGTGACGGGCTGGATTTCGTCGATTGCGCGGCCAAGCACCGGCTTGCCGGCGGGCCCCAGCGGGCCGGCGTCGACGCCGTTCACATAGGTCTCAAACGCGGCGCCGTCGCGCGCATGGAGCGTCCAGCCCGGACTGGAATCGGGCCGGTACACCTCACCAGGCTGCATCGTGCGGGAAAGGAATACCGTGCCGTCGGGCCCACGGGCCTCCAGCCAGCCCGCCGCCACCGCCCGAATTTCAATTACGCGGCGCTCCGCGCCATCGGCCGCTGCGGGCTGCGGGGCGATCTGCGCCGGCGCGAGCACAGAGCCGCCGCCCTGGGCAGTCGCCGCGTCGTCCGCTGGTTTGCGATCGGCAATCGCGCGCCAGCCCACGAACCCGACCGCGATCAGGACCAGCGCCAGAGCTGCGAGCCACGGGCGTTCCGGGTGCGGTTTGGAGGCTGGGTTGCGGATTTGCTTCTGCGCGTCTTCACGCGTCAGCGCGGACTCCGCCTGAAATTGTTCGACGATCTCGTCCGGCTTCAGCCCCAGAACCTGGGCATAGGAGCGCAAGAAGGCGAGCGCATAGGCTTTACCCGGAAGGAGCTTCACGTTCATCGTCTCGAGCGCTTCGAGGAATTCGCGCCGAACGCGAATACGGTCGGACACCTCCTGCAGGCTCAAGCCCAATTGTTTGCGCGCTTCCTCGAGCTTCTTGCCGGCGCGCCAAGTCGGATCGAGTTCGACATGAGCTTTCGGCGTGCGCTGCGCACGCGCGTCCGCCGTACCCGCTTCCGGGGGTTGGTCAGATGGCGATGGTTGCAGCATGGGCGCTCTGGTCCTCGATCAGGAGACCGTCCGCAGCAATAGGCAAGTTTTGAGCCACGCTAGATGGTGTACCTGCGAATCGTGTCGTTCTCAACGCGATTAACGCCCTTCGCTACAGTGAGACGCCGCTTGCGCTCGCGAATTCATGCAATTGTTCACGGATCGAAGCAGCCGGCAGCTCCATGAGTTTCTTCAACGCTTCATTTGCCGCGCCCGTATCTAAAGAAAGCATTAATTGCTTGATCGGACCGACACCGGCAGCCGGCATGGACAACCTTGTGTAACCAAGCGCGGCGAAGGCGATGGCTTCCAATGGACGACCTGCCGCTTCACCGCAAATCGACAATGGAAGACCCGCTTCCTCTGCGTCTTCGCGAATCCTTTGCAGGAAGCGCAGCGCCGGCGGACTGAGGAGGTCGTAGCGATCGGCGACCTTTGCGTTGCCGCGGTCGGCCGCGAAGAAATACTGCATGAGGTCGTTGGTGCCGATCGACAGAAAATCGGCGCGACCTTTCAGGGCCGGAATCGAGAATGCAAGCGCCGGCGCCTCGACCATGACGCCCACTTCAACTTGGCTCGGCCCCTTGCGGCCGTTCCGCTTCGAGAATTCCAGTTCGCGATCGACGAGCGCCCGCGCGGCGTCGAACTCGGCCACCGTCGTTACGAGCGGAAACATGACCCGCAGCGAGCGGCCTTCCGCCGCGTTGATCAGCGCCCGCAATTGGTAACGCAGCAAGGCCGGCCGATCGAGGCCGATCCGCACCGCCCGCCAGCCGAGCGCCGGGTTCTCCTCCCGTTCAGCGGAAACGTAGGGCAGCACTTTGTCGCCGCCCAAGTCGAGCGTCCGGAACGTCACGGGACGCTCCCCGGCGGCCTCCAGAATGTCGTGATAGAGCAGCGTCTGGCTTTCGAGCCGCGGCAGGGTTTCCGAGACCATGAACTGGAACTCGGTGCGGAAGAGGCCGATGCCCTCAGCGCCGGATTCATCAAGATGGTGGACGTCGAGCGCGAGGCCGGCGTTCAGCAGGAGCGTGATCCGCTTGCCGTCCAGCGTAATGGCCGGCCTGTCCTTGAGGCGGGCGTACTCCGCCGCGCGTGCGGAACGCAAACTGATGCGCTGGCGGTAGGCGCTTTCGATCTGCGGCTCGGGCCGCAGCCGCACCTCGCCCATCTCTCCGTCCAGCACGACGCGGTCGCCGCCTTCAACCCGCGACAGGAGGCCAGGGATGACGCCAACCATGGGGATGCCGAGCGCGCGGGCGACGATAGTGGCGTGGCCGGAACTCGCGCCCTCCTCCAGCGCCACCCCCTTGAGCCGGTCGGCGCCGTAGTCCAGCAACTCCGCTGGACCCAGATCGCGCGCGATCAGGATCGCGTCATCGGGCATCTTGCGCGTTTCGGCGCCGTCCACGCCGGCCAAAGCGCGCAACAAGCGGTTGTCGAGGTCTTCGAGGTCGTGCAGCCGGTCGCGCAGATAGGGATCGCGCGCCGAGGTGAGCTTGGTCCGATGTTCGCCGCGGACGCGTTCGACGGCGGCGTCGGCGGAGAGCCCGGCGCGGACGCCGCTCTTGAGACGCGCCTCCCAACTCGGATCGGTCGCCAGCATCAGGAAGGTTTCCAGCACCTCGCGCGAGACGCCGGAGAGCCGGCCGGGATCGCCTTCCAGCATTTCACGAAGCGAGGTTTGGACCTGCGCCAGTGCGCTATCGAGCCGTTCTTCTTCCTTGATCGGGTCGTCGGCGATGACGCGGCCGAGCGGAGCATGCGGTTCGTGAAGAACGGCGACGCCGATG
>DASZSK010000171.1:0-5608 GCA_035548735.1 Caulobacterales bacterium | reverse complement strand
ACATTCGATCGGCTGCAGGCCAATGTGCAAAGCGGCTATCAATTCTATTCGAGCAACCGCACGCAGCTGCAATCGTCGGAAGACGCCGATCGCGAACTGGCTCTGTTGAAGATTGTCGGCCGTGCGTTTCCGAACATCTATTGCGACCTGCGCGACGACCTCTACCAGCGCGTGCTCGCGGCGCAGAATTCCGACAATGTGAAGAGCGGCGGCATCGACAGCGGCGATCTCGAATTGCTGCGTTCCTCGATCATGGCGCACGATCTCGATCATCCGAAAGTGCAGCCGCTGCCGACCAATCTCATCGAAGCAATGACGCCGCACTTCGGCGCTGGGACGGCGAAGGCGTGCCCGGCGCTGAACCAAGCCGCGCCGACAGCGCCAGTTGTTGCGCAAGCCACGCCCGCGCCAACACCCTCGGCGCCGACCGCAACTGCGCCGGCCCCGGCGACGTCAAGCGCTGAGTCCACAGTCGCCGCCGCCGAAACCGAAGCCGCCCCGTCAAGCGCGGGGCTTTCCGCGGCGCGTAGCCCCAGCATCATGCAAGGCGCGCGTGGCGCGCTGCGTGGCTTGGCCGTGCGCGCTGCGAACCGGCCGACGCTGGGCCCGACCGCCGCGACGATGCGCGTCTTCTTCCACATCAGCGCGGGTGGTCATCGCGATACGCCGGATCTCATGTTCGCGAACGAAGCGCGCATGGGCCTTGCGCCATTCAATTATCGCGTCGTGCGCGGCGTCGAGCGCGTCAACCCGACCGACGTGCCGGACCACGCGCAAGTGCGCTATTTCGGCGACGCGGAACGGCCGGCCGCGGAGCAATTGGCGGCCTATCTGAACTGGCAATTCCAGGACGAAGGACTGCAATTCCAGCTTGTGCCGATCGGCGCGCAATATCCGAACATGCCGCACGAGAACTTAGAGGTGTGGCTGCCGGAGCCGCGATCTTAAGGCTCTTCCTCCACGGTCGTCATCCCGGACACGCGAAGCGTGATCCGGGAGCCAGAGATAACGGCGCGGCTTTCGAATCTCCTGGGTCCCGGCTCTCCCTTCGGTCGGCCGGGATGACGGCGGAGTCCGTTGCTCGCGGAATTTCAGGATAAAGCGGCGATGGCCTCCGCGATCGCAACGACGCGCTTGGCCTCCTCGAGGTGCAAAAGCTCGGTCATCTTCCCGTCGACCTTGATCACGCCCTTGCCGGCGTTTTCCGGCAATGCGAAGGCGGCGATCACAGCGCGCGACCACGCCACCTCCTCTTCGGTCGGCGCGAAGATGCGGTTGCACGGCTCGATCTGCGAGGGATGGATCAAGGTCTTGCCGTCGAAGCCGAAGGCGAAGCCCTGCCGGCACTCGGCCTCGAAACCTTCGGCATTGGCGATGTCGTTGTAGACGCCGTCGATGGCGACGAGCCCATAGGCGCGCGCCGACGTGACGCTGAGCGCCATCGCGGCTTGAAACGGCGCGCGGTCGGCCCCGCCCCGCGCGCGCATCTCTTTCGCCAGATCGTTCAGGCCCATGACGAACGCCGAGAGCCGCGTCTTGCGCGCGGCGGCGGCGATTTTCTTCAGATTGAGGATCGCCTTCGGCGTCTCGATCATGATCCAGAGCGCGACATCATCGGCGGCGCCAGCGTCCGACAGCGCTTCGTTCGCCGCGTAAACATCATCCGCCGTTTCGATCTTGGGGACCAACACGCCAGCCAGCGGCTTCGCCGCCAGAGCGGCGATGTCAGGCGCGCCCCAAGGCGTCGACAGCGCATTGGCCCGCACGATCAGTTCGCGTTGACCAAAGCCGCCGGCGTCCAAGACGGCCCCGACCTGGCCCCGGGCGTCCGCCTTCGCCTCGGGCGCCACGGAATCCTCCAGATCGAGGATCAGCACATCCGCCGGCAGGGTCTTGCCCTTCTCCAGCGCTTTGGCGTTGGCGCCGGGCATGTAAAGAACGGAACGGCGCGGGCGCGGCGTAGACATCGTGACACGCTTGCGAGTTATCGCGGCGGAAGCGACCATCGCCCGCCAGTCGGGAGACATCTGACGCATGAAGACAGTTCTGTCGATCCAAAGCCAGGTCGCGGCGGCGCGGGTCGGCAATTCTGTCGCGGCTTTCGCCATGGAGCGGCTGGGCGTGCGCGTATTCCAGCTGCCGACGACGATCCTGGGCCGCCGGCCTGACCGCGGCGCGCCCGGCGGCGGGCCGATCCCGCGCGAGACTCTGCAATCGCTGATCGAGGGATTGTCCGAGGACGGACGGCTTTCGGAGATCGACGCGGTGCTGTCGGGCTATGTCGGCGACGCCGAACAGGTGAGCGCCATCCTCGATGTGGTCGAGCGCGTGAAGACGGTGCGCAAGGACGCAGTGTTTCTGTGCGACCCCGTGTTGGGCGATGACGGCAAGCTGTTTGTCAGCGACGCGATCGCCGACGCAGTGCTGAACGGGCTCGCGCCGCATGCCGATTGGCTCGCGCCCAATGCATTTGAGCTTGGCCTGATCGTCGGACGCCCCATCACTGGGCTCGAAGAGGCGCGCAGCGCCGCGCGACGCGTCGGCAAACCTGTGCTCGCCTCCTCCATCCCGACAGACGCCGGCGTCGGCGTGCTCTACGCTGCGCCGGGCGGCGATTGGTTCTGCGAAACGCCGCGCCTGCCGCTCGCGCCCAAGGGCGCCGGCGATCTGTTGACGGCGTTGTTCCTGGCGCGCCGCATGTTGACGCAGGCGCCCGCAGTGGCGCTCGAAGCGGCGACCGGCGCCGTGTACGACGTTATCGTGCGCTCGATCGCGGCGCAGAGCGCCGACCTCGCGCTGCCCATGGCGCAGGAGGTGCTGACCGATCCGGTGACGTGGCCGCAGGCGCGTGCGTTGCCGGTATGAGTGGAGCATAGGACTGATGGCGGAAATCGCTGGTTTCGTCGCGCCAGGTTTCGAGGGCGTGCGCGATGCGTTCGCGCGGAATTTCGACGCGGGCGAAGAATTGGGCGCGGGATTCGCCGCCATCCGCGACGGTGAAGTCCTAGTCGAATTGTGGGGCGGCCATGCCGATCGCGCGCGCACCAAAGCCTGGGAACGTCATACGCTCGTTCCGGTCTATTCAACGACGAAGGCGATTTCGGCGATCGTCATTGCGACCTTGGTCGATCAAGGTCTGCTGCACTACGACGACAAGGTGAGCGCGCTGTGGCCCGCGTTCGCCGCACACGGCAAAGGCGACGTGACGATCGCGCAGGCGCTGTCGCATCAGGCCGGCGTGCCCGGCTTCCCCGATCCGATTGATCCCGAGCTCTGGCTCGATCCGCCCGCTTGCGCGGAAGCAATTGCGGCGCTTCAACCGATGTGGCCGCCAGGGACGGCCAGCGGCTATCACCCGCTGACTTGGGGCTATATCGTCGCCGAGATCGCCAGGCGCGCCAGCGGGCGCTCGGTCGGAACGATTCTGCGCGAAGACATCTGCACGCCGCGCGACATCGATTTCCACATCGGCTTGCCGGACGAGCAACACGGGCGTTGCGCCGAAATGATGAAGCCGTCGCGCGGCGGCGATTTCGGCGAGATCACACCGATCAAGCGCGCCGCATTCCTCACCAAATGGGCCGCGCCCGCACGCGGCGCCGCGCTTTGGCGGCGTATCGAAATCCCCTCGGCGAATGGACACGGCACGGCGCTCGCGGTGGCGCGACTCTGCGAGATCTTCGCCACGGGCGGCGCGATCGCCGGTCATCGCGTCCTTTCGCCCGGCGCGTTCGCGGCGTTGACGCAAAGCCGGATCGCCGGCCAGGACCTAGTTCTGCCTTTCCGCCTTGATTGGGCTGCCGGCGTGCTATCGAACACCAACCTCTATTACGGCCCCAATCCGAAAGCCTTCGGCCATTCGGGCGCAGGCGGATCATGCGGGTTTGGGGATCCGGCGCGGAAGATTTCGGCGGGCTATGTCATGAGCAAACACTCGCATCACCTGATGGGCGATCCGCGTTCGCTGCGTTTAATTGAGGCGCTCTACGCATGTCTCGGCTAATCCGGTTCTTCAAGCAGCGTCTCGTTTGGGAGATCGGCGCCGTCGGCGTCGCGCTCACGATTATGGCGTTCTATGCGTGGCGGCTGAGTACGATGCAGGGCATGGTGGTGAACCATCAGCCGCTGTTCGGCGATTACATCGCCTTCTGGAGCGCAGGAAAACTCGCGCTCGCGGGCCACGCCGATCAAGTGCACAACACGCAGGCGCTGTTCGAACAGCATAAGCTGGCGATCCCCAACCTCACCGTCGTCGCGCCGTGGAACTCGCCGCCGATGTGGCTCCTGGTGTGCTCAGTGTTCGCGCTGTTGCCCTACCCGGCGGCGGCGGTGACGTTCCTCGTCTTCTCAGCGATCATCTTTTTCATCGCCGCGCGAAAGATCCTGCCCGACGCACGCGCGCTCATCTTCGCGGCGACACTGCCGGCGGCGGTCTACGAAATCGGCTCGATCCAAGTGGGCATCCTGATCGCGGGCATGGCCGGACTTGCGATCATCTGGATGGACAAGCGCCCGATCGCCTCCGGCGTATTGATGGGCTTGCTGACGTTCAAGCCGCACCTCGCCGTGCTTTGGCCGGTTCTCCTTCTGCTGAGCAAACGCTGGAAGACGCTTGCGGCCGCCGCGGGCACAGCCATCGCGTTCGCGGGGCTGGCCGCGCTCATCTACGGCCCGGCCTCCTATCTGCGCTTTCTCGACAATCTGCACTACGCCTATTCGCTGTTCACCGACCGCAAGGTTTCGGTGCGCACATTCGCGAGCTTATACGGCGATCTGCGCGGACTGGGCGCGCCGCACTGGCTGGCGTTGGCGATCCACTCGGCCAATGGCGCCGCGGCCTTCGTGCTGGCGTGCTGGGTGTTCCTCAAGGGCGATCGCAACGCGCAAGGCGCGGCCTTGTGCGCAGCGACGATGATGCTCTCGCCTTATCTCTTCTTCTACGATTCAACGCTGCTCGGTTTGAGCGCCGCTTTGCTTTGGCCCGCGCGCAATAAGTTCGAAGCATTCGCGGTGCTCGCGGGCTGGGCGGCGGGACTGACCGTGGCGCTCGGCGCTTTCATGCCCCTGCCGGTGTGCCCGCTGGCGGCCTGGACGCTGCTTGCAGCGGCGCTTGCGCGCACCGGGTTCAAGCGGACAGAAACCGCGGCGCCTCATCTGGCCCCAGCACTAGGCACGTAAGCGGGCCGCCATAGCAGGCGCCGGTGTCGACATTGATGCGCCGGTCGCGCACGTCGGGCGTGAAATCATCGGTTGGCGTATGACCGTGCACCACCATGAGCCCGTCGAGCTCAGCACGCTTCGGCCAACGCCACGTGTCGAAGAATTGCTTCGAGCGAGTCCAAAGACGGACTTCGTCCGTGCAATTCGGAAATTTCTTCGGATCGATGCCGCCATGCACGAAGACGAGCTTGCGCTCTTCGTCGCGCCACACGGTGGGTAGTGCGCGGAGCCACTTCAGATGATCGTCGTCGATGGCGTGACGCCAGTTGTCGTGCTTGCCGTTGACGCGTTCGTAGGAAGCGATGGTTTCATCGCCGCCATTGATGGCCCAATGATAAAGCCCGGCGGACTCGTCGCGGTCATACGCGCTCAGCATCAGCTCTTCGTG
>DASZSK010000170.1:0-9019 GCA_035548735.1 Caulobacterales bacterium | reverse complement strand
AATGGACGCCTCACGCTTGGCGAAAACATCGGCGACAATGGCGGCCTGCACGTCGCGCATTACGCCTACCACCTCGCACTCAACGGCGCGGAAGCCCCGGCCCTCGACGGCGTCACCGCCGAACAGCGCTTCTTCCTGTCTTGGGGTCAGGTGTGGCGCGAACTGCAACGCGACGAAGCGATGCGCAATCAGGTGCTGTCGAACCCGCACTCGCCTTCGCAATATCGCTGCAACGGCGTCGTGCGCAATGTCGACGCCTGGTACGACGCATTCAACGTCCAGCCGGGCGACAAGCTTTATCTCGCGCCGGCCGATCGCGTGCTGATCTGGTGATCTTCAACTGACGGAGGAGGCATCCTGCGCCTCCTCCGTTTTCTTTCGCTAGTTGGCTTCCAGTTCCGCGAGCAACGCGTCCATGTGATACACTTGGATAAGCGCGGCGCGGATCGCCGTCGCACTCACCGAAACCGCGCGATTGAGCGCGCCGTCGTAGAAATACTCCCCGCCCAACGAGTATATGTTGCCGTCGAACACGACGCCGGCGACGCGGCCGTCCCGGTCCAACAGCGGGCTCCCGGAATTGCCGCCGATAATGTCGTTTGAGCTGGCGACGTTAAAGATGGTCTGCGGATCGAGCCCGGTTTGCGCGCCGGCCCAGCTCGGCGCCAAACGAAACGGCGGATCATCGGTTGCGCGCGCATAAAGACCGCCGACGCGCGTGAATGGCGGCACAACCCGCCCGCCCGGCTCCGTATAGCCGGCGACGCGCCCGTAGGTGAGCCGCGCTGTGAACGTCGCGTCTGGATAGATCGTGTCGCCGAAAGCGCGGAAGCGCGCTTGCGCGATCCGTTCCTGCGCAAGCGTGACCGGACCTTCGATCTCGCGCTGATAGCGCGCCTGCACGGCGCGCGCGTCGGCGTCCCAGGCGCGCACGAAAGCGATCATTGGATCGTTGGACGCCGCAACCGCCGCCGCGCCGCCGCTCCATAGCCTGGCGCGCTCGGCGGGATCGGCAAGCCGCGTTCCGCTGACGAGGCGATGCGCCAGCGCCTCGGGGCTTTCGCGCCCCAGCACGCGCTGCGTCGCAGGATCGTCAACCGTCAGATACTCGCGAAGCTTCGACGCCCAGAACGAAAGCAGCAGCTCCTCCATGCCAGGGTCGACGGGCCGATCAGCAAGCAGAACATGCTCGACCGCACCGATACGCGCTTGCGCGTAGCGCGGAAGGCGCGCGCCGTCCGGCTTCTCGCGTTCGGCGGCGGCGCGCACGATATCGCGCGCCCAATTGAACAAACGCGAGCCGCCCCCCGCGCGCGATTCCAGATACTGGTGCGCCAGAAAGAATGTTCGGTAGTTGCGCTCCGCGCCGGCGATCTCGTTCCACGCGTCGCCGACATCGCGAATAGCCGCCTGGTTGCGATGCACCCGGGCCTGCAGATCAGCCTCGCGCGCTTCCACGCGTGCGAACGACGCGGCGTCCACCAGAGCCAGACGACGACCGTTCAAGGCTTTGAAGGTATTCTCAACGCTGGCGATCTGGTCCGCCGCCGCGCGCGCCTGATCAGGACCAAGCGCCGCGTAAGCCAGCAAGCGACCGCGCTCTTCCGACAGCGTATCGAGCCGCCACGGCAGGAAGTAATCGCGCTGAAACGCGAGCTGCGCTGTCGTCAGCAGGCGCGATGTTTCGCCTGGATTGCCGGAAACGAGCACGATCTCGTTCTCCGTCAGCGGCGTAAATCGCATGCGCAAATGATTGGGCGTCGCCGCCGGCGCGCCATTTTCGTAGAGGCGGATGAAGGCCGCATCCAAGGCATAGCGCGGAAAATTGAAATTGTCCGGATCGCCGCCGAAATGCGCCATCGCCGCTTCCGGCGCGAACACCAGGCGCACGTCGTCATAGCGTTTGTATTCATGCAGCGCGTAGCGGCCGCCCTGATAGAGCGCCACTACTTCGCAGCGCTTCGTCACGTCACCGCCCTTGCAGGCGCTTTCGATCTGCGCGATCGCCGCGTCGCGCGCCTGCGTAAAGCCATCGGCTGGCGTATTGAGCGTCGCCGCATCGATCTGTTGCGTCACGTCGCGCACGGAGACGAGTTTCTGCACGGCCATCGCCGTGCAGCGCCGCTCCTCGGCGCGCGTCCGAGCCATGAAGCCGACTTCGAGATAATTGGTCGCCCCGGCGGAGAGATCCTGGATGCACGCGCGCATGCAATGCTGGTTGGTGAGCACGAGCCCTTCGCCGCTGACGACGGACGCGGAGCAAATGCCCTCAACGCGCGCGGAACCCGCCAGCACGCGGTCGAGCCAAGCTTGGTCCGGCGCCCAACCCACGTCCGCGCGCATGCGCGCGGCGGGAAAATTGTCGAATGTCCACATCCCCTCTTCGGCCGCGGCCGAGGCCGAGAGAAAGCAGAGCGCGACGAGCGCGCTAGCGAAACGAAACATCGCGAACTCCAGCCGCCGCTTGATGGACCGATGCGCCGTCGCGACGCAAGCCGTCAAAGGCCGAGCGTGTGCAACATCTCGGTCTTCACCTCAGGCGAGAGATCGTCCGCGTCATTGATGAAGCTCCGCGCGGATTGCTCGTCGGCGCCGGTCACATGAACGCGCGCGCGACCGTCGGCGTCATTGCCCTGCGCGTCAATCGAAACGCCATGGCCGCCGGAATTCAATTCGATATGCGCGGAGCCGTTCTTAGCGTCGCCGGTTTTGTCGTCGCCGTCGCCGCTGATCGAAAGCGAAAACCCGCCGGCTTGGACGTTGACCGCCTGATGCTCGGGCGCGCGGAATTCCGCCTGCCGCGCATCGAGAATCTGGTGCGCCTCCGCCGGCTGGATGATCTCGGAATGTTTGTCGACCACGCGCGCGGCGGCGACGCGGCCGCCATCGTGGCTGATCAGATAGATTTGTTCGTTGTTTCGCGCGAACACGTCCAGCGTATAGCCGGGCGCGGCCGCCTCCGGCGCGCCTTTCGGACCATGCGCGCCCTCGTTACAGGCAGCGAGCGTCACCGCGGCGGCGGCGAAAATCATCTTCCAATTCATGGGCCTCTCCCTTCGGGCATTCTAGCCATTCTCCTGGCTGCCGGAAGGCCTGGGAACAGGGCGGCGCACGTAGTAGTTTCCGCCCTCATGGCGGATCCGGATATGCCGGACGTGGGCGCGGCGCCGCCGCGCAACGAGGCGCGCCCGCGCGCGCCTCAAGCGACGCCCGCGCGCGCGTCCGCCGCGCCGCCGCTGACATTCAACTTTACACTGCTGGGAAGCCTGCTGATCGCACTTGGCGCGCTCGCGCTGGTCTTTCCCCTCATCTCCACGCTTGCGGCGACGCTCTTCATCGGCGGCGCCTTTCTCGCCGCCGGTCTGATCAAGCTGGTCAGTGCTCTGGCGACGCGCCCATTGGGTCCCGCCGTCATCAAAGGCGCTTGGGCCATGTGCTATGTTCTGGGCGGTGCGCTTATTCTTTATGCGCCGCTCGCCGGCGCGTGGTCGTTGACCGTCGTGCTTGCCGGCATGCTGATTATTGGCGGCATTGCATCCATGGCGTGGGCGCTGACCGATCCCAAACCCGCCGGCTGGCCGTGGATGGCGGCGAGCGGCGCGCTCTCCGTCGTGCTCGGCGGCCTCGTGGCGCTCTGGCTGCCCTTTGCGGCGCTCTGGTTTCCTGGCGTTGTCGCCGGCGTCGACCTTGCCTCGACCGGCGCTGCGTTCATTGCGATGGACCGCGTCGCGCGCGCAGAAATGAAGCACGCTCAATTGGCTTCGTGAAAGGATTGTCCATGCCGCAGCTCAGCCCCGATCTCGCCGAGGAATTCGCAGGCCAGGAAGAAGCCGTTACGCGTTTGATCCGAGAGAATGCGCGTTTTGAAGCGCTGGCGCGCCGCAGCCACGATCTGTGGCTACAGATTCACGAGATTGAGCGCGGCAACAGCACCGACGATGACGCGCTCAGGGGCTTGAAGACCGAGCGCCTCGGCGTGCTCGACGAAATGGCGCTGATCCTGCGCGGCGGCAAGAACGCGCCAAGCCAAGCCCGCAAGGAAGGGCGCTTCTAGCGATAGCGCTCGAAGCGCACGACCTTCTGTTCGCGATCCACGTAGGCGACGCGGTAGCCGGCGTGCATCCAGGCCCGTGCGTGGCTATGATAGCCTTCATTGTCGTTGGCCCAGAAGGCGCGATGCTTTTGCGCGCTCTGCGGCAACTCACGACCAATGATCGCCTCTATTTCTTCGAAAGAAAGCATTTCAGGGCGCCCGCGACGGCGCTCCAAATGCATGCGCAACGGCTCGTATTTGTAGGCTCTCACCCGCTTCCGCTCCCACAACGGACCGCATCTGAAACGATGCTACGGGTTCTGGAGCATGGACTGATTTGCGCCTGTGGACAATTCCAGCGGTTGCGAAAGCCGTCCGCGGATGGCCCCGGCGAACAAGCCGATCTTGCCGCGCCATGAGCCCGCGGCGAGTTCGGCGTCGCGCATCTGCAAACTGGCCACTGGCGTCTTACCGCTCAAGGCGGCCATGCTTTCGAGCGTCGCCTCGCCGCCGGCGCCGCCCAGGGTGCAGAACAGCGCCAACTGTTTGATGTTGTGCCGTTCGCGCAGAATGAAGCTGCGCATGGGCGACGCCATGTTGCCTGCCCAGACCGGGCAACCCAGCACGATGATGTCATAGTCCTTCAACGTCTTGGTCGGCGGCTCGATCAGGGCCGACGTCTTTTTCGAGGCCTCAAACGCCGAGCGCATGTAGCCGAGCACGCCGGAACGGCGCTTCACGTCTTTGATCTCCTCCAAGTCCGCCGACAGCATGGTGGCGAGCGCCTTCGCAAACTTCGCCGTCTTGCCGGACCAGGAATAGTACGCGACGAGGCATTTGCTCATGAATCGCCTCCCAAACACGGGTAGCGAAAGTCTAACGAGCGACCATCAGTCGGCTTTGCGCTGGCGCAAATCGCGTTTGCCGCCGGCGCGCTGGAGGCGCAGTGTGGCGCAACCTGACGGAGCGCCCGATGCGAGATGTTGCAATCATTGGTTATTGCCGAACCGGCATCGCCAAGGCGCAGCGCGGCGCGCTCAACCAGACGCATGGCGTCCCGATGGCGGCGCATGTGATGAAGGAAGCGGTCGCGCGCGCCAAGATCGAAGCGGGCGAGGTCGAGGATGTGGTGCTCGGCTGCGGCCTGCCCGAAGGCGCCACCGGCCACAACGTTGCGCGAAACGCGGCGCTGTTCGCCGGCTTTGGCGTCGGTGTTCCAGGCGTCACGGTCAATCGCTATTGCGGTTCGGGGCTCACCGCCGCGTCCTTCATCGCCAACGCCATCGCACGCGGCGAAATCGCCTGCGGCATCGCCGGCGGCGTGGAAAGCATTTCGCTGGTGCAGTTCAATCTGAACTTCAACGGCTTCTTCTATGAGCCCTTGCGCCAGATGATGCCTGCGGTGTGGTGGACGATGAACCAGACCGCCGATTTCGTCGCCGAAAAATACAAGATCAGTCGCGAAGAACTCGATGAATATGTCGTGACGAGCCAGAGGCGCGTCGCCGAGGCGATAGCGGCGGGCAAATACGCGCAGGAGATTGTCCCCTTCACCACCACCATGAAGCAGACCGACAAAACCACCGGCGAAAGCCGCATGGTCGACGTCACGCTCGATCGCGATGAAGGGCCGCGCCCGGATACGACGCTGGAAAAGCTCGCGGCGCTGAAGCCGGTCTACGACGGCGGCACGACAACAGCCGGCAATGCCTCACAGCTTTCCGACGGCGCGGCAGCTTGCGTGATGATGGACGCCGATCTTGCCGCGCGGCGCGGCCTGCCCATTCTTGGCTATTGGCGCGGTTTCGCGCTCGGTTCCGTCGCGCCGGAAGAGATGAGCATCGCCATCACGCCCGCCATCCGAAAGCTGATGCAGCAGCACGCGATCAATGCCGGGGACGTCGATTTGTGGGAACTGCACGAAGCCTACGCCGTGACGACGCTATATAACCAGCGCCAACTCGAAACGCCGTGGGAAAAAACCAACGTGATCGGCGGCGCCATCGCGCTGGGCCACCCATACGGGATGAGCGGCGTCCGCTATCTCGGGCAAACCTTGATGGAATTGGGCCGGCGCGGCGCAAAAAAAGCCGTGATCGGCGTGTGTACCGCCGGCGGCATGGGGACCGCCGCTTATTTGGAACGATGACATGATGCGCCGCGCTTTGCTTCCCGCACTCTTCGCTCTCGCCGCCTGCGCCACTGTGCCCGGCAATCTCCCAACCTTGCACTACGCTGACGCGGCAAGCCGCGGCGCGTTCGCGTCGCTGCTCGTCGGCCGGCCGACGCAAGCACAAGTCGAGACCGCGACCGACAAATGGTCCGAGGCCCTCGGCGACAGCTTCGCCTGCGGCGTCCCCTCGCGCAACGTCATCAATGCCGGTCTCGCGGGCGCGCTTGAAATTGGCGCGATGAACGCGGCCTCCAGCCGCGGCGGCGCGCACGAAGTGCGCGAAGGCGTTGGGCGCTACGTCGTCACGCTTGCTTCGCTGGCGCTGCAACATCGCGATAAGCCGTCCGAGTCACGGTGCGACGCGCTCGCGTCATGGGCGCCGCGCACGGCGGAAGCCGGACGCGACGCGGTCGAGCGCGCACGCCGCAACGGCCTGATGGATGAAAATTACGGGCTCTTGATGGGTCTCATCGCGCACTGACCGCACGGTGCGGCGTATTGCATTGCTGGAGCGCCGCGGATTGCGCTAAACCGCCCCCATGTTTCGTCTCGACGAACACGTCCCACTGGTCTCGCTCGCGCCAATGGCGGGCGTGACCGACATCCCCTTCCGCCGCCAGGTCAAAGCCTTCGGCGGCGCTTATTGCGTGTCGGAAATGGTGGCTTCGGAGCAGCTTGGCCTGCAGCGGCTCGACATGGTGCGTCGCGCGGCCGGCGCTGGCGTCGTTGCACCGCTCGTCATCCAGCTCGCTGGACGTGAGCCTTATTGGTTGGCCGAGGGCGCGCGCTTGGCGGAAGCCGCCGGTGCAGATGTGATCGACATCAATATGGGCTGTCCCGCAAAAAGCGTGACCTCCGGGCTCTGCGGTTCGGCGCTGATGCGCGATCCCGATATGGCGTTGCGATTGATTGAAGCGACGGTCGCCGCCACAGCCTTGCCTGTCACGCTGAAGATGCGGCTGGGCTGGGATCGCGCCAATCTCAACGCGCCCGACATCGCCAGGCGCGCGGAGGCGGCGGGCGTGCGCATGATCACCGTGCACGGACGCACGCGAAACGAGTTCTTCAGCGGCGCCGCCGACTGGGGCGCAATCGGGGCCGTTGTGGAAGCCGTGAGCATTCCGGTCATCGCCAACGGCGATATCGCAAACGTGGCGGACGCACGCCGCGCGCTTGCCCTGTCAGGCGCGGCCGGCGTGATGATCGGGCGCGCCGCGCAAGGAAAGCCATGGCTGCCGGGCGCGCTTGAACACGCGCTCAAACATGGCGGCGACGCCGCGCCGCCGCCGCGTGCGCGCCTGCTTCGCTCTCTCCTCGCGCTTTATGAAGATGCGCTGAGCTTCTACGAGCCCAGCCTCGGGCTTCGCATTGCGCGCAAGCACATCGCCTGGACCATCGACGCCGTCTTCGGCGCGAGCGCGCGCGGAACGCGCAAGGCCATCTGCACGCTCGAAGATCCGTTGCGGGTGCGCGAAGCGCTCTGCGCCTTGTTCGACAGCGAACCTGCGCGCGCTGCGGCCTAGACGGCGGTTCGGGCCATCGCAGGAACTTCTGAATTCAGGTCAGTGAGACGGCGGGCGCGAGGCCACAGCGCGCCGCCTGCGCTTTGAGATTTTCATCGCGTGTCCAGATCGCCGATCCGGGCGTTAGGGCTACAGAGGCCAGGAGGCAAGCATCCGTGTAGCCGACCCCCGTGTTTACCAGCGCATGCGCGTCAACGAACGTCATGACTTCCTGATGCGTCGCAATGAGCGCGGTGGGCAGATTGTTTAGATGGCGCATGATCTGCGCACGCTGCTTCAACCCGCCGAGCGCGATTTCGCCGATGACGCACGGATGGGTCAGCACCTCATTGCCATTCAACAGCGAAACTAGTTGTGGTTCGGCGGCGCGAAAATGATCGATCCAGACTGACGTATCGACGAGTATCACGACTCAGCGCGGCCGACGACGCGGCGGCGCCTTGGCCTTCGGATCGCTTCCTCCAAGCCGGGCCAGCCGGCGCGCGCTCTCGCGCTCGATCAGCGCTTTAAGCGCCTCGCGCACGAGCGCGGTCTTCTCCGCGACGCCCGTAAGGGCTTCGGCTTCGGCGAGGAGATCATCATCGAGGGCGAGCGTGGTGCGCATGAGGCACGAAATATAGCGTCAAATGATGCGCCATTCAATGCCTAAACCGGAAGCACACTGATCCCGGTCCGCGACGAGACATATGGATTGGTGATTGGGTTGTCTCGGTATTCGAAACAGAGCGAAACACACGAATGAATCGGGCGACGCTGTTGTCCGAGGCAGACGTCCGAAAGCTCGGTGAGCAAGAACCGGACGCCGGAGCTTAGCCCAGTCAGCGTCCAAACTTCTGAAACTTGATCCGGCTCGGGATGATCTCGCTCAGGCCCAAGCGGCGCTTCTTATCTTCCTCGTAGCTGTCGAAATCGCCCTCGAACCATTCGACGTGGCTATCGCCCTCAAATGCCAGGATGTGCGTCGCCAAGCGGTTCAGGAACCAGCGGTCGTGGCTGATGACGACGGCGCAACCGGCGAAATCTTCCAGCGCGGCTTCCAAGGATTGCAGGGTTTCGACGTCGAGATCGTTGGTCGGCTCGTCGAGCAGGAGAACGTTGGCGCCGGTCAAGAGCGTCTTGGCCAGGTGCACGCGGTTGCGTTCACCGCCCGAGAGCTGGCCGACTTTCTTCTGCTGATCGGCCCCTTTGAAATTGAAGCTCGACACGTAAGCGCGGCTGGGCACTTCGCGCCCGCCGACCGGCAACATGTCGAGGCCGCCCGAGATTTCCTCCCAGATGGTCTTCTTGTCG
>DASZSK010000169.1:0-8857 GCA_035548735.1 Caulobacterales bacterium | reverse complement strand
CAGGATCGATGCAGCGTCCGTCTCCAGCAGCATGCACGAGCCGGTGACGCAGCCGGCCGCTCCGTAGAAGTGCAGTTTTGTACTCATCCGCGCGGCTTATTGCGCGGTGTAGCCCCCGTCAATCACCAGACCCGTTCCCGTGACGAACTTGGATTCGTCCGAGGCCAGATAGACAATGCCATAGGCGATGTCGTCGGGCTCGCCGATATGTCCCAGCGGATGCAGGGCGGCGATGGCTTTGCGCGCTTCGGCCGCATCGGGCTGCTGTTCGGTGTAGTGCTCCACCATCGGGGTCCAGATGTAACCCGGATGCACGGAATTCACGCGAATCTTGTAGCCGGCCTTGGCGCAATGCAACGCGGCCGATTTCGTCAGGAGGCGCACCCCGCCTTTGCTCGCGTCATACGCCGCGAGGTTCGGGTCGCCGATCAGACCTTCAATCGAAGACAGATTGATGATCGACCCGCCATGATCCTTCATTGCGCTGATGGCGTATTTGACGCCGAGAAACACGCCGTCGAGATTGATGCTCATCAGCCAGCGCCATTGTTCAAGCGTGGTGTCTTCGACATTGGCGCTCAGCGCGACGCCGGCATTGTTGACGACAGCGTCGAGCTTGCCGAAGCGGTTGAGCGCTTTCTTGGTGACGTCCTGCCAGTCCGCCTCCTGCGCCACGTCGTGACGCAGGAAAATCGCTTCGCCCCCATCGTCGACGATGCGATCGGCAATGGCGCGCCCCTCGGCTTCCTTCACATCGGTGACGACGACTTTCGCGCCCTCGCGCGCAAGCATGAGCGCGGCCGCTGCGCCGAGGCCCAGGCCCGCGCCCGTAACCAGCGCCACCTTCCCCTTCATGCGATTCATGTTCATCTCCGACCAAGTCGCGACACACTCTGTCGAACTTGGGAGACGCCACGTTGATCCTGCGCAACTGGCGGCTGCGTCCGGGGTGAACCTTTCTCCATCGCGGCCACGATGCGCTGCGGGCGCCGCTCTTCGGCCTTTTTGCCGCCCCGATCGACCCTAAGGTTCGCCCCGCGCGTCGCCTTACGCGCAAGTCCGCCTCCGGGCGGTCTCCTCCCCCCAAAGGCACACTTCATAAGCCGCGCGGACCCCGAGGGTTAGCGCGGCTTTTTTCTATCAAAAGGCAATCAGCGCCGCGCCCGCCGCAGCCAGACCGGCGCCAACCGCGCGGCGCAAACCGACGCGCTCATGCATGAAGAGCCAAGCGATCAGCGCCCCGAATACGACCGACGTTTCCCGCAGCGCCGTCGTCTGGGCGATCGGCCCCATGGTCTGCGCCCACAAGACCAGGCCGTAACCGGCCATGCTCACCGCGCCGACGATCAGGCCGCGCCAAGGATCGCGTTGCGCGTCGCGCCAAAGCCTCCGCGGGCCGCGCCGCCAAATCGCGAAGCCGACCAGCGGAACGGACATCAAGGTTTGGTTCCAGCCAATATAGAGCGCCGCATTGCCGGACGCGCGCGCGCCCAGCGCATCGACCAGCGAGTAAGACGCGATGCAGAGGCCGATGGCGAACGCCCACAACGTCGCGCGCAAGGGCGCGCGCGGACTCACGCCAACACACAGCACGCCAACGCTGACCGTGACGATGCCCGCCATTTCACGCGCGCCCGGAATTTCCCGCGCGCTCAACGCCGCGCCGAGCGCAACGAGCAGCGGCGCCGATCCGCGCGACAGCGTGTAGACGTGGGAAAGATCGCCCGCGTCATAGCCCTTGAGCAGCGTGAACCAATAGAGGTTATGGATCAGCGTCGAGATGAGTAGGAACGGCCATGTCGCGGCGTTGGGCGCGCCGAGCATCGCGATCAGAACGGCGCCGAGCACCGCGCCGCCAACGCCGACGAGACAGGAGTCCGTCACGCGGTCGCTGCCGCGCTTCAGAACGGCGTTCCAACTCGCATGGATGACGGCTGAGGTGAGTGCGAGCGCGACGGCGAGCGGCGGCACCGCCGCTTTCGCCTAGCTCACACTCCCGCAGAAGCGCTGGATACGCGCGCAGGCATCTTCGAGCTGCGCGTTCGAAGTCGCATAGGAGATGCGGAAGCACGGCTCAAGCCCGAACGCCTTGCCGTGCACGACCGCGACGCCTTCGGCCTCCAACAGCTCGCGTGCGAAATCCTCGTCATTGTTGATGACGGCGCCAGACGGCGCCTTCTTGCCGATCAGCCCCTCGCAAGAGGGGTACACATAGAACGCGCCTTCCGGTGTCGGGCACTTGATGCCGCGCGCCTGGTTCAGCATCGACACGACGAGGTCGCGCCGCTCCTGAAACAGCTTCTGATGCTTGGGGATGAAATCCTGCGTGCCGTTCAGCGCTTCGACGCTCGCCCATTGCGAGATCGACGATGGGTTCGAGGTCGACTGGCTCATCACGTTGGCCATGCCTTTGATGATGCCCTCCGGTCCAGCGGCGTAGCCAATGCGCCACCCGGTCATCGAATAGGCTTTCGACACGCCGTTCATCGTCAGCGTGCGATCGTAAAGCGCCGGCTCGACCTGCGCGATGGTGGTAAACTTGAAGCCGCCATAGACGAGGTGCTCGTACATGTCATCGGTCAGCACGTAGCAGTTCGGGAATTCGAGCAGCACGGCGGCGATCGCCTTCAACTCGTCGGCGGTATACGCCGCGCCGGACGGATTGGACGGCGAATTGAGAATGATCCACTTGGTCTTCGGCGTCAGCGCATTGGCGAGATCGTGCGCGCGCAGCTTGAACCCGTCGCTCATGCGCGTTTCGACGAACACCGGCGTCGCGCCGCAGAGCAGCACCATGTCGGGATAGCTCACCCAATAGGGCGCCGGCACGATCACTTCGTCGCCTGGGTCGAGCGTCGCCAGGAACGCGTTGAAGATCACCGCCTTGCCGCCCGGCGAGACGTTCACTTGGCTGCGCGTGTAGGTGAGGCCGTTCTCGCGCTTGAACTTGGCGACGATGGCGTCCTTCAACTCCGGGATGCCGTCGACATCGGTGTACTTCGTCTTGCCTTCCTTGATCGCGCGGATGGCGGCGTCCTTGATGTTCTCGGGCGTGTCGAAGTCGGGCTCGCCCGCGGAGAGCGCAATCACATCCCGGCCCGCCGCTTTCAAAGCACGCGCTTTAGCGGACACCGCCAAAGTCGCCGACGGCTTGATGCGACGAAGAGCTTGGGACACCGGGACGGCCATTGCGCTCACGATCCTCCTTGAAAAGGCGCGCGGACCATAAGCCGCGTCGGGCTCAAGGCCAAGGCTTCAGCCGAAGCTGGGGCGCGCCAGCATGAGCCAAATAATCGTGAGCACGGCGAGAAAGGCCGGCGCGCCGCAGAGGAGCCAGAGGCGAAACAGTCGGAAGTAGCGTGGCGGCAATGCTTCGCCGCTTTGCGCGCTGGCGCGCGCCAGATCGCGTAGACGCATCTGCATCCACACGACCGGCAGCCATAACGCGCCCGTCAACGCATAAAGGCATAGCGAGAGCGCCAGCCATGCATCGGTGAGCTTCCAACCCAGCAAGGCCGCGAGCGACGCCCCGGTGATCGGCTGAAGCACGACGGCCGAGGCGGTAAAGACGAAGTCCGCCAGCACCACGATGTCAGCCATCTTGGCGATGAACGCGGGATCGCGCGTGCGGTGCGCCAGCAGCATGAAGAAAGCGATGCCGGCGCCGGTGCCGAGCAGCACGCAGGCGCCAATAACGTGCGCCCAGCGCAGGAAGAGGACCAGCGTCTCCATCAGCGCTCCTGCAACAACGCAAGCAAGGCGAGCGACAAGCACGCGACGGGAACGATCTTCACCAGCGGTCCCAGCGGATCGCTCCACAGCACCGGCGTCAGCAGCGTCGCGCCCAATGCATACAAGAGGCAAACCACGATTGCGGCGATGTTGGCGAAGACGGTTGTCCGACGGAAAAGCATTCCGCCGCCGATCGCAAGATCGACGACCGACCAGAACAGCACGGCCCATCGCGCCTGATCCGGCGGCAGCACCGGCGCCAGCAAAACCGCTGCGCTTTGGCGCTCGATGAGCCCGATAGCGCCGGACAGCATCCAGAATGCGACGGCGGACATGAGCAGGATTGGCAGCACAAGCTGTGCGCGCGCAAAAACGCGCTCCTGCAGGCTCGACGGCGTCCTCGCCAGCGCTTCCTCAAGCGAGGCAAGCGGCGCGCCGCGCACGGCGCGCCAAGGCGCCGGATCGCCCAGCACATCGCCTTCAAGCACGCGCAAAGCCGTCGTCCGCAGCGGCGAGCGCCAACCCAACCATCCCCCGACATCCGCCAGCCATGCAATCGGAAAGCCAAACCAAAGCGGAAGGCTGAGCGTCAGCCGCGCCGGCCCAAAGCCCAAATGGGCGCGCCAGCGCGCAACGATTTCGCGCAGCGTGTGCGGCGCCTCCTCGACGAGGTCATAGTCGCATCGCGACGGCGTTCCGCCTTCGACCGCACGCACAACGGCGTCCACGACATCATCAAGGGCGACCGTCTGCATGCGCTGTTGCGCCAGCACCAAGGGTTGCGCCAGCGGAAACGCCGCCAGCGAGCGCAGCAAGGCCGTTCCGCCATAGGCGTACGGGCTGATCACCAGCCCCGGCTTGAACACCACCCATTCCAACGCGCTCGCACGCACTGCGTCGTCGCCGCGCGCCTTGGTGCGCATGAAGGACGTGGTTGCGTCGTGGGCGGCGCCGGGCGCCGAGATCTGCACAAAGCGCCGCACGCCGCGCTCTTCGCAAGCGCGCACCAAAGCCGAGATCGCATCAACGTGCAGCGCCTCGAGCCGATCCTTCGCCCCGCTCTGCAAGGCCCCCGCGGCGTTGACGACAGCGTCGACGCCGCTCAGGAGCGCGACCCATTGTTCAGGCGTCGTGAGCCTCGCGATATCCGCGCCAATCCATTCCAATTTTGGCGCCACGCGCTTGCCAAACGAGACAGAGCGGCCGAGCCCCACCACTGTGTGTCCACGCGCCGCCAGCGCCTGGGCGATCGGCAGCCCGAGCAATCCGTATGCGCCCAGCACCAGAATCTTCATCGCGACAATCTAAACAAAAAGGCCGGCGATTGCTCGCCGGCCTCTTCACGTTCAGATGAACCTTCGCGTTATTCCGCAGCTTCCGGACGCGAGAGACGCGCATCTTCGGCCGCTTCGAGCGCGAGCTTCGCATCGCGTTCGGCTGCGAGCTTCTGATAGCGGCGCAGCTGACCACCGGTGCCGGCCGGAATGAGACGGCCGACGATGACGTTTTCCTTCAAGCCTTCGAGCGTGTCCGACTTGCCGTACGAAGCGGCTTCGGTGAGCACGCGCGTGGTTTCCTGGAACGACGCCGCGGAAATAAACGAACGCGTCTGCAGGCTCGCCTTGGTGATGCCGAGCAGCATGGGCTGCGCGGTCGCCGGCTTGAGGCCGAGTTCGAGCACCCGCTTGTTCTCGTCTTCGAGATCGAGCGCTTCCACCGCCTCCCCTTTGAGGAATTCGGTGTCGCCGCCGTCCATGACTTCCACCTTCTGCAGCATCTGCCGGACAATCACTTCGATGTGCTTGTCGTTAATCGGCACGCCCTGCAGGCGATAGACCTTCTGGATTTCCTCGACGAGATAGTTCGCCAGCGCTTCGACGCCCATGATCGAGAGGATGTCCTGCGGCGCAGGATTGCCGTCGAGCAGGTATTCGCCCTTCTTCACGAAGTCGCCTTCCTGCACGGCGATGTGCTTACCCTTCGGGATCATGTACTCGATCGGCTCAATCGACTCGTCTTCCGGCACCAGCCGCAAGCGACGCTTCGACTTGTAGTCGCGACCGAACTCCACGCGGCCGTCGATTTCGGCGATGATCGCGTGATCTTTCGGCCGGCGCGCTTCGAACAGCTCCGCCACGCGCGGCAGACCGCCCGTGATGTCGCGGGTCTTGGCGCCGCCCGTTGGCATCCGCGCGAGGTCCTGCCCGGGCGCCACATCGTCCCCGTCGGCGATCGAGAGAATGGCCCCGACCGGCAGCAGATAACGCGCGTCCTGGCCGTTGGAGAGCTTCAGGGGCTCGCCCTTGGCGCCGAGGATGACGATCGCCGGACGCAGATCCGACGCCTTCGCCGTGGCGCGCCAATCGATCACGACCTTCGACGAGATGCCGGTGGCTTCGTCGAATTCGTCACGCGCCGATACGCCTTCGATCACGTCTTCGAAGCGGGCGCGGCCGCCGACTTCGGTGAGGATCGGCGTCGCGTACGGGTCCCACTCGGCGATGCGGTCGCCGCGCGAAACCTTGGAGCTTTCGTCGACCTTCAGACGCGCGCCGAACGGCAGCTTGAAGCTCTGACGCTCTTTGCCCTCTTCGTCGACGATCACCACCTGCATGTTGCGGCTCATCACCATGAGCTCGCCGTCCTTGTTCTTGATGGTGGCGCGATTGACGAGGCGCACTTTGCCGTCGTGGGCGCTTTCCATCGCCGACGTTTCCGCGAGCTGCGCGGCGCCGCCGATGTGGAACGTGCGCATGGTGAGCTGCGTGCCCGGTTCGCCGATCGATTGCGCCGCGATGACGCCGACGGCTTCGCCGATATTGACCGTCGTGCCGCGGGCGAGGTCGCGCCCGTAGCAGGCCGCGCACACGCCGGTGCGGGTTTCGCAGGTCAACACCGAACGGGCCTTCACTGCCTGCACGCCCGCCTTCTCGATCTTCGCCACGAGGTCTTCGTCGAGATAAGCGCCGGCCGGCGCGATCACTTCGCCCGTGCCCGGATCGACCACATCGGTCGCCGTTGTGCGGCCAAGGATGCGGGTGCCGAGCGAGACGACGATGTCGGCGCCGTCGATCACCGCCGCCATGGCGATGCCGTCCTGCGTGCCGCAATCTTCCTCGGTGATGATGCAATCCTGCGCGACGTCGACCAGACGACGCGTGAGATAGCCGGAGTTGGCGGTCTTCAACGCCGTGTCGGCGAGACCCTTCCGGGCGCCGTGGGTGGAGTTGAAGTATTCAAGGACCGAGAGGCCTTCCTTGAAGTTCGAGATGATCGGCGTCTCGATGATTTCACCCGACGGCTTGGCCATCAGGCCGCGCATGCCGGCGAGTTGCTTCATCTGGTTCTTCGAACCGCGTGCGCCCGAGTGCGCCATCATGAAGACGGAGTTCAGCTCGCCCAGACGGCCATCCTTTTGTTTGGCCGGCTTGGAGGCTTCTTCCATCATCGCGTCGGCGACTTTGTCGGTGCACTTCGACCAGGCGTCGACCACCTTGTTGTACTTCTCGCCCTTGGTGATCAAACCGTCGGCATATTGCTTCTCGTATTCGGCCGCGCGCTTGCGCGTATCCTCGACGAGCGCTTCCTTCGCCTTCGGCACGATCATGTCGCCCATGCCGAACGAGATGCCGGCCTTGCAGGCTTCGCGGAAGCCGAGCGCCATGATCCGGTCGGCGAAGATGACCGTCGCCTTCTGACCGCAGTGGCGGTAGACGGTGTCGATCAAATTGCCGATTTCCTTCTTGGTCAGCACGTTGTCGAGCACCGAATAGCTGACCTTCGGATGCTTCGGCAGGAGCTCAGCGAGCTTCATGCGGCCGGGCGTCGTGTTGATCGTGATCTGGCGCGACTTGCCATTCTCATCGACCGACTCGTAGCGCGACTTGATCTTGGTGTGCAGCGTCACGACGCCGGCTTCGAGCGCGGCTTCGATTTCGCCCATATCAGCGAACAGCTTGCCTTCGCCCGGCTCGCTGTCCTTCATTAGCGACAGATAATAGAGGCCCAAGACGATGTCTTGCGACGGCACGATGATCGGCTTGCCGTTGGCGGGGCTCAGGATGTTGTTGGTGGACATCATCAGCACGCGCGCTTCCAGCTGCGCTTCGAGCGACAGCGGAACGTGGACGGCCATCTGGTCGCCGTCGAAGTCGGCGTTGAACGCCGCGCAGACGAGCGGGTGAAGCTGGATCGCCTTGCCTTCGATCAGCTTCGGCTCGAACGCCTGAATGCCGAGGCGGTGCAAAGTCGGCGCGCGGTTCAGCAGAACCGGGTGCTCGCGAATGACTTCTTCGAGCACGTCCCAGACTTCCGGACGTTCCTTCTCCACCATGCGCCGCGATTGCTTCACGGTGCCGGAGAGGCCCTTCACGTCGAGCCGCGCATAGATGAACGGCTTGAACAGCTCGAGCGCCATCTTCTTCGGCAGGCCGCACTGATGCAGCTTCAAGTCCGGGCCGACGACGATGACCGAACGGCCGGAATAGTCGACGCGCTTGCCCAGCAGGTTTTGACGGAAGCGGCCTTGCTTGCCCTTCAGCATGTCGGCGAGCGACTTCAGCGGACGCTTGTTGGCGCCGGTGATGACGCGGCCGCGGCGGCCGTTATCGAACAGCGCGTCCACCGCTTCCTGCAGCATCCGCTTTTCGTTGCGGATGATGATGTCCGGCGCGCGCAGCTCCTGCAGGCGCTTCAGACGATTGTTGCGGTTGATGACGCGGCGATAGAGATCGTTCAGATCCGACGTCGCGAAGCGGCCGCCGTCCAGCGGAACGAGCGGGCGCAGTTCCGGCGGGATCACCGGCACGACCTGCAGGATCATCCATTCCGGCTTGTTGCCCGAGCGGATGAAGGCTTCGACGAGCTTCAGCCGCTTGGCGAGCTTCTTCGGCTTCAACTCGGAGGTCGCTTCCGCGATCTCCTTGCGGAGCTGCTCGGCTTCGCGCTCGAGGTCGAGCTGCATCAGAAGTTCGCGGATGGCTTCGGCGCCGATCATGGCGGTGAAGCTGTCCTCGCCGAACTCATCCTGCGCGCGGATATAGTCTTCTTCAGTGAGCAATTGCGTCGCCGTGAGGCTGGTGAGCCCCGGCTCCACCACGCAATATTGCTCGAAATAGAGGACGCG
>DASZSK010000168.1:0-10544 GCA_035548735.1 Caulobacterales bacterium | reverse complement strand
GACGCTAGCGGCGCAAGCGGGCGTCGGGCTCGACCGGCTGATGAAGTCCGTGTTGGAAGCGCATGAGGATTGGACGGCGCGGGTGAAAACGTCCGATCTGAACAATTGGCTGCGCGCCACGGTGGAACGGCACCCGCCGCCGGCGGTGCGCGGCAAGCGCATCAAGCCGCGCTATATCGCGCAAGTGAAAGCGCGTCCGCCGACCTTCGTGCTGATCGCCTCGCGCGCAGAGGATATGCCGGAGAGTTACCGGCGCTATCTCGTCAACGGCATCCGCGACGCGTTCGATCTGCACGCCGCGCCCGTGCGGCTCATTGTAAAGGCGGGGAAGAACCCGTTCGCGGAGGAGTAGGCCGAGACCGAGCTGGGCGTTCACTGAAGGACGAGAGCTGAGCATGAAGGTGGGTCGCCGGTGACCCACCGCCACAGATTGTCTTCGAGGCGAATCGTTGCGGTTTTCGTCGGCCAGGGCCGAGTGCGCGCGTACTCACGGTATCGGCACGTATAAGTGCCAGACTCAGAGGTGGCGTGACACCGTAGGGCCTCAAAGCGTTTGCAATGGGCTATATCGCCCAAGCCCTCCACCCGATGCACCCAGTCAACTTCAGCAAACTCGAAGTCCACATTGGAAGGAGCAGTGATCGATGCCGCTGCTAGGGCGCTCGACGTTTCCGGTCTCAATGAGGCGCATCCAGCGATGAGTGCGCCGACGAATAGACAACACAGTAATTGAGTTAGATCCTTCACGTCCACCCTCGCTAAATCGCCTTCCCCGCCGCCGCGCCACTCGCCCAGGCCCATTGGAAATTATACCCGCCCAGCCATCCGGTCACGTCGACGCATTCGCCAATGAAGGACAGGCCGGGTGTAGCCTTCACTTCCATGCTCTGTTGTGAGAGCGCGTTCACGTCGACGCCGCCGACGGTGACCTCGGCTTTCGCGTAACCTTCCGTGCCGGTGGGCGTGATGCGCCAGCTCTTGAGCGCGCGCATCGCCTCGATCAGCGCCTGATCCTTCACATCGCCAAGCGGCGCCGGCGGCAGGCTCGCGCTGAGCGCGGCGGCGAGGCGTTCGGGAATGGTTTCGCTCAGCGCGGTCTTGATCAACGCTTTGGGCCGGACGCGCTTGCGCTCGACGAGGAACGTCTGAGGCGCATCCGGCGCCCAATCGATTTCGATTGCGTCGCCCGCGCGCCAATAGGAGGAGACTTGCAGGATCGCCGGTCCCGAAAGACCGCGGTGCGTGAAGAGCGCCGCTTCGCGAAACGCAGGCCCGTTGCAGCGTGCGGTAATCGGCGTGCTGAGGCCGGAGAGGGGGCGCATCCAGCCAAGGTCGCTCTCCCCGAATGTCAACGGAACGAGGCCAGGCTGCGTCGACACGATCGGCACGTCGAACTGGCGCGCGATGCGATAGGCGATGTCGCCGGCGCCGAGCTTCGGGATGCTCAGGCCGCCGCTGGCGACCACGAGTGTCCTCGCGGCGAACGCATCGAGCGTCGTTTCTACGCGGAACGTCTCATTGCGTGACACAGACCGCACTTCGCAATGCGTACGAATATCGACGCCGCCGGCTGCGCATTCGTCCAGCAACAGCTTGACGATCTTGCTCGCGCTGCCCGCGCCTTCACAGAAGAGCTGCCCGAGCGTCTTTTCATAAAAGGCAATGCGATGCTTCTCGACGAGCGCGACGAAGTCGGCTGGCTTGAAGCGCGCCAGTGCGGAGCGGGCGAAATGCGGGTTGGAGGAAATGTAGCGGCTCGGGTCGCCGGCGTTCAGATTGGTGAAATTGCAGCGTCCGCCGCCGGAGATGAGAATCTTTGCTCCAACCTCGGCATTGTGTTCAAGCAGCAGCACGCGCTTGCCGCGCTGGCCCGCGGTCAGCGCGCAGAACAAGCCCGCTGCGCCGCCGCCGATGATGATGCAATCATAAGTGCCGCTCACGCGGCCTTATATGTCACGGATCGAGCCGGATCATCACCACGCCGTGTCCGGGCGCCGTCGCCGTGAAGCGGCCGGCTGCGTTGCCTAGACCGCGATGCGCCCAGAGGTCTCGCACGCGCATGGAGAGGCGCGCGGGATAGTTGAGCTGCTCCCACGTCACGGTGATCGGATGTGGCGCGGCGGCGCGGTTCAGAAGCACCACGGCGCGTCCGCCGCCGGCGAGAGGCCGCGCCCACACTTCCAGGTCGCCATCCTTCCAGACACGACGGCCTTGCTGGCCGAGCGGGTCCTGATCGACGGCGATGACGTCGCGGTTCAAGAGGATCGCGCGGGTCTCCGCGCTCATAGCGGCGAGATCATTACCGGCGATCAGCGGCGCTGCGAGCAGCGCCCATAGCGAAAAATGCGCCCGATATTCGCTGTCGCTCATGCCGCCATTGCCGACTTCCAGCATGTCCGGGTCGTTCCAGTGGCCCGGGCCGGAGAAGCTTTCGAGCCCGACCTGCATGTCGATGATGTTCATCACGCCCATATTCCAGGCTTGCGGATGGCCCTCCCAGACGTCAGCGATGTCGCCGGTCGTGCGCCAGAGATTGCCAAGATTGCGCGCCCATAACCACGGCTCGCTGTTGCCCCATTCGCAGAGCGAAAACACGATCGGCCGACCGGTTGCCTGCAGGGCTTGGCTCATCAGCAGATAGGCCGACACCGGATTGAGTTGATGCACGTGCGCGGGGAGATCGGCGCCCGTCGCGCCCGTGTTGCACCAATCGTATTTGAGATAGTCGACGCCCCAGCGCGCATATTGCGCGGCGTCCTGATATTCGTGGCCCCAGGAGCCGGGACGGCCGCCGCAGGTTTTCTCACCGGCGTCCGAATAGATTCCGAACTTCAAGCCCCTCGCATGGATGTAGTCGCCTAGCGCCTTCATGCCGGACGGAAAGCGTTGCGGATCGGGTTGAATGTCGCCGTGCTCGTCGCGCGCGCCCTGCCAGCAATCATCGATGACGACATATTGGTATCCGGCGTCGCGCATGCCCGTGGAGACCATCGCGTCCGCTGCGGCCCGGACGGTCTGTTCGTTCACGTTGCAGCCAAACTTGTTCCAGCTGTTCCAGCCCATCGGCGGCGTGGACGCGAGCCCGTTCGCCGCTCCGGGCGGGGGAGGGGATTCACCGCGCGCCTCCGCCGCGCCGCAGACACTGCACAGCAGAGCAAGCGTGAGCGCGCCACCAATCAACAGCCGCATCGGGCCTCCCCCTGGCTTCATATATTATCATATTTATTAGAAGCGTGGCGCGGAGCCCGTCAATGCTTTTCGCTGGGTCGTTCGTACTGCACCCAGGCGCCATTGAGCTGACATTCCGGGCGGAGCAACGCCACGAGTTGCGGCGTCACGTCCTCGGGCGAGGAGATCGTATTTGGGTCTTCGCCGGGAAACGCTTTGGCGCGCATTTGCGTCGCTGTTGGACCGGGATTGTAGAGGTTCGCTTTGATCGGCGTGATGCCGATTTCCTGCGCATAGCAGACCACCAGCGCATCGAGCGCGGCCTTGCTGGCGGCGTAAGGCGCCCAAAAGGCTTTTGGGTTCTTCGAAGCGCCAGAGGTGACGAACACGGCGCGCCCGGCGTCGCTGGCGCGCAGCAGCGGATGCATCGAGCGGATCAGGCGCTGATTGGCGAGATAGTTGATCGCGATCGTTTCTTCCATCAGCGCGGGCGTCGCCTGGTGCGCGGGCGTCAGCAGTCCGAGCGCGCCGGCGCATGCCGCGAGCGCATCGATCCTGCCGAAGCGTTCGTAGAGCGCCGCGCCGAGCTTATCGATCGCGTCATAATCCTTGAGATCGAGCGGCACGAGTGTCGCTTCGCCTTTGCCTTCCGCTTTGATCTCGTCGTCGAGGCTTTCCAGCGCCTTCTTGCTGCGGGCGACGGCGACGACGCGGCAGCCTTCGCGGGCGAGGGCGCGGGCGACGGCGCGGCCGATGCCGCGCGAAGCCCCTGTAACGAGAGCGATGCGTTGATCCATGTGTCGGGTACGGCTATTCCGCCGCCGCTTCCGCCAACAGCGAGAGTTGGAATTCCTTCGCCGCCCGGTCCGAGTCGTGATCGACGATACGGGTGGGATACTCGCCAGTGAAGCAATGGTCGGTGAACTGCGGGTTGGCGTTGTCGCGTTTTTCCTCGCCCATCGCCCAATAGAGTCCCTCGACTGAAAGATAGCCAAGACTGTCGACGCCAAGCAACTTGGTCATGTCCTCGACCGAATGGTGCGCGGCCATAAGCTGATCCACGCTTGGCATGTCGATGCCGTAGAAGTCGGGGAATTTGATCGGCGGTGAGGCGGAGCGGAAGTGCACTTCCTTGGCGCCCGCTTCGCGCACCATCTGCACGATCTTTTTCGAGGTGGTTCCGCGCACGATGCTGTCGTCAACCAGGAGCACGCGCTTTCCTTTGATCACGTCCTTGTTGGCGGCATGTTTGAGCCTGACGCCGATGTCGCGGATCGCCTGCTTCGGCTGAATGAAGGTGCGGCCGACATAATGGTTGCGGATGATGCCGAGTTCGAACGGCGCTTTGGCGTGCAGCGCATAGCCCATGGCGGCGGGCACGCCGGAATCCGGCACCGGCACAACCACGTCGATGTCCGCCGGGGTCTCCTGCGCGAGGCGTATGCCCATGCGCTTACGGATGTCATAGACGCTGCGTCCGTCGATCACCGAGTCCGGCCGCGCGAAATAGACGTATTCGAAGATGCAGGGCCGCGCCTGACGACGGCCGAACGGGAAATGGCTTTCCTGCTTGATCGTCCCGTCGCGCCCGCGCGAAACCACGAACACCTCGCCCGGTTCTATGGTGCGGAT
Organism: Caulobacterales bacterium; assembly: GCA_035548735.1. Classification (GTDB taxonomy): domain Bacteria; phylum Pseudomonadota; class Alphaproteobacteria; order Caulobacterales; family Aquidulcibacteraceae; genus Vitreimonas. The sequence continues at coordinate 5,744 of DASZSK010000168.1, read as the reverse complement.
GAAGCGCGCGCCGATCATATCGAGCGCGCAGGTTTCCGACGCGAGGATGACCGCGCCGTCGCGATCGCCAAGCACCAGCGGGCGAATGCCGATCGGGTCGCGCGCGCCGATCAGCATGTTGTTGGTGAGACAGCCGAGCGCATAGGCGCCCTCGATCTGGTGCAGCGCCTCGATAAAGCGGTCGACCACTTTGGCCCGGCGCGAACGGGCGATGAGCTGCAGGATGCACTCGGTGTCGGAGGTGGATTGGAAGATCGCGCCATCCTCCACCAATTGCTCGCGCAGCAGGCGCGCGTTGGTCAGGTTGCCGTTATGGGCGATGGCGAAGCCGCCGACCGAAAGATCGGCGAACAGCGGCTGCACGTTGCGCAGCACGGCGCCGCCCTGCGTGGCGTAGCGCGTATGCCCAAGGCCGGCGAAGCCGGGCAGGCGGCGCGGCTTGTCGCCGCCGAAATTATCGCCCACGAGGCCAAGGTAACGTTCGGTATGGAAGCGCTCGCCGTCGAAGGTGGCGATGCCGCAGCCTTCCTGGCCGCGGTGCTGCAAGCCGTGTAGTCCGAGCGCCGTCAAAACAGCGGCGTCTTCGCTGCCGAAGACGCCGAATACGCCGCACTCCTCGCGGGGTTTGTCGTCGATCCAGTCGTCGGGACCGAGGACCCGCGCCTCGCTCTCCGGGTGGTCGAGGAAGCGGAGGAGAGGGCGGTCGGTCATTTGGCCTGGCCTCAAGGGTTCTTTGCGCCTTCGGAAGGAGCCGGAGGCGCAGTGGTCGTGTCCGCCGACTCACGCGCACGGCGACGCTCATCAATTATAACATGAGCGCGCTGGCGCGCCTGGGGCAGGATCTGCTCCAGCGCTTTGGCGACACCCTCATAGATGGGGTAGGTGCGCGCCCCGACAATGGACTCAGGCATCGACGCCTGCGGCGAGGTGGAGGCGTTGTCGGTGGTCTGGCGCATCAGCAGCACGAACAGCGAAACCACCAGCACGCCCCGGAGCACCCCGAAAGCAAGGCCCGCGGCGCGGTCGAAATTGCCGATCTCCGCCGATTGGTGCGCTGTCTTCGCGACGGCCGAGGTCACGACGGTTATCGCGATGAACACCACGAGGAAAATCAAAAGGCCCGCCGCCACGGAAGCGATCGGGCCCTTGAAGGAGGTGAAGTTTTCCACCACCGGCCGCAGCACGTCGGCAAAAAAGACCGCCGCAATCGCCGCGCCGATGAAGGCGATAATTGAGAATACTTCGCGGATCAGGCCCCGCGCAAACGCCATGACGCCCGACAGCGCCAGCACCGCCAGCGCGGCGAGGTCAAACCAGGTGAAGCCGAGTTGCATTGACAGCCCTCTCCCCTAAGAGCGGGGCCTCTACGATCCACCCGACCTCGGGTCCCCGCGCCGCCCGCGGTGCGATTCTGGACCGCCCGGACAAGCTTGGGAGTGGTAAACGGCCCGCCGCGGGAAAGGAAGCCCCGCCACGGAACGTCAGGCATCCGCCCAAAGCATCCGTTCGTCGACGCGCCATCGCATGCCGTCCGCTTCCCGGTACGAATTCGCCTTGTCGAAATCGTGGAGGGGACGCGCATGATTGTGGCGGCAGCAGTGCTCGCGCTGACGTTGACGGCCGAGGCGGGCGCTCCGGCGGCCGCGCCGGCGCGGACAATTGCTCCGGGGGTGAGCGAACTGCCTGGGGCGGTGCCGGAGGATCGAGGGCCGGATGGCAACACCATCATCTTCACGGCGCCGGCTGGGTTGATCGTGGTCGATACGGGCCGCCATACCGAGCATAGCGACGCCATCCTGGCCTTCGCCCGCGCGCAGGGCAAACCGATCGCCGCGATCGTCAATACGCACTGGCATCTCGATCATTCGAGCGGCAATCGCCGCCTCAAGGCGGTTTTTCCGAATGCGCCTGTCTACGCCACCAACGCGATCGATCGCGCGCTCGGGCCGGACGGCTTCCTGACCCGCAACCTCGCCAACGCGCGGGCGCACGCGAACGACGGAGGCCGCAGCGACGTACAGCGTGCAGAGACGGCGGGCTTCCTCGCCACGATGGACGCCTCCGCGTCGCTGCGCCCCGACATCGTCGTGTCGCAAACGGGGCCCGTGCGCATCGCCGGCAAGCGTCTCGACGTGCATGTCACCAACGGCGCCGTCACCGACGCGGACATCTGGCTCTATGACCGTCACACGCACGTGGCGGTGCTGGGCGATCTCGTCACGTTTCCTGCGCCCTTCTTCGAGACGGCATGCCCGCAGCGCTGGAGCGAAGCGCTGGACGCGGTGTGGGCGACGCCGTTTCGCATCGCTATTCCGGGTCATGGCGAGCCGATGAACCGCGCCCAATTCGATCTTTATCGCCACGCGTACAACGCGTTCATCGCCTGCGTGCACAGCGCGAGCGAGCCGCGCGCATGCGCGACCGGTTGGGCCGACGACATCGCACAATTCGTTCCCGCGAACGCCACGCGCGAGGACGCCATGGCGTATGCGGAGTATTACGTCGGTTATCTCCGAGACGGCCACGGCAAAAGTCCGGGTTGCCTGGCGGAGTGACTACTCGCCCGCGATCGCCGCGGCCAAGTCGCGGATGTGAGCGATGGGGCGCACGCGCAAACCATCACCCGTCTTTTTGCCCGGCGGGGCGAACGCACTGGTGAAGCCGAGCTTCGCCGCTTCTTTCAAGCGCAGGTCCGTTCGCCCGACAGCCCGCACTTCTCCGGAAAGCGCGACTTCTCCGAACGCGACCGTGTCTTTCGGCAGCGGCGCGTCGGCGAGCGCGGAGATGAGCGCGGCGGCCACCGCGAGGTCGGCCGCAGGCTCGGTGATGCGCAAGCCGCCGGCGACCGAGAGGTACACATCGCGTCCGCCGAAGCCCAAGCCGCAGCGTGTCTCCAGCACCGCGAGGATCATGGCGAGGCGCGCACTATCCCAGCCGACAACGGCTCGGCGCGGCGTGCCATAAGCCGTGGGCGAGGCGAGCGCTTGGATTTCCACCAGCACCGGCCGCGAGCCCTCAACGCCGGCGAAGACGGCGGCGCCGGATGCGCGTTCGCCGGATGCGCCAAGGAAGAGCGCTGAAGGGTTTGGTGTTTCGACGAGTCCCGCTTCCACCATCTCAAAGACGCCGATCTCGTCGGTCGGGCCGAAGCGGTTTTTAACGGCGCGCAAGATGCGGAAGGGCACGCCGCGCTCGCCCTCGAAATAAATCACTGCGTCCACGAGGTGTTCGACCACGCGCGGGCCGGCGATCTGGCCGTCTTTGGTGACATGCCCGACCAGCATCAGCACAGCGCCTGAGCGTTTAGCGAACCGCACCAGTTCGTGCGCACACGCGCGCACCTGCGCGACGGTGCCGGGCGCGGCCTCGACGCCATCCGCCCATAGCGTCTGAATGGAATCCGCGACGACGACGTCCGGCTTCATCGTCTTCAGGCCGTCGAGAATCTTCCGAAGATCGGTTTCGGCCGCGAGCCGCACCGGCGCGTCGGCGGCTTTTAAGCGCCGCGCGCGCTCCTGCACCTGCGCTTCGGCTTCTTCACCGGTGACGTACGCAACGCTCCGGCCCTGGCGGGCCAAGCCCGCGGCGACCTGCAGCAGCAAGGTCGATTTGCCGACGCCCGGGTCGCCGCCGATCAGCAGAGCGGACGCGGGCACGAGCCCGCCGCCGCAGACGCGATCGAATTCGGAAATCCCCGTGCCGAGGCGTTCCTGCCGTTCGACATCGCCCGCGAGTTCGACGAAGGCCAGCGCCTTGCCCTTCTTGCCGGTTGGCGCAGCCAGCGCGCCCGGCACGACCGGGCGCGCGGCTTCTTCAACCAGCGTATTCCATTCCCCGCACGCCTCGCACTTGCCGGCCCATTTGGGCCAGATCGCGCCGCAGGCTTGGCATGTATAGACGTGATCGGTCTTCGCCATTTGGCGGTAGATTAGGGCGCGGGCGTCGATTCTGCCAAACGCCGGACCTAGCGGCATCTAGGCCGCAGCTCAGCGCGCTGCTACGGCTGACGCATGGCGAGCATCTATGATTTCACCGCCCGCACCATAGACGGGCAAGAGAAGTCCCTCGGCGAGTATCGCGGCAAGGCGCTTCTGATCGTCAACACGGCGAGCCAATGCGGCTTCACCTATCAGTACAAGGGGCTCGAAGCGCTGCATCGCAAGTACGGCGCGCAAGGCTTCGAAGTGCTCGGCTTTCCCTGCAATCAGTTCGGCAAGCAGGAGCCGGGCAACGCCGAAGAGATCAAGAATTTTTGTTCGCTCACCTACGACGTGACATTTCCGATGTTCGCCAAGATCGACGTGAACGGCGCGAGCGAACATCCGCTCTACAAATTCCTGAAGAGCAAAAAGGGTGGCGGCCTGCTCGGCAGCGCGATCAAATGGAATTTCACCAAATTCCTGATCGGCAAGGACGGCAAGGTGCTCGCGCGCTACGCGCCGACCGTGAAGCCTGAAGCGCTCGAGGGCGCGGTGGAGAAGGCGCTTAGCTGAGCCGGCGCCCGGTCAGACGACGGCTTGGATCGGCCCTTCGGCGCGCCCCGCCACGAACTGATCGACAAACGCGTTGCCGGAATTGTCGATCGCGCTGGCGGGGCCGCGCCAGACGATCTTGCCGGCATAGAGCATGGCGATCTCGTCGGCGATCTTGCGCGCGCTCGCCATGTCGTGCGTGATCGAGATCGCCGCACAGCCTAGATCTTTGGTTTGTTCGACGATGAGATCGTTGATCGCATCCGCCGTGATCGGGTCGAGCCCGGTGGTCGGTTCGTCGAAGAAAATGATGTCAGGCTTGGCGATGATGGCGCGGGCCAGGCCGGCGCGCTTCTGCATGCCGCCCGAAAGTTCGATCGGCTTCACGTCCGCGAACTCAGGCGCGAGGCGGACCTTGCGCATGACTTCAATCGCGCGTTCGCGGGCCTGCTTGCGCGGCACGCTGTCGGAATAGATCAAGCGGAAGGCGACATTTTCCCAGACGGAGAGCGAGTCGAATAGCGCGCCGCCCTGGAACAGCATGCCGAATTTGCGCATCACCGGTTCGCGTGCCGACGCCGAAAGCCGCGTCACGTCTTGTCCATCGACCAGGACCTGTCCCGCGTCGGGCTTCATGAGGCCTAGCGCGCATTTCAGCGTCACGGATTTGCCGACGCCGGAGCCGCCGATCACCACGAGCGACCGGCCGGGCGCGACATCGAGATCGACGCCGTCCAGCACCTGCCTGCCGCGCAGCTTCTTCTTCACGCCGACGAGTTGGAGTTTCGGCGTCATCGGTCAATCCACGAAGAACGCGGTGATGAGGTAGTTCACGGCGAGAATGAGGACGATTGCGCCGACGACCGCGTTGGTCGCCGCGCGGCCGACGCCCAGCGCGCCGCCTTTGGAATTGTAGCCTTGGTAGCAGCCCATCGCCGCGATGATGAAGCCGAACACGGCGGCTTTGATGAGCCCGAGCGTTACGTCCTGCGCTTCGAGAAAATCCGACGTGTTTCGCAGATAGGTCGCGCCGTTGAAATGCAGGCTGCCGGTGGCGACGAGATAGCCGCCCATCACGCCGATGATGTCGGCGACGCAGACCAGCAGCGGCAGGCAGAGCGTCGCCGCCCATACGCGCGGCGCCACCAGGAAACGGAACGGATCGGTGGAGAGCGTGGTCAACGCATCGATCTGCTCGGTGACGCGCATGGTGCCGATCTCGGCGGCGATGCCGGCGCTGACGCGTCCCGAAAGCATGAGGCCCGCAAGCAC
>DASZSK010000167.1:0-9632 GCA_035548735.1 Caulobacterales bacterium | reverse complement strand
CGATCGTTGGGATCGTGCGGCGTGTCGACGGCGGCGACCCAAAGGCCGGGGGCGACCCATTTCTTGGGTTTCAAGGGCAGGCGCTCCAGGAGCGGCCGCACCGGCTGTTTCAGCGCCGGAAGCGCGTGGTGGCCATCGAGCCGCTCCGCCATCCGCGTCCAGGCATTGGCCGAAAGCTCAGCAGGCGGGATGGTGTCCAAAGCATCGCCGGAGATGGCCTCGTAGACGCCGACTTTCTCCCGGCAGGTCTTGCACATCTCCACATGGGCGCCGAGCACCAGGCCGAAGCCCGGCTCCAGCGCGCCCGCCGCATAAGCGGTGAGGAGGTCGTCCAGGGGGTGATGCGAGGGGCTCAAGCCAAGCCCTCCAGATGCGTGCGCAATTTCGCCATGGCGAGCCTTAACCGCGATTTCACGGTCCCCAGAGGCTGGGCGAGCGCCGCCGCGATTTCGGAATGGGTCTTCTCTTCGAAGAAGGAGAGGCGAACCACGGCCCGCTGGTCCTCGCTCAGATGTTTCATCGCCTCTGCGACGCGCCCTTCGCGCTCGCTCTGCAGCACGGCCTCTTCGGCCTCCGGCTCGGCCTCTTCGCTTTGATCCGTGGCGGCGCGGTAGGCCAACTCGACCTTCTCGCGCCGCAACCGGTCGATCCAACAATTGCGGGCGATGACGAAAATCCATGTCGAGACGCCGGCGCGGGTTGGATCGAACGATGCGGAGCGCCGCCATACGGTGAAGAGCGCATCCTGCGCCATTTCTTCCGCAGCGGCCGCGGGCGCGCCTAGGCGCATCAGATAAGCTTTCACCCGCGGGGCGTAGCTCAGAAACAAGCGTTGAAACGCCTGGCGATCGCCGCGCGCGATCGCGTCGATCAGTTCCGCATCCGTAGGTTCAACCCGGCTATGCACCAGACGCACGTCCACCCGCTCGCGTGGGATTGCTTTGCGCCGTGGCGCACGTGCGATCAAGGCCTGTGCGGTCATTGTTCACGATACGCCTCACATCGCACTCCGGATCACTGCGGAAGCTTTGATCCGATCGCGCGGTCCCCCCGTAGTAAATGGTGCGTCCGCCCCGGGCGCGGGGAGACATTATGACGTTGGGCCATGCGACGCGGTTGAACATTGCGGTGGTGGGCGCTGGGATCGCCGGCATGTCGGCGGCGTGGCTCCTAAGCCGCAAGCACGATGTCACCGTGTACGAGAAGCAGGGCCGGCTGGGCGGGCATTCCAATACGGTCGAAGTCGACACAGCGCAGGGCGTTATTCCCGTCGATACGGGCTTCATTGTCTACAACAACGCCACCTATCCCAACCTTACAGCATTGTTCGCGCATCTGGGCGTCGAGACGCGTGCGACCGAAATGTCCTTCGGCGTGTCGCTCGATGGCGGCGCGCGCGAATACTCCACGGTCGGCGCCTCCGCGTTCCTATGCGGCGGTCGCAATCTTCTAAGCCCGCGCTTCTACTCGATGCTGTGGGACTTGCAGCGTTTCTATCGCAAGGCGCCGCTCGACTTCTCGTTCATGGCCGACGGCAACATTTCACTGGGCGACTATCTGGCCCTGCGCGGCTATGGCGAGGCGTTTCAACGTGATCACATCCTGCCGCAGGCGGCGGCGATCTGGTCGGCGTCCATGTCGGAAATCCGTTCTTACCCCGCCTGCGCATTCGTGCGCTTTTTCGAGAATCACGGGCTTCTCAAACTATCCATGGCGGAGCGGCCAAAGTGGCGCACGGTGGTTGGCGGCAGCCGCGCGTATGTGAAGCGCTTAACAGCGCCCTATGCCGATCGCGTCCGCGGCGGCGCCGTCAGCGTCATGCGGGACGGCGCCGGTGTCTGGGTGCGTGAGGCCAATGGCGAAGCGCGGCGCTATGATCACGTGGTGATCGGCGCGCATGCGGACGAAGCGCTCGCCATGCTCGCTGATCCTTCCCGCGACGAGCGAGCGCTGCTCGGAGCGTTTCGCTATGCGCGCAACAAAGCTGTGCTGCACACCGACGCTTCTCTGATGCCGCGCCGCAAGGGTCTTTGGGCGAGCTGGAATTATGTCGGCGACAATCCCGAGGGCGGCTGCGTCGTCTCCTACTGGATGAACATGCTGCAGGGCTTCGCCTCGCCGAAGCCGATCTTCCTCACGCTCAATCCGCAGCGCATGCCCGCGGCGAGCGAAATCCTCTACGAAATCGATTACGACCATCCGATGTTCGATGCGGCTTCGCTGCACGCGCAGCGGGCGCTGTGGTCCTTGCAAGGCGTGCGCAATACGTGGTTCTGCGGCGCGCATTTTGGCGCCGGTTTTCACGAAGACGGGTTGCAGGCCGGCCTCGCGGTGGCTGAACAACTTGGCGGCGTGCGCAGGCCATGGATCGTTCCCAACGAGTCCGGACGCATCCATCTCGCGCCGCCCGCGCAGGACCTCGCGGCGTGAAGTCAGCGCTCTATGTCGGCCGTGTTGCGCATGCGCGTTTTGGCGCGAAGCGCCACAAGCTGCGTTATCGCATCTTCATGCTCGCGTTAGATCTCGACGAACTTCCGTCGCTCAGCCTTCGCACGCTCTCGCACAATGGCGCGAACCTCTACGCGGTGAACAATCGCGACCATTGCGCATGCACCGATGCGCCCTTGCGACCGCAGATCGAGCGCAAGCTGACGGATGCGGGCATCCGCACGCCGGGCGGGCGGATCGTGCTCCTGACCATGCCGCGCGTGCTCGGCTACGTCTTCAATCCGCTCAGCGTCTATTTCTGTTACGATCCATCAGAGACGCTCCGGGCCATCGTTTACGAAGTCAGCAACACATTTGGCGAGCGCCACGACTACGTCTTGCCTGTGCGCGAAGAGGCGTCAGGTTCGGTCGAGCAGAAGTGTGCAAAGACCTTCTTCGTCTCCCCTTTCCTCGACATGGACCTGGGCTACGAATTCACCATCGAAGAGCCCGGCGAGCGGGTGTTGATCGCCATGAAGGTGAAGCGGGGCGAGGAGGTGGTGCTTACGGCGTCCTTCTCTGGCGAAAGACGCCCGCTGAGCGACGCAAATCTGTTGCGCGAATTCGCCATCGATCCGCTGATGACGTTCAAGGCCATTGCCGGCATCCACTGGGAAGCGTTCAAGATGTGGCTGAAGGGCGTTCCCTATATCGGTCGAGGCGCTAGCGCGAAAGCGCCACGTGGATCGCGCGCGTGAGTTGCGCCAGTTCATCGTCGGTGGTGACGAACGCGGGCGTTAGATAGACGATCTTGTTGAACGGCCGAATCCAGACGCCTTGTTCGACGAAGCGCCGGGTGAGCGCGCCGATATCGGGCGCCTTCTCCAATTCAACAACGCCGATCGCGCCTTTGACGCGCACGTCCGCCACGCCGGGCAGGCCGAGGCAGGGCGCTAGCCCTTCCTCGAGCCGCGCTGCGATGCGCGCCACATCAGCTTGCCACGCGTTCCGGTCGAATATGTCGAGCGAGGCGTTGGCGGCTGCGCAGCCCAGCGCGTGACCCATATAGGTCGGCCCGTGCATCAGCGCGTGCATCGGGTCGTCGTTCAAGAACGCCTCGAAGACGCGCTTCGATGCGATCGCCGCCGAGAGCGGCGCCGCGCCTCCGGTCAGCGCCTTGGACAGAGTGACGATATCAGGCTCGACACCGGCCTGCTGCATCGCGAACAACGTTCCCGTGCGGCCGAAACCAGTGAAGATTTCATCGAAGATCAGGAGCACGCCGTGCGCGTCGGCGAGGCGGCGCAGGCGCCGCAGAACCTCCGCATCGTGAAACAGCATGCCGCCGGCGCCTTGCACCAAGGGCTCGACGAGGATCGCGGCGACATCGTCGTGACGGGCAAGCAGCGCGTCGAGCGCGGCCTCGCCGTTCTCATCGCGTGGTAGGTCAGCGATGTGCTGCTCTGGCAGCGCGCCGGCGAAAAGCGCATGCATTCCTTCATCGGGATCGCACACGCTCATCGTCGCGATCGTGTCGCCATGATAGCCGCCGCGAAATGAGACGAACTTGGTGCGGCCGCGCGCGCCGCGATTGAGATGATATTGCACGGCCATCTTCATCGCGATCTCCACCGCGACCGATCCGCTTTCGGCGAAGAAGACGTGATCGAGGTCGCCGGGAAGCAGAGCGGCGAGGCGGGCCGCGAGCCGGTAAGCCTGTTCGTGTGCGAGCCCGCCCAGCATGACATGCGGCATGATTTCGAGCTGCGCACGCATGGCCGCGATGATGTGCGGGTGATTGTAGCCGTGACACGCCGTCCACCAGGAGGCGACGCCATCGAGTAACACGCGGCCATCGGCGAGATGAAGCCGAACGCCCTCCGTGCGCACGACCGGAAGGGGCGCCGGCGCCGTTTTCATTTGCGCGTAGGGGCGCCAGACGTGCCGAGCGCCGTGTTCCAGCCAGCGGGGCGGCGATTTCCTGTCGTCCATGCGCCTTGTGCTAGGCGGCGGGCTCCGCGCTGTCTACAAGGGCGCCCATGAACAGCCTTGACCGCTACGCCGCAGGCAAGCTCGCCGAGCTTGACGCGAAGTCGCTTCGCCGCACATTGAAGGTTGACACGCGGTTGGATGGGCTGTGGATCGAGCGCGGGGGAAAGCGGCTGCTCTCCTTCTCCTGCAACGATTATCTCAATCTCTCGCACCATCCCGAGGTGAAGGCGGCGGCCGCGGAAGCTCTGGCGCGATATGGCGCCGGCGCAGGCGCGTCTCGCCTAGTCACCGGCAATCATCCGCCGCTCGCTGCGCTCGAAGAGCGCTTAGCGCGGATGAAAAGTACGGAGGCGGCCTGCGTGTTCGGCGCCGGCTATCTCGCCAATGCGGGCATTGCGCCATGTCTGGTGAAGGATGGCGATGTCATTTTCATCGATGAACTCGCGCATTCCTGCATGTGGACCGGGGCGAGGCTGTCGGGCGCCGACCTGCGGCCGTTCTACCACAACGACCTCGACCATCTTGCCGACCTGTTGAAGGACGAGCGCGGGGATTATCGCCACGCGCTGGTGATGACGGAGACCGTGTTCTCCATGGATGGAGATTTGGGACCGTTGGCGGAGATCGCCGCGCTTTGCGAGACGCACGACGCTTGGCTGATGACAGACGATGCGCATGGTCTCGGCGTTGTGGCGCCGAAGCATGGCGCCGCGCCGCTGCAAATGGGGACGCTGTCGAAGGCGGCTGGATCATTCGGCGGCTATCTATGCGCTTCACAAGCTGCGATCGATCTGGTGAAGACGCGCGCCCGCACGCTTGTGTATTCAACCGGCTTGCCGCCCGCGAGCGCCGCGGCGGCGCTGAAGGCGCTGGAGATCATCGAAACCGATGCCGAGCTTGTGGCGAAGCCGCTGCGCAAGGCGCGCCGCTTCACCCGTGCGCTCAACATGCCCGATGCCGAGAGCGCCATTGTGCCGGTCGTGCTCGGATCGCCCGATCGCGCCTTGAGCGCGGCGCGCGCACTGGAGGATGCGGGCTTCCTCGTCGTCGCCATTCGTCCGCCGACCGTGCCCGAAGGCACGGCGCGGTTGCGCTTTGCGTTCACCGCCGGACATGACGACGCCGACATCGATCGGCTCGCGGACGCCGTGCGGCCCTTGCTGTGAGTGCAATTTTCATCACCGGCGCCGGCACGGACATCGGCAAAACGCATATCGCCTGCGCCCTTCTTTCGGCGTGGCGCGCGCAAGGCGTCGCCTGCGATGCGCTGAAGCCTGTGGTCAGCGGATTTGACCCCGAAGCGCCGGCGGGCAGCGATCCGGTGAATTTGCTTGAAGCGCTGGGGCGGGAAGTGAGCGCCGAGGCCATCGCGCGGATCGCGCCGCTGCGCTTTCGGGCGCCGCTTGCGCCGCCGCTCGCCGCGAAGCTCGAGGATATGGAAATCAACTTCGATGCGCTGCTCGAATTCTGCCGCATCCGCACGCAACTCACGGAGGGCGTGTTGTTGATTGAAGGCGCGGGCGGGGTGATGTCGCCGCTGACGGAGGCGCGGACGTTTCTTGATCTGATCGCGGCGCTCGAGGCGCCGGCGCTGTTTGTCGCCGGGTCGTACCTCGGGGCCGTCAGCCATGCGCTCACGGGCCTTGAGTGCCTGCGTATGCGCGGCGTGTCCGTCGCTGCTGTGATCGTCAACGAAAGTGAAGAGAACGCCGGTCTGCAGGAAACGCGCGACATGATCCAGCGGATGCGCCCGGACCTTCCCGTTTACGCCGCCGTACGCGCAGCGCCGATCGACGATTGGGCGCAGGCGCTGACGCAAACCCTGGGCTAAAGCCGCAGATAAACCCCACGCGCATTAAGCGGAATGAGCAGCAGCGTGATGAACGCGACGACCATTAGCGCGCAAGCTACGGAAGCTTGGTAGGGATCGGGCAATACCGCGCCGCGGATCAGATTGAAGGTCCAGGTCTGCAAGCCGATGGACCCGTTGGGCGTGGCGATGAGCGCCAGCCCAGCGACGATTTCCATCAACCACGAGATCACGTAGGCCAGGATGGCGTTGGCGCCCAGCACGCGAAAGGGATAGGCCGCGCGCACGGCGGAGGGCGCTTGCGCAACCAGGATCAGGAGGCCGAATAACGCCATTGCGGCGCCCGACGAGAAAATGGCGAAGCTCGATGTCCAGATGCGTTTGTTGATCGGCAAGAGCGGATGAAGCGCGAGGCCGACAGCGATCAGCGCGGCGCCTATGCCCAGCACCGTCGCCCACGTCTGTTGTGGAGCGCCGCATTGGGCGATGCGCGCAGCGATCATGCCGAATAGGACGTTGGCGATCGCCGGCAGCGTCGAAAGCAATCCCTCGGGATCGTAGGTGACGCCATGGCCTTCGGTCGTGCCGTAGATCCACATGTGATCGAGCCCGAACACGCGGCGATCAATGTAAGCGGGCAGGCTGCCGAGTGAATCGAGCCGTCCTGCGCCGAAACCGGGAACGGGAACGTAGGTCAGCAGCACCCAATAGCTTGCCAAGAGAAGGGCGATGATGATGGCAAGCGGCCAGATATTGACGGTTCGCCGTCCCTCGGCGTCGCGCCTTGCTGTGAGCAGAAAGAGAAATGCGCCCGCGGCGTAGCATACGCCGATGCGTTGCAGCACGCCGGGAAGGCGCAGATGCGCGAGATCGAAATAAGGCAACGCCTGCAAAAAGAGTCCGAGCGCAATGAGGGCGGCTGCGCGGCGCGCGATATGAAGTTTCTGACCGGCCTTGGGCGTGCTCAGCGAGAGCGCGCTCGCTGCGCCGACACAGAAGAGGAAGGATGGAAAGACCAGATCAGTCGGCGTCCAGCCGTGCCAGGCTGCATGGTCGAGCGGCGGGTAGACGTATTGCCAACTGCCCGGACTGTTGACCAAGAGCATCCCCGCGACCGTTACGCCGCGCAGGATGTCGAGCGATTGAAGCCGCTTCGACGTTTCCACTTCTCCCCCCTTTTAGGGGGATAGTCGCTCAGAGTCCGCTCGCCGTCCAACTCGCGTTGGCCTTTACGGCCAGCTCGTATTTCCCGGCTTGATCGAGCGCCCAGTTGATGAAGGTGCGCGCCGCACGCGAACGCGCGCGGCCCGGCGGATGCACGATCCAATACGCAAACTCGATCGGGGTGGCGACTTGAAACGGCGCGGCTAGACGCCCTGCATCGAGATCGGCCTGCGCCAGCGCGCGTTTTGCGAGCGCGACGCCGCGCCCGCTGGCGGCGGCTTCGATCACCAGCGACGCCTGATTGAAGCGGGGACCGCGATTGGCGTCGACGCCATGCGCGCCGGCGGCCTTAAGCCACATCGGCCAATCCGGGCAGCTTTCATCGTTCAAGCTGGAATCGTCATGGATCAAGGTGAAGCGCGCGAGATCATCGGGCGTCTTGATCTCCTCGGCGACGTTGGGTGCGCACACCGGCGTCACCTCTTCGCGCAGCAGCAGCTTGGCGTCCACGCCGGGCCAATGCCCGGCGCCGTAGCGGATGGCGAGGTCCACGCCCTCCGCTTCGAAATTGGAGAGTCCCATCGACGCCTGAATCTGCACGTCGAGATCGGGATGGTCGGTGGAGAAGTCGGCAAGCCGCGGGGCCAGCCACTTTTGCGCAAAGGATGGCGCGACCGACACCGTGAGGCGTCCACCCCGTTCTGGGCCAGCCAGCCGCAAAGACGCTTCCGCCAGCCGATCGAACCCTTCGCTCAGCGCCGGCAAGGCTGCGGCCGCCGCGTCGTTGAGCACCAGCCCGCGCGGCGTGCGCGACAAGAGCGCCTTGCCCAGATAGTCTTCGAGCGACTTGACGCTTTGGCTCACGGCGCCCGGCGTCACCCGCAATTCCTCGGCGGCGCCGGTGATGGAAAGGTGGCGCGCCACGGCTTCGAAGGCGCGCAGCGCGTTGAGTGGAGGAAGGCGACGGGCCATTTCGGCTATTTAGCGTCTCTAAAGCCGCAGCGGAAGCCGGCAGGTTTAGCGACCCTAAAGGTTGAGCCAAATCATTTCGCTGGTGCGGGAAGGTTGCGATAGGCATGTCCGGCTCGAGAGGAGAACAGCACATGCACGACGCCGGGGGTCCGCCGCCTGCGCCGCATAAGGTCGTGTCGGCCGAAGCGGGACAGTCTTACGAGACGGATGCGATCATCATTGGCGCAGGGCCTGTGGGGCTGTTCGCCGTCTTCGAACTCGGCCTTCTCGATCTCAAGGCGCACCTGATCGACGTGCTGGACCGGCCGGGCGGCCAATGCGCGGAGCTTTATCCCGAGAAGCCGATCTACGACATTCCGGGCCTGCCGATCGTCACCGGCCAGGAGCTGACGGATCGCTTGCTGGAGCAGATCCATCCGTTCGGGCCGACGTTCCATTTGAACCAGATGGCCGAGAAACTCGATCGCCTGCCGGACGGCCGTTTCAAGATCACGACCGAATTGGGGACTGAAGTCACGGCGCACGTGCTGGTGCTCGCGGCCGGCGGCGGCTCGTTCGTGCCGCGTAAGCCCAAGCTCGATGGGCTTGAAGCCTATGAAGGCAAGTCGGTTTTCTACGCTGTTCGGAAGATGGAGCAGTATCGCAACAAGAACGTGCTTATCGCCGGCGGCGGCGATAGCGCGCTCGACTGGGTGCTGAACCTCGCCCCGATCGCCAAGAAGATTTCGTTGATCCACCGCCGCGATGACTTCCGTGCGGCGCCCCACTCGGTGGCGCGCATGCGCGAACTGGTGGCGAGCGGCAAAGTCGATCTGCACATCGCCGATGTGAAGGAATTGAAGGGCGCCGACGGGCAACTGAGCGGCGTCGTCGCCAACAACAAGGACAAGGGCAATTACGAGATCGCCTGCGATACCTTGTTGGCCTTTTATGGCCTGACCATGAAGCTCGGGCCGATCGCCAATTTCGGGCTCAACCTCCACGAAAACCTGATCCCGGTGGACGTCTCCAGCTATCAGACGTCCGAGCCCGGCATCTTCGCCATCGGCGACATCAACACCTATCCCGGCAAGCTGAAGCTCATCCTCTGCGGCTTCCATGAAGCGGCGATCATGAGCCAGGCTGCGTTCAAGATCGCGCGCCCGGGTCAGCGTCTGGTGTTCCTCTACACGACGTCGTCGAGCGATTTGCAGAAAAAGCTTGGCGTGGCCTAAAACGAGGCCATGCGCGTGCATCACAACGTCCTCGACGTCATCGGCAACACGCC
>DASZSK010000166.1:0-16656 GCA_035548735.1 Caulobacterales bacterium | reverse complement strand
CAAGGCCACGGCGAACGGTGTGGAGGCAACGGTCGTTTCAAACGGCAAGACGGAGACGCTGACCGCCTCGCATGCGATCGTCGCCGTCGGCATCACCGGAAATGTCGAGGGCCTCGGCCTCGAAGCGCTCGGGGCGACGATCGAGAAGGGCCACATCGTCACCGATGGCTACGGCAAGACGGGCGTCGCCGGGCTTTACGCCATTGGCGACGTCACCGGCGCGCCGTGGCTGGCGCACAAGGCGAGCCACGAAGGCATCATCTGCGTCGAGGCCATCGCCGGACAGCATCCGCATCCGATGGTGAAAGAGCGAATCCCGGGCTGCACCTATTCGCATCCGCAGATCGCCAGCGTCGGGCTCACCGAAGCGAAGGCGAAGGCGGCCGGCCGTGAAGTGCGCGTCGGCAAGTTTCCGTTTGTCGGCAACGGCAAGGCGATCGCGCTCGGCGAAGACCAGGGCCTGGTGAAGACGATCTTCGACGCCAAGACGGGCGAACTCTTAGGCGCGCACATGGTCGGCGCGGAAGTGACGGAGCTCATCCAAGGCTACGCCATCGCCAAGACGGGCGAACTGACGGAAGCCGAACTGATGGAAACCGTCTTCCCGCACCCGACCCTGAGCGAAATGATGCACGAAAGCGTCTTGGACGCTTACGGGCGGGTGATCCACATTTGATGCATCCCTTCTTCCCTCGAGGGGAGAAGGGCGCACGCAGCTAAGCCGCCTCGGCGCTCGCGAATTGCTCCGCGGCGAGCTTCTGCAGCGCGACGTAATCGGTCTTGCCGCTGCCAAGCACCGGGATTTCCTCAATCGCGATGATCTTCTTCGGCACGGCGATTTCCGGCGCGCCATTGTGTTTGGCCCAATCCAACAGATCGGCCGCCTGGGCGTCCTTGTAATCGCTGAACAGCACGACGCGTTCGCCCTTGCGCGAATCGGGCAGCGCCACGGCGGCGTGCGTGTTGTGCGGCCAGACTTGGCTTGCGTAGTTCTCGACGGCGTTCAGGGACACCATCTCGCCGCCGATCTTGGCGAAGCGCTTCACCCGACCCTTGATGCGCACGAAGCCATCCGCATCGACGTCCACGACATCGCCGGTATCGTGCCAGCCGTCGGGCAGGAGATCGACGCCGCCCGCCTTCAGCGGATCGAGATAGCCGCGCATCACGTTCGGCCCGCGTACGAAAAGCTTCTGCCCGTCATGGATGCCGGGCACGGGTTCCAAGCGCCACTCGATGCCAGGCAGGAACTGACCGACCGTGCCGTTGCGATTGGTCGCGGGCGCGTTGACCGCGATCACCGGCGCGGCTTCGGTCGCGCCATAGCCTTCAAGAATGGTGACGCCGAAACGCTCGCGGTACGTCTCGCGTGTTTCGTCTTTCACACGTTCCGCGCCGCACACCATGAGCTGCAGGCAAGAGAGTTCGCCCTCGGCGGCATTGCGCGCGTATTGCGAGGCAAACGTGTCGGTCGCCAGCATGACGTTGGCTCCGACATTGGCGATCAGCTTTGGAATTTCCTTGATGTGCAGCGGCGACGGATAGAGGAAACATTTGTGGCCGGTGAAAAGGGGCAGCAGCGTTCCGCCGGTCAGCCCGAAGCAATGGAACATCGGCAGCGGCGAGAAGAAGCTCCACTCCGGATCGAACGGAACGTGGGCGTAGCATTGCTCGACATTGGCCACGATGTTGGCGTGCGAGAGCACAGCGCCGCGCGGCGTCCCATAGGAGCCTGACGTGAACAGGATCACGCCGGTATCGTCGGGGTGCGCATAGGCGGCCGATATGTGCGGAAAGAAGCCGGAGATGAGCGCGCCGATCTTGTCGAAGATGGTGATCTCTTCGCGCACGTCTTCGAGATAGACGATATTGGCGAACTTGGAGAGCTCGCCCACCAGCCCTTCGAGCTTACCGATCTCGACGAACTTGCGCGCGGTGAGAATGGTGTCGACGTTCGCGGCCTCGCATCCGGATCGCAGGTTCATTGCCCCGGCGGTGAAATTGAGCATCGCCGGAATGCGGCCAATCGCATGCAGCGCAAAGAACGTCACCGTGCAGCCCGTGCCGGTGGGCAGCATCACGCCCACGCTTTCCTTAGCCCGAGTGCGCTTCTTCAACCGACCGCCGAGCGCGAAAGCTGCGCGGATGATGTCGTCATAGGTGAGGACGCGTCGTTCGTGATCTTCCAGGATAGGGGTCTTGCCGCCCTTGGCGCTGCGGGCTCTCAACAGAGCCTCGAACAAAGTGACCCGCGTGCGCCCCAAGTCGAATGGACGTTGCGGCATCGATCCTCTCCGATTTCCCAGCCCGACCGCGTTCAGCCGAAAGCGCGGGCGTGATTATTATTTCACGCTTGTAATAAGCCTAGCCAGGTCAACGGCTTTGGCAAGAGAAACGCCTCTCCTTGCCCCTGGGCGCCGCAGCGGCGACAGAGCTGCTCTGCTGTCCAAGCCGTTGCGGGACAAGGGGAAGCGGCTCATCTTCCGCCTATGACCACGCTGCTCGATCTGCGCGACAAGGGCCCCGGAGAGCGCCCGCGGCACCCTGAAAAGCAGGGGCGGCCGGACACGCCGGCGCCCCGCAAGCCCGATTGGATTCGCGTCAGAGCCCCCACCAGCGCCGAATATCACGCCACGCGCGAAATCGTCCGCGCCAACAAGCTCGTCACAGTGTGCGAAGAGGCGGCTTGCCCGAACATCGGCGAGTGCTGGAGCCAAGCCCACGCCACCTTCATGATCCTGGGCGAGGTCTGCACGCGGGCCTGCAGTTTCTGCAACGTAGCGACCGGCCTGCCCGGCGCGCTCGACCCTGGGGAGCCCGAAAACGTCGCCAAGGCGGTGGCGACCATGGGCCTCAAGCATGTGGTGGTGACGTCCGTCGACCGCGATGACCTCGACGATGGCGGGGCCGAGCATTTCGTCCAGACGATCCAGGCGATACGTCGTTCCGCCTCTCAAACAACAATCGAAGTGCTGACCCCGGACTTTCTGCGCAAGCCCGGCGCGGCCGAGCGCGTGATCGACGCAAAGCCCGACGTCTTCAACCACAATCTCGAGACCGTGCCCCGGCTCTATCATTCGATCCGTCCCGGCGCGCGCTATTATCAATCCCTGCGCCTTCTCGACACCGTGAAGCAACGCGACCAGCAGCAATTCACGAAGTCGGGCCTGATGGTGGGGCTGGGGGAGAGCAAGGACGAAGTGCTGCAGGTGATGGACGACCTCCGCGTCGCCGGCGTCGATTTTCTCACCATCGGGCAATATCTGCAGCCGACCAAGAAGCACGCGAAGCTCGATCGTTTCTGGACGCCGGAAGAATTCAAAGCGCTTGAGACGATCGCCTACGCCAAGGGCTTCCTGATGGTCTCGGCGTCGCCGCTGACGCGCTCCTCGCATCACGCCGGCGAGGATTTCGCCAAACTGAAGGCTGCGCGCGAAAAGGCGATGGGCGCGTAAGTTGGCGCGGACCGTCATCGAGACACAGCGCGTTCTTCCCTATGCGCCCGCGGATTTGTGTCGTCTCGTTGGCGACGTGCGCGTGTATCCTGAATTCGTACCGTTCCTGCAGCGCCTGCGCGTCTTGAAGGAGACGCCGTTGGAGCAGGGCGGCTGGGAGGGCGTCGCCGAGGCGGAAGTGGGCTGGAAAGCCATCCATGTGCGCTTCTCCACGGCCGTGCGCTGCGAGCCAGCCAAGGGCGAAGTGGAAGTGAAGCTGGTGCAGGGCCCGCTCCACTATCTGGCCAATCGCTGGCGTTTCGAGCCGCACGAGAAAGGCGCGCATGTGCATTACTGGATCGGCTACGAGTTCAAGAACCCGATCCTGCAGGCCGCCATAAGCGCCAATCGCGATAAGCTGGCGAGCCGCATCATGGCGGCGTTCGAGAAAGAAGCGAGGCGGCGGCTAGGCTAACAGGCGCATCAGCAAGCGGAATGCCGTCGCCACGCTCTCGGCCTGCACATTGAGGCGGCCGAGATCGCCGAAGCGATGCTCCTCATGCAGCGTATCGCGGCCTTTCCGGGCCGCGCCGAAATGCACAAGTCCGACCGGTTTCTCGGCGCTGCCGCCGTCCGGGCCGGCGATGCCGGTGACGGCGATGGCGAGATCGGCGCGGCTATGCGCGAGCGCGCCCTCGGCCATGGCGCGAGCGACTTCGGCGCTCACAGCGCCTTTCAGTTGGATAAGCTGCTTCGGGACGCCCAGCATTTCTGTCTTGGCGTCGTTGGAATAGACGACGAAACCGCGTTCCAGGGTGGCTGAGCATCCAGGGATTTCGCAGACGCAGGCGGCGATCAGCCCGCCCGTGCAGCTCTCAGCCGTCGCCAGCCGCAAATTGCGCTGTTGTGCGGCGCTCAAGAAATCGCGAGCCGCCTGGTTCAGGTGTTCCGGAAACATGCGCATAAGCGGATAACGCAGAAGCGGCGAAAAAGTCCATTTCCCGGCGCCGGCGGGAATGGCAGAAGGCGCGTCAGAAAAGGGGAGGCGAATGGAGGCTCTGGCTCGGCGCGCGGCAGCGCCTGTTTTCGCGCTCGCTCTGTTTTCCAGCGCCGCCCTGATCTTCGCGCTGCAACCCCTGTTCGCACACATGGTGACGCCGCTGCTCGGCGGATCGCCCTCGGTGTGGAACGCGTCAATGGCGTTCTTCCAAGGGGCGCTGCTGGTCGGTTACCTTTACGCGCACCTTTTGGCGCGTCTGAAAGACTTACGCGTTCAAGCCGTGATCCATGCCCTGGTGCTAACCGCGGCGTGGCTGGTGCTCCCCGTGCGCGTCTCCGATGCGCTTGGGCCGCCGAACTCCAACCACCCGGCGCTCTGGTTGCTCGGCGTGCTTTCGCTTTCGGTGGGCGCGCCGTTTGCCGCGGCGTCCGCGACCGCGCCTTTGCTGCAATCCTGGTACGCGCGAACCGGGCGCGCTGACGCGCACGATCCGTACTACCTCTACGCCGCGAGCAATCTCGGCAGTTTCATCGGTCTGCTTGCCTATCCGGCGCTGATCGAGCCGCTGCTCGGCGTGCACGCGCAAAGCATCGCCTGGAGTGCGGGTTATGTCCTGGTGGCAGTTCTGATCGCGGTTTCGGCGTCTGCGGCGATTGCTTCCAATGGCCCAGCGCCGATGGCGGGCGAGCACACGCAAGCGCCAAGCTGGAAGCAGCGGCTCTACTGGATGGCTGCGGCCGCGGCGCCGTCGGCGCTGGTGCTGGGCGTCACGCTGCACATCTCAACGGACGTGGCGTCGGCGCCGTTGCTTTGGGTGCTGCCGCTCGCGCTCTACCTCACCACCTTCGTGATTGCGTTTTCGCGTGGGAGCGAGCGGATCGCGCCCTTCTTCTATTTCCTGCAGCCGGGGGCGCTCGCGCTCCTGGCGCTCGCGTACTTTTTCCGATCGCACTGGGCGCCGGCGCTGTTCGCGAACCTCTTGGGTTTCTTCGTCTCGGCGCAGGTCTGCCACTTGGCGCTTGCGCGCACGCGGCCGCATGCCGACCGGCTGACCGAATTCTACTTCTGGGTCTCGCTGGGCGGGGTGCTTGGCGGCGCGTTCGCGGCGTTCGTCGCCCCGGTCATCTTCAACAACGTCTACGAATATCCCCTGGCTCTGGCGGCGGCGGCGCTTTTCCGTCCGCGTTACGAGGCGCTCGACCGCTGGCGCATCTCCGACGCCAGCGCGGCTGCGGCCATCACCATCGCCGTCCTGCTGTTGGCGCTTGTGCTGCAGCCCTCGACGCCGCGCATGCTCATTTATTTCGGCGCGATCGGCGCGGCGGCGGCGATGCTGACTGCCGCCTGGGCCGACGATCGCCATCCACGCGCGTTGCGCTTCGGCTTTCTGATTTCAGCGATCTTGCTGGCGATCCTCATGCTCTACTTGGCCGTCGCGCAGTCCGGCGACGCCGAGCGCGTGCTGCAGCATTATGTCGAACATGATCAGGACCGCACGCGCTTGGCGACACCCTGGAATTTGGTTGCGATCTTGCTCGGCCTGTCGACGCTCATGTTCGTCGTGCACGCGATGGCGCAGGAACGTTACGAAGGGGAGAAGTCGCTCGTCGCCGACATCGCCATGGGCGTCGCCACGCCGCTCATCATGCTGACGCTCGGCTTGGCGCTCGGTGCGGACCTAACGGCCGAAGCCGTGACCATCGTCGGCCTTTGCTTCTGTGCGTTGGCGCTGCTGCTGAACTTTCACCGCCCGATCGTGCTGGCTGCGCTGGTGCTGGCATCCTTCGCGGCCATCTTCCTCGAAGACCGCGAGGGCCTGCGCATCATCACGCAACAACGTGGATTCTTCGGCGTGCTCCGTACGCTTGAGGTCGAATATCCCGTCAACCCGCCGCTGCGCATGCGGACGCTGATGAATGGCACCACGATTCACGGCGCACAGCTCACGACCCCGCCGCTCGATCGCCTGCCGCTCACCTACTACAACCCGCGCACCGCGCTCGGTGAAAGCATTCTCGCCGGCTTGAACGCCGGTCCATCCAGCAATCTCGCCCTGATCGGCCTGGGCACCGGCACGACCGCCTGTTTGATGCGGCCGACCGATCATTTGACGATCTACGAGATCAACCCGCAGGTGATCCGTCTGTCCGCACGACCGGGCGGCGATTTCACCTACGTGCAGAATTGCCAGCCGCACGCGCAGATCGAATTGGGCGATGCGCGTCTGAGGATCGCCCACGCGCCGGACGGCGCTTATGACGTCATTGTCGTCGATGCATTCACATCCGACGCCATTCCGGCGCACCTGCTGACGCGCGAAGCGCTGGCGCTCTATCTGCGCAAGACCAGTTCGCGGGGGATCGTTGTTCTGCACCTTTCGAACCGCAATCTCGCGCTGGTGCGCGAAGCCGCGCGCGTGGCCCGCGATCTGCATGCAGCGACCCTCTATCGCGTGAGCGACTATATCCGCGATCCCAATACGCCGTTCACGGCGGGCTACGCCGCCAGCGTGATGATCGTCGCGCGTTCGCCGCAGATCTTGGCGCGCTTGCCGCTGCAATCGCACGATTGGCGCAACGTGCCGGCGCCGCCCGGGCGCGCCTGGAGCGATGACTACATCAATCTCTCGCGCGCGCTGTGGGAGAATTTCACCGGCGCGGAGGAGTGCGTGAGCTATCCGTACTTGCCGAAGTGCCAGCAGCAGAAGCAGCGCTAGCGCGGCAATTCGATGGTCGCGACCGCTTGCGCCGCGAGGCCTTCCTCGCGCCCAAGGAAGCCAAGCCGCTCGGTCGTCGTCGCTTTGACGCTGACGCAGTCCAGCGGCAAGCCCAGCGCGTCCGCAGTGCGCCTGCGCATGGCTTCGCGATGTGGAGACACTTTCGGGCGCTCGCAGATGAGCGTGACATCGACATGGATGATGCGTCCGCCGCGTTCGTTGACGAGCCCTGCGGCGTGACGAAGAAAGACTTCTGAGTCCGCACCGGCCCATTGGGGATCGCTCGGCGGAAAATGTTGGCCGATGTCGCCGGCGCTGATCGCACCAAGGATTGCGTCCACCAGCGCATGCCAGCCGGCGTCGGCGTCGGAGTGGCCGACTAAGCCCTTATCGTGAGCGACGCGCACGCCGCACAGCGTGACGTGATCGCCGGCGCCGAAGCGGTGCGCATCGAAGCCTGTGCCGACACGCGTCGTGCGGTTTTCGGTCAACATCCGCTCCATGATGGCGAAGTCCTCGGGGAACGTCAGTTTCAACAGGCGGTCGTCGCCTGGAATGAGTTTGGCGGCGAAACCCGCGGCCGCCGCCACGGCGAGATCATCGTCAAAGACGGCGTCGGGATCGGCATTGGCGTAGGCGGCGCGGATGGCGGCGGCTCGGAACGCCTGCGGGGTCTGGACGCGGCGCAGACCGCTCCGTCCGACTTCTCCCAGGACGCGCCCCTGCTCATCCACCCGCTTCAGCGCATCGGAGAGGGGGAGGGCGGGTGCGACCGCGGACGCGCCGCCCTCCAGTTCGTTCAGCAGCGCGCGGATCGTCTCCGCAGTCAGTCCCGGCCTCGCGGCGTCGTGGATCAGCACCCCGGCCGCCTCGCCGAGTTTGGCCAGGCCCGCGCGCACCGACGCCGTTCGGCTTGGGCCCCCGGTGACGATCCGGACGCTTGGGAGGCCGATCAGGGCCGATTTGGCCAGATCCATGTGCTCCGCGGAAACGACGACAAGAATTTCCTCGATGTTCGCGCTTGCGAACGCCCGGACCGACCAACCGAGCACGGATTGACCACCTAGGTCTCTGTATTGCTTGGGAATCTCACCGCCAACGCGTTCTCCGCGTCCCGCCGCAACGATGATCCCCGCCACCCGCATGGGCGCCGGTTTCGCGCATCGCGTGTTGCATCGCAACATAAAACCCCTGGCGCCTCGTTTTTAGGCGCCGTAAGCTTGGGCAAAAGGGATGACACAAGCGGCCAGGTATGACTGAAAGCGCCACCACGAAACCCAAATCGCCGCTCCGCGCGCCCGCTCCCGCGCCGGATGCGGAACGCTGGCTTGAAGCACTGCCTGCGCCTGTTCTTGGCGTGGACGCTGGGGAACGCATCCGCTTTGTAAATGCCGCCGCCGCCGAATTGCTGGCCGGCGTGGGACGCGGGCTGCTTGGCCGGCGGCTGGATGAGATTTTCGGACAAGACGCGCCGCTGGTCGGCCTCGCGCGCCGGGCGCTGGCGAGCGACACGCGCGTGGCGGAAGCGGACGTGGCGCTGGTCGGCCCTGGGTTTGCGCTCGGCCGAGCAGCCGTCGCGGCCTCTCCGGTCGGCGATCACGGCTACATTGCGCTTGTCGTGACCCAACCGCCCAAAGCTCGTTCTGCGCCGCCTGGGCAAGGCGTGAACTCAGCGGCGCGCACATTGGCGCATGAAGTGCGCAACCCGCTCGCCGGCATCCGCGCCGCCGCGCAGCTTATCGCACGGAGCGGCGACGCCGAAGCCGCCGCGCTGGCCAACCTGATCTGCGATGAAGTCGATCGCATGCGCCGGCTGACCGATCGCATCGATCCGCACGACTCGATTGCGCCGCCGCGTTTCGAACGCTTCAACATCCACCAGGCGCTGGAGCGTGTCCGCCGCCTGATTGGATCGAGCGCGCCCGATGTAATGATCCGCGAACGCTATGATCCGAGCTTGCCGCATGTGCGTGGCGACATGGATCAATTGATCCAGGCGTTCCTCAACATCGCCAAGAACGCAGCCGAAGCCGTGTCCGGTCAGGCCGACGGCGAAGTCGCGTTCATCACCGCCTATCGGCCCGGCATCAAATTCCGCTCCTCGGCGAGCGGCGCTGCGCGGGCGCAGCTTGAGGTGCAGATCGTCGACAATGGGCCCGGTCTCGCCCCGCAGATCGCCGATCGTCTGTTCGAGCCGTTCGCCAGCACCAAGGCGGGCGGCATGGGACTCGGACTGACCGTCGCCGCCGACATCATCGGCCGGCACGACGGGCGCATCGAAGTCGAAAGCGCGCCCGGCCGCACCGCCTTCAAAATTCTACTTCCACTCGATCCAGAGGACGATGCTCCATGAGCGCCAACATCCTGCTTGCCGATGATGACGCCTCGCTGCGGTTCGTTCTGTCGCAAGCGCTCAGCAAAGAGGGTTATCAGGTCCGCGCTACCGGCAATGTGGCCACGCTCGCGAAGTGGGTGCGCGAAGGGGAGGGCGATCTGGTTCTTTCCGATGTGTATATGGGCGATGAGTGCGTGTTCGACGCCCTCCCCAGCTTGCGCGCTTCGCGTCCGCAATTGCCAGTTATCGTCATGAGCGCGCAATCGACGGTGACGACGGCGCTTTCGGCGGCCGGCGCCGGCGCCTATGACTACATTCCAAAGCCGTTCGATCTCGACGATCTCATGGGCGCCGTGAAACGCGCGCTGTCACGCGGACCAGACGCCAAATCGCGCGCGCAAGCCAACAAGGCCGAGAAGGAAGAACGCCTTCCGCTGATCGGTCGGTCGCCGGCGATGCAGGAAGTCTATCGCATCATGGCGCGCGTCACCGGAACGGATCTGACGGTGCTGATCGAAGGCGAAAGCGGCACAGGCAAGGAACGCGTCGCCCGCGCTCTGCATGAATTCAGCCGCCGCGCCAGCGCGCCGTTCGTGATGATCAGTCTCGCCGGCGCAACCAGCGCGCGCCTGGAGAGTGATCTATTCGGACCGAACGGAAAACTCGCCGAGGCCCAGGGCGGCACGCTGTTCTTGGAGGACGTCGATGATCTTCCCGCCGAGGCGCAAACGCGTTTGGTCGGCTTGTTGCAGTCGAGTGATCCGAATGCGCGTCCGAACGTGCGCCTGATCGCGGCGGCGCGGCGCAATCTCGGCGCGCTTTCGCGACAAGGACAGTTCCGCCAAGACCTGTTCTACCGTCTCAACGTCGTGACAATCCAATTGCCGCCATTGCGTGAACGACTCGACGACATCGGCGATCTGGCGCGTGCGTTTCTGGTTCGCGCCCGCCGCGAGGGTCTGCCTGAGAAGACGCTCGACGCGTCCGCCATCGAGCGGCTGAAGGCGCACGACTTTCCAGGCAATGTTCGCGAACTCGAGAACCTGCTGAAGCGCGTCGTGGCCTTGAGCCCGGTCGCTGTCATCACTGCGCGCGAGATCGAGCGCGAGCTCGGCGCAGTGCGCGCGGCGATGGGTGCGCCGCCCGAAGAAGACGAGACTTTCGAGGACATCGTCTCGCGGCGGCTCTCCGGCATTTTCGCCGCCGCTGGACCGGAATTGCCGGCGCCGGGCCTTTACGACCGGGTTCTGGCCGACGTGGAACGGCCGTTGATCAACCAGGCCCTGCAGGCGACCAAGGGCAACCAGATCCGCGCGGCTGCCGTCCTCGGGATCAATCGAAACACCCTGCGGAAGAAGATCCAGACACTCGGCATCCGAACTGGGCGCAGCGATTGACGCAGGCGTGCTTTGGCGCCAACACATGTTGCTCTAACGCAACAATGAGGTCTGCGCCGGCATGCCCCCCCAGCTCGCGGCGAGCCAAACCATTGAAGCTTGGGTGAGCGGCGCGCGCCGCAGCCGCGGCGCCATCTGGTTCGCCGTCGGCTTTGCGGCTGCCGCGGCCCTGACGATCGCCGCCACCCTTCAGGCGGTATCGGGGGCGGGGCTGGCGCAGCCCTTCAGCCCCTGGATCATCATATTCCTATCGGTCAGCCTCGCCATCTGCGTCGTGCTCGCGGGCATTCTGGCGTTTCGCATCTACCGGATCCGACGCGCCTCCGGAGCGAACGCGACCGGCGCGCGTCTGCATCTAAAATTCGTGGCCCTCTTCAGCATGGCCGCGGTCGTCCCGGCGATCGCCGTGGCGATGTTCATGGGCGTGGCGCTGACCCAGGGCATCGAGCGCTGGTTCGTGACGCAGGTCGGCACCGTGGTGGAAAGCGGCGCGGATGTCGGTCGCTATCTGGTCGATCAGATGCGCGACACCAATCGCGAAGAAGTGCGCCTGATGGCGAGCGACCTCAATCAGGCGGCGGCCGGCTTGCGCAGCGATCCCGAGACCTACGGGCGTTATTTGGCGGCGCAGGCCGACAACCGTTCCATGGCGGCCGCCTATGTCATCGATCGCGAAGGTCACGTGCTGGCGCGCTATGAGTCGCCGGGCGCGCCGCCTTATCGCGCGCCATCTCCCGACGTGTTTGGCGAAGCGATGCGCGGCGTCATCGCTGATCGCATGTTCGAGACGCAAAGCGTGATCCGCGCACTCGTGCGTTTGCGCGCCTATCCAAACGCCTATCTTTATGTCGCTCGGCCCATCGATCCGACGCTGCTGCGCCGAACCCGCGCGTTTGACGACAGCGTCGCCGCTTATCGGATGGCGGAAGGACGGCGTCAGCAAATTCAAGCGCTTTTCGCCATCTCCTATCTCGCCATCACCTTGCTCGTGCTTCTGGGCGCGGTTTGGCTCGGCTTGTCCTTCGCCACTCAGATCGCCGAACCGGTGGGGCGTCTCGCCAACGCAGCGCGGCGCGTCGCCGCCGGCGACCTCAAAGCGCGCGTCAGCGTCGGCACGGAAAACAACGAGGTGGACGCGCTCGCCGGCGCCTTCAATCAGATGACGGCGCAGCTTGAAACGCAGACGCGCGATCTTGTAGCGGCGCAGGAAGAGGCGGAAAGCCGCTCACGCTTCATCGAAGCGGTGCTGGGCGGCGTGAGCGCCGGCGTGCTTGGCCTCGATCGCGATGGGCGCATCAGCGCGGCGAACCGCTCGGCCGCGCAGCTTCTCGGCCACGGCGACGAAGATCTTGTGGGCCGCCGGCTGATCGACGTGTCGCCAGAGCTTGCCGAATTGCTGAACCAGCCCGCCCCGCATGACCACACGCCGCCCCAGCGCGTCGATCTCGTGCGCGAGAACTTCAGCGCGAACCTATCCGTTCGCATGAGTCCGGACGCGGAGGGGGGGCTCGTGCTCACCTTCGACGACATGACCAAGCTCATCTCGGCGCAACGCCAGGAGGCGTGGAAGGATGTAGCCCGTCGCATCGCGCACGAAATCAAGAACCCGCTGACGCCCATCCAGCTCTCGGCGGAGCGCCTGCGACGGAAGTATTCTTCCGAAATCACCTCCGATCTCGAAACCTTCCAGAAGTGCACCGATACGATTTTGCGCCAGGTCGCCGACATCGGCCGCATGGTGGACGAGTTCTCGTCCTTCGCGCGCATGCCGACGCCACGCATGGCGTTCGCCGACATGAGCGAAATCGCGCGGTCGACCGTGTTCGGTCAGCGGCTCGCGTTCGCCGATATTCGTTTCGAAGCGGAGGGCGTGGACAAGCCGATCGGGCTGGTCTGCGACGAACGGCTGATCGCGCAAGCGCTGCTCAATCTGGTGAAGAACGCAGCCGAAAGCGTACAGGCGCGGCGCGCACGCGATGGAGAGCCGAAAGATGGGTTTGTCACGCTGCGCCTGCGCGACCTCGAATACGGCGTGCAATTTGAAGTCATCGATAATGGGCTCGGCTTTCCGGCCCAGGACCGCCACCGGCTGATCGAACCCTATGTCACGACGCGCACGCGTGGGACGGGCTTAGGCCTCGCCATCGTCGCGCGCGTAGTCGAAGATCACGGCGGTCTTATTGATTTGGACGATGCGCCAGGGCCAGCTCCTGGCGCGGTCGTTCGCTTCGTTCTCCCCAAACGCGGCGAAGAGCCCGCAGAATCCGCCGCGGAAGTCGGCGAAGGAGCGCTTTGATGGCGTCAGACATTCTCATCATCGACGACGAGGCGGATATTCGCGAACTCGTCTCCGGCATCCTTCAGGATGACGGTCACCAGGTACGCGCCGCACGCGATGGAGACGAGGCCTTGGCGGCGGTTCGCCAGCGCCGGCCCGCACTCGTCGTGCTCGACATCTGGCTGCAAGGCAGCCGCATCGACGGGCTCGATCTGCTGAGCATGTTCAAGGAAATCGATCCGGACATGCCGGTCATCGTCATCTCCGGCCACGGCACGATCGAGACCGCGGTGTCGGCGATCCGCAAAGGGGCCTATGATTTTGTCGAAAAGCCGTTCACGGCCGATCGCCTGCTTCTCGTCGTGCAGCGCGCACTGGAAGCAGCGCGTTTGAAGCGCGAGAACGCCGCTTTGCGCGCCCGTTCGGCCGTCAGCGATGAACTTGTCGGTTCATCGGCGGTCATGGCGCAATTGCGCGGTTCGATCGAACGCGTGGCGCAAACCAATTCGCGTGTGCTGATCACCGGCCCCGCCGGCTCCGGCAAGGAATTGGTCGCCCGCTTGCTCCACGAGCGCTCGCCGCGCGCCGGGGGCCCGTTCGTCGCGATCAACGCGGCTTCCATCGCGCCCGAACGGATGGAAAGCGAAATCTTCGGGGAAGAGGGGCCGGAGGGGCGACCGCGTAAGATTGGCGTGTTCGAACAAGCGCACGCAGGCACCCTCTTCCTCGATGAAGTCGGCGACATGCCGCCCGAGACGCAGGCCAAGATTTTGCGCGTCCTCGTCGATCAACGCTTCCGCCGGCTCGGCGGCTCAGCCGACGTGCAGGTGAATGTGCGCGTGGTCTCCTCGACCTCGCGTGACCTGCGCGGCGATATCGAAGAAGGGCGCTTCCGGGAAGACCTGTTCCATCGTTTGAACGTGGTGCCGCTGCGCGCGCCGAGCCTTGCTGAGCGTCGCGAGGATATTCCAGAACTCGCCGGCTATTTTGTGGGCCGATTGGCCGGTATGTCCGGTGTTTCACCGCGGCAGATCGGCGAAGACGCGTTGGCGGCGCTGCAGGCTGCGGATTGGCCGGGCAACGTGCGCCAGCTGCGCAACGTGATCGAGCGCATCCTCATTCTCGCCGCCGGCGATCCTACAACGCCGGTGACGGTGGATGCGCTGCCGCCGGAAGCCTGGCCGTCAGCCGGCTTTTCAAAGCACGACGGCTTGCAAGAAGTGATCGGCCTGCCGCTTCGCGACGCGCGCGAACGGTTCGAGCGCGAATATCTCAACGTGCAGATCACCCGCTTTGGCGGCAACATCTCGCGTACGGCGGCCTTCATCGGCATGGAGCGCTCAGCGCTGCACCGCAAGCTCAAGTCGCTGGGCGTCGATGCGCCGGGCCGAAACGGCCACGAGGCCGAATGAGCCGAGTCGCCTACGTCAATGGCGCGTACCGGCCGCTGAATGCAGCTGCGATTCAAGTTGAAGATCGCGGCTTCCAGTTCGCCGACGCTGTGTATGAGGTCTGGGGCGTTCGCGACGGCCGGCTGCTGGACGAGGCTGGCCATTTCACGCGGTTGCGGCGGACCCTGTCCGAACTGCGGATACGCTGGGACATGAGCGACGCCGCCCTGCGCGCCGTGCTGCGCGAAACCGCGCGCCGAAATCGCGTTCGCGATGGGCTTGTGTATCTGCAAATCAGTCGCGGCGCGGCGCCGCGCGATCACTTGTTCCCCGCGCATGCAACGCCAACCATGGTGGCGACAGCAAAATCGTTGAAGCCAGACGCGCTGGAAGCGCGCGCGCGCGCCGGCGTCGCCGTCATCTCTGCGCCGGATACACGCTGGGCGCGTTGCGACCTGAAAACGGTAGGCCTTCTGCCGAACGTGCTTGCGCGGCAGGCTGCGACAGAGGCGGGGGCCTTTGAAGCCTGGTTCGTCGATGCCGACGGCTATGTCACTGAAGGTACGGCATCGAACGCCTGGATCGTCGATGCGCAGGGGCGGCTGCGGACGCGGGAACTCTCGAACCGCATCCTGCACGGCGTGACGCGCGCGACGCTGATGGCGCTTGCGCTGGAGCGGCAAATTCCAGTTATCGAACAAGCCTTCACGCTTGAAGAAGCCAGGGCTGCGCGCGAAGCCTTTATCACGTCGGCGACCAATTCGGCCGTGCCGGTGATCGCGATAGACGGCGTCCCGATCGGCGACGGGAAGCCGAGTCCCACAGCGTTACGATTGCGTGACGCTTATTTTGGCGCCCGCTGACATTCGAACCGCTCGCGGTTGCCGCTGCCTGCGAGGCCCCCTATAGCTGCGATCGCAGCCGCGCGTTCGTCGCGGCGGTAAAACAGGCATGATCCAACATGGACAAAAAGCAAAACTTACAAGACACGTTTCTGAACGCTGTCCGCAAGGCCAAGACGCCTCTGACCATCTTCCTCGTCAACGGCGTGAAACTTCAGGGCGTCGTCACTTGGTTCGATAATTTCTGTGTGCTCCTGCGCCGCGACGGCCAGGTGCAACTTGTCTATAAACACGCCATTTCGACCATCATGCCGGGTGCTCCCGTCCAGCTCTACGAAATCGAAAAGGCGATCGATGAAGCCGGCGACTGACGCGCCGACGAACACAGGTCAAGACAAGATCCGCGCCATCGTGCTTCGCCCGGTCCTGAGCACCGATGTGCGAGAGCCGGGTCCGCGCCTTGAAGAAGCCAAAGGGTTGGCCGAGGCCCTCGACCTCGAGGTTTCGCGAAGCGAGATCGTGAACCTGCGCGAGATCAGCCCGCGCACGCTGTTCGGCTCAGGCCGTGTTGAACGGCTGAAGGACGACGTTGAAGCGGCGCATGCCGAGGTGGTGGTTGTCGACAGCGCACTGTCGCCTGTGCAGCAGCGCAATCTCGAGCGCGACATCAACGCCAAGGTGATCGACCGCACCGGCCTGATCCTTGAGATTTTCGGTCGGCGCGCGCAGACGCGGGAAGGGCGCCTGCAGGTCGAGTTGGCGCGCCAAGCCTACGAGCGCTCGCGTCTCGTGCGCACCTGGACCCACTTGGAGCGCCAGCGCGGCGGCCTCGGCAAGACCGGCGGCCCCGGTGAAACGCAGATCGAATTGGATCGCCGGCAAATCGCCGATCGCATCCTGAAGCTCAAGCGCGAACTGGAAGACGTGCGCCGCACGCGCGGCCTGGCGCGCCGCGCCCGTGCGCGCGCTGGTCTGCCCGCCGTCGTGCTGGTCGGATACACAAACGCCGGCAAATCCACTTTGTTCAACCGCCTGACGCGGGCCGGCGTGCTCGCCAAGGACATGCCGTTCGCGACCCTCGATCCGACCGCGCGCCTCGTGAAGCTGCCGAGCGGGCGCGGGGTGGTGATGAGCGATACGGTCGGTTTCATCTCCGATCTCCCCACCGAACTTGTGGCGGCGTTCCGCGCCACGCTCGAGGCGGTGATGGAAGCCGATCTGCTGATCCATGTGCGCGACATCGCCAGCTCGGAGAGCGAGGCG
>DASZSK010000165.1:0-2742 GCA_035548735.1 Caulobacterales bacterium | reverse complement strand
CCTTGTAGGCAGCGTCGCCTCGCCCGCCAAGCTTTCGCCGTGCTAACGCTCCTAAGCTCGAGCGGGAGGAAAGCATGCGAGCCTTGAAGGCCCTGGCGCTGGCGGCGCTGCTGGTCGGTTGCGGACAAACCGTCACCCCTTCGGAAAGCACGAACGCGGCCGCGCCGATGATGGCTGCGGAGGAGCGGGCAAGCGGCGGCGAGGCGCAAGACCAAGCGGCGCCGTCGCCACAACCGCATCAGCCCTCTCAACAGCCGCAGGACGCGAGCTACCTCGCCTACACGTACGGCGTCAGCATGGAGCTGCCGGCGGCGAACGTGGCCGGGCTGATGGACGCGCATGTCCGCGCCTGTCAGCAGGCCGGCCCCCGGCTCTGCCAGCTCATCAGTTCGAGCCGCTCCGGCGATCCGGAAAGCGCCGTCTCCGGCACGGTCGAAATCCGCGGCGAACCGACGTGGCTGAGGCGCTTCATGGACGGCCTTTCCGGCCAAGTCGGCGCGGCCGGCGGGCGCATCACCGGTCAGACCACGGCCGCCGAGGATCTGACGCGCGACATCGTCGACACCGAAGCGCGCCTTCGCGCCTCGCACACGCTCCGGGACCGCTTACAGCAATTGCTGGCGAGCCGTCCCGGCAAGCTTTCCGATCTCCTGGACATAGAGCGCGAACTGGCGCGCGTGCAGGGCGAGATCGACTCCACGGAATCCCAGCTCGCGGTGATGCGCGCCCGCGTGGATATGTCGGTGCTGACGCTGACCTATTCGTCCACGGCGCAATCGATCCGCAGCGACACCTTCAAGCCGTTGGGCGACGCCCTCGCGGGCTTCCTCGGCTGGATCGTCATCGGCGTCGCCTCGATCGTCACGGTGATCGCCATCCTGCTGCCTTGGGTGGTGGTGATCTGGCTGATCGTCTGGCTCGTGCTGACGTTGCGGCGGCGCATGGGCGGGCGCTTCTTCAAGCGGCGTCCGCCAGAAACACCCCCGCCCGCCGCCAATTCCTGAGGCATTTCCGCCCGTCTGACCCCGCGCCAATTGCGCGTTTACTCAGGCTTGGTATGAAGACCGCGCCGCGCGCCGGTTTGATTCCGGATGGGGCGCTCCCCGCCGCGCCTGCGATCTATTCGACCGCATTCAGGCCAAGTGGACTCCGGTTGGCCGCCCGGAATGCGGTCCACTTAAAATCGAGCGCGCTCGGACGCAAAACCGGCAACCACTTTTGCTGAGCGCGCTCCTCGATCCAGGAGGCGCCTTCATGGCCAGCGTAAACTCATTCAATTGTCGCAAGACCCTCCAAGTCGGCGGCAAGACCTACGCCTATTTCGATCTGACCGTCGCCGCGAAGAACGGGCTGGGCGATATCGCCAAGCTGCCGATCTCGCTCAAAGTGCTGCTTGAGAACCTGCTGCGCACCGAAGACGGCGTCGCGGTGAAGAAGGCCGACATCAGCGCCATGGCCTCATGGTTTCAGAACCTCGGCAAGACCGATGCGGAAATCGCCTTCAGCCCCGCGCGCGTGCTGATGCAGGATTTCACCGGCGTGCCGGCCGTGGTCGATCTCGCGGCGATGCGCGACGCGGCGACCAAGCTCGGCGCCAATCCGGAACGGATCAATCCGCTGGTGCCCGTCGATCTCGTCATCGACCACTCGGTGATGGTCGATTATTTCGCCCACGCGGACTCGTTCAAGAAGAACGTCGATCTCGAATATGAGCGCAACGGCGAGCGTTACACCTTCCTGCGCTGGGGCCAGTCGGCGTTCGCGGATTTCCGCGTGGTGCCGCCCGGCACCGGCATCTGCCACCAGGTGAACCTCGAATATCTGGGTCAATCGGTGTGGACGCGCGATGAAGGCGGCGAAACCATCGCCTATCCGGACACCGTGGTCGGCACCGACAGCCACACCACCATGATCAACGGCATCGGCGTGCTGGGCTGGGGCGTCGGCGGCATCGAAGCGGAAGCGGCGATGCTGGGGCAATCGATCTCGATGCTGATCCCGGAAGTGATCGGCTTCAAACTCACCGGCAAATTGCCGGAAGGCTCGACCGCGACCGACCTCGTGCTCACCGTCACGCAGATGCTGCGCAAGAAGGGCGTGGTCGGGAAGTTCGTGGAATTCTATGGCGCGGGGCTGAACGAGCTTTCCGTCGCCGACCGCGCCACCATCGCCAACATGGCGCCGGAATATGGCGCGACCTGCGGCTTCTTCCCGGTCGACGCCAAGACCATCCAATATCTCGCCTCCACCGGGCGCGACGCCGAGCGCGTCGCGCTGGTCGAAGCCTATTGCAAGGCGCAAGGGCTGTGGCGCACCGATGCGGAGCCCACCTTCACCGACACGCTGGCGCTCGATCTCGCTGACGTGAAGCCTTCGCTGGCGGGCCCCAAGCGTCCGCAAGACCGCGTCGTGCTCAGCGATGTCGCCGGCGGCTTCACCAAGGTGATGGACAGCGAATTCCGCAAGAGCGCCGAACTGAAGAAGCGCGCGCCGGTGGAAGGCGAGAGCTTCGCGGTCGGGCATGGCGACGTCGTGATCGCGGCAATCACCAGCTGCACCAACACCTCCAATCCTTCGGTGATGATCGCGGCGGGCCTGGTTGCGCGCAATGCGCGTCAGCGCGGCCTGAAGGTGAAACCGTGGGTGAAGACCTCGCTCGCGCCGGGCAGCCAGGTGGTCACGGACTATCTGAAGAAGGCGGGCCTCGACGACGATCTCGACGCGCTCGGCTTCAATCTCGTC